>DATEML010000039.1:0-11878 GCA_035275585.1 Steroidobacteraceae bacterium | reverse complement strand
GATGTTCTCGCCGATCTTGGCGATCAACGCGCGGCGGGTCTCTTCAATCGACTGACCGCCCGGAATGGCCTGCTCGCTCAAGCCGGCCACGTCGGCCACACGCTTGTCGAGCGCCACCTTGGCGACCGCTTTGGCGAAGTTCTGGAAGTCATCGCCGCGAGCGACGAAGTCGGTTTCGCAGTTCACTTCCACGATCACGGCGCGCTTGCCGTCGGCCGAGCGCTCCAGAACGATCACGCCTTCGGCGGCGACGCGCGAAGCCTTCTTGTCGGCTTTCGCCAGACCGGACTTACGCATCGCTTCCGCGGCGGCGTCCAGGTCGCCATTGGCTTCGACCAGCGCCTTCTTACATTCCATCATGCCTGCGCCAGTACGCTCGCGCAGGATCTTCACGGCTTCTGCTGTAACGGCCATGACTCAATTACTCCGTCGTGCCAGTGCCGGGCGTGCCAGTGCCGGGCGTGCCGGTGGTCGGCGTACCGGTGGTCGGCTTGCGCTTGGCCAGCGCCGCCTGGCGACGAGCCATGAACTCTTCCGGCGACACGTCGCCTTCGACGTCATCGACTTCCGCGGCCACGACTTCCTCGACCTGGCCCCCGCCAGGCAACTTCTCATCCTGACCGCGACGGCGCGGCGGGCCTTTCTTCTTCACGGTCGCAGGCTTGCGATCGCGACGCGGGGCCGGGGCGCCGGCAGCCTTCGGCTTCGGCTTGCCCTCTTCGTCCAGCTCGACGAACTCGTCTTCGCCCGCCGGCACTTCCGGAATCGCCGAACGGCCTTCCAGCGCGGCGTCGGCAATGCCTTCAACGTACAACTGAATGGCGCGCATGGCGTCGTCATTGCCCGGGATCACGTAATCCACGTCATCCGGCGTGCAATTGGTGTCGACGATGGCGACCACCGGGATGCCCAGCTTTTTCGCTTCGTGAATCGCGATCTTCTCGTGACCCACGTCGATCACGAACAGCACGTCCGGCAGCGACTCCATCTCCTTGATGCCGCCGAGGCTGCGCTCGAGCTTTTCACGTTCGCGGCGCAGGCCCTGGGCCTCGCGCTTGCTGTGCTGCTCGAGAGTGCCGTTGGTCGACATTTCATCGAGCGTGCTGAGTCGCTTGATCGACTGCCGCACCGTCTTGAAATTGGTGAGCATGCCACCCAACCAACGGTGGCTGACAAAGGGCATGCCGGCGCGGATCGCCGCCTGCCGCACGGCCTCGCGGGCCGAGCGCTTGGTGCCGACGAACAGCACGCGACCGCCGTCGGATACGACCTGGCGGATGAAACCGGCCGCGTCGTTGTACAACGGCAGGGTCTTTTCGAGGTTGATGATGTGAATACGATTGCGTTCGCCGAAGATGTACTGAGCCATCTTGGGGTTCCAGAAGCGGGTCTGATGTCCGAAATGAACACCCGCTTCCAGCATCTGCCGCATGGACATGCTGGCCATGATCGAGTCTCCTTTGGGGTTGAGCCTCCACCCGCCCCATGCGACGACCTGCGGGAGCACCGCAAGCACCCCGTCACATGTGTCGGCAAGGTGTGAGAGTTATGACCCTTGTGGGCAGAGCCCGCGGGGTCGAGATTTCGTTGCGAAAAAAGCGCGCGCTTTATACCATAAAGTCCATGATCGTCCAAAAGTTTTTACCGTCCGCCGCGGGAGCGTGTTAGATGCGCAGCTTCCTGCAATCCCTGCCCCGCTGGCCAACGTCCGATGACAGCGCCGCCACGAGGACGGGCGCCATGAGAGGCAGCCAGGTGACGATCAAGACGCCGGCCCAGCAGGACCAGATGCGGACGGCCGGCCGCCTTGCGGCCGAAGTGCTCGACATGATCGGACCCTATGTCGTGCCTGGCGTCACGACGGACGAGCTCAATGCGCGCTGCCACGAGTACATCGTCAACGTGCAGAAGGCGGTCCCCGCGCCGCTCAATTACCGCGGCTTCCCCAAGTCGATCTGCACGTCGGTGAATCACGTCGTCTGCCACGGTATTCCGAGCCCGGACAAGCGCCTGAAGCAGGGCGACATCGTCAATGTCGACGTCACGGTCATCAAGGACGGCTGGCACGGCGACACGAGCCGCATGTTCGCAGTCGGCAAGATCGCGCCGGCCGCGCAGCGCCTGATCGAGGTCACGCACGAGGCGATGTGGATCGGCATCCGCCAGGTGCGCCCCGGCGCGCATCTCGGCGACATCGGCGCGGCGATCCAGGGATTCGTCGAGCCGCAGCACCTGTCGATCGTGCGGGAATATTGCGGGCACGGGATCGGCCAGATCTTTCACGAGGACCCGCAGGTGCTCCATTACGGCGAGCGCGGCCAGGGTCTGCAGCTGCAGGCCGGCATGACGTTCACCGTCGAGCCGATGGTCAACGCCGGCAAGCGCCACGTACGGCTGCTGCCGGACGGCTGGACTGTCATTACGAAGGATCATTCGCTGTCGGCGCAGTGGGAGCACACCGTGCTCGTCACCGACACCGGCTACGAAGTGCTCACACTGGGCGCGGCCGAACGCTGAAGCCGCGGCCACCCGCGCTGCGGCCGCCATGCCCGTCACCACGCCCGAGGACCTCGACGAACTCACGACCCCAGTGAGCGACCCGGGTTGGGATTACCTCACCGGACTGCCCGCCGCGCTGGCCGGCAACAAGCCGGACATCGCCGCATTCCGCGGCGCGCTCACCGAAGGCGACAACCGCCTCAAGCAACGTTTCGAGGACGACGAGCCCGTCGAGCGCCTGGTGCGCGACCGGGCGCGCCTGGTCGACGCGCTGCTCGAGACCGCCTGGACGCTGCACCTGGGCGAGCACGTGCGCGAGCTCGCGCTGATCGCTGTCGGCGGCTACGGCCGCGGCGAGCTGAACCTGTGCTCCGACATCGACATCATGGTTTTGCTGCCCAAGAGCGAGACCGCGCCGTGGCAGCCGAACCTCGAGCGCTTCCTCGCTTTCATGTGGGACATCGGTCTGGAAGTCGGTCACAGCGTGCGCACGATCGACGACTGTCAGCGCGAGAGCGCGGCGGACGTGAGCGTCGCCACCACGATGATCGAAGCGCGCCTGCTGTTCGGGCCGGAGCCGCTGTTCGAAGCGATGCGGCGCGCGCTCGCACCCGCGCGCGTCTGGCCGACGCGCGATTTCTTCGAGGCGAAGGTCGCCGAGCAGACGGCGCGTCATCACCGCTACCACGACACCGCCTACAACCTCGAGCCTAACGTCAAGTCGAGCCCCGGCGGGCTGCGCGACATCCAGACGATCGGCTGGGTCGCGAAGCGTCACTTCGGCGGCGACTCGCTCGAGGAGCTGGTCGAGCACGGCTTCCTCGCGCGCAGCGAGCTGCGCAAGCTGAAGACCGCACAGGCGTTCCTGTGGAAGATCCGCTTCGCGCTGCACGTGCTGACGAATCGCCGCGAAGACCGCCTGCTGTTCGATCACCAGATCCGGCTGGCGAAGATGTTCGGCTACGAGGATGCGACCTACACGCTCGCGGTCGAGCAGTTCATGCAGCGCTACTACCGCACGGCGATGGACGTGAGCCTGTTGAACGAAATGCTGCTGCAGCTGTTCCGCGAAGCCATCCTCACCGGACCGAACGCCGCGCCGGTGCCGGTGAATCCGCGCTTTCAGATCCGCAACGACTACGTGGAGATCACGCACGACGACGTGTTCGACCGCTACCCGTCGGCGATGCTCGAGCTGTTCGTCGTGCTCGAGCAGAATCCGGCGATCCGCGGCGTGCGCGCCTCGACCATCCGGCAGCTGACGCGCCACCTGTGGCTGATCGACGAGGAGTTCCGCCAGCATCCGCGCAATCACCGGCTGTTCTTCGAGATCCTGAGCGCACCGACCGGCGTGACGCACGAGCTGCGGCGCATGAACCTGTACGGCGTGCTCGGTCGCTACATTCCGGCGTTCGGCCGCATCGTCGGGCGCATGCAGTACGACCTGTTCCACGCCTACACCGTGGACGCGCACACGCTGTTCGTCGTCAGCAACCTGCGGCGGCTGGCGATGGCCAAATACGACCACGAGTTTCCGCAGCTGTCGCGCATCATGCAGTCGCTGCCGAAGCCGGAGCTGGCGTATCTCGCGGCGATCTTCCATGACATCGCCAAGGGCCGCGGCGGCGATCACTCCGAGCTCGGCGGCGTCGACGCCGAGGCGTTCTGCCTCGAGCAGGGGCTGTCGCTCTACGACGCGCGCCTGGTCGCGTGGCTGGTGCGCCATCACCTGGTGCTGTCGGTGACGGCGCAGAAGAAGGACATCTCGGACCCGAAGGTGATCCACGAGTTCGCGAAGCTGGTCGGCGACCAGAACCATCTCGACTATCTGTACGTGCTCACCGTCGCCGACGTACGCGGCACGAATCCGAAGTTGTGGAACAACTGGAAAGCGTCGCTGTTCGCCGGCTTCTACCAGCGCACTCGCGAAGCGTTGCGGCGCGGGCTGGAGAGCCCGATCGACCAGGATCAGCTGATCGCCGAAACCCAGGCGCGCGCCCGCGAGCTGATCACGCGCGAGGGACTGGACGAAGCAGCGCTGCAAGGCGTCTGGCAACGCTTCACCGATACGTACTTCCTGCGGCACACGCCGGAAGAGATCGCCTGGCACACGGGCATGCTCGCGCGGCACGATAGCGCCGAAAGCGGCTCGCTCGTGTCGATGCAGCAGCAGTCGGGGCGCGGCGGCACCGGCATCTCGACTTACACGTCGCATCGCCAGCACAGCTTCGCGCGCACGACCGCCCTGCTCGACCAGCTCGGCCTCACGATCGTCGATGCGCGCATCACTCCGACCGCCGACGGCTGCAGCCTCGACGTCTATCACGTACTGGAAGACACCGGCGACGAGATCGGCGATCCGGTGCGCATTCGCGACATTCAGCAACAGCTCGCGCACGTGCTGGCGCAAGAAGATCACACAGCCGTGACCGTCACGCGGCGCGCGCCGCGCCAGGTGCGCATGTTCACGACGCCGACGCTGATCACCTTCAGCGAAGATCCGGTGAACCGCCGCACGATCGTCGAGCTGATCGCCGGCGACCGGCCCGGCCTGCTGTCGCACGTCGCGAAAGTGTTCATGGCGGAGCGCGTCGACATCCACAACTCGAAGATCATGACCGTCGGCGAGCGCGCCGAAGACGTGTTCTACGTCGCCGACGAGTCCGGCCGGCCGCTCACGAGTGAAGCGCAGCAGCGGCTGGCGCAGCGCCTGACCGAATCGCTCGACCGTCGCGCATGAATCCGGCGCTCCGCCAGCTGCGGCCCTATCCGTTCGAGCGTCTGCGCGCGCTGCTCGCGGGTGCGCAACCGCCAGCGACGCTGGCACACATTTCGATGTCGATCGGCGAGCCGCGCCACGAGCCGCCGCCGTTCGTGCTGCAGGCACTGACCGCGAACCTCTCGGGATACGGCAGCTATCCGACGACCGCGGGTATTCCACAGCTGCGCGCCGCCGCGGCCGCGTGGTTGACGCGACGTTTTCAGCTCAGTCCCGGCGCGGTCGATCCCGAAACGATGCTGATTCCGGTCAACGGCACGCGCGAAGGCCTGTTCGCGTTCGTGCAGGCGATGGTCGATGTCTCGCGTGCACCGCTGGTCGTGATGCCCAATCCGTTCTATCAGATCTACGAAGGCGCGGCGCTGCTCGCGGGCGCGCAGCCGCACTTCCTCGGCAACGATCGCGCGAACGCTTACTTGCCCGCTCTCGACGACGTGCGGCCCGAGGTCTGGCAGCGCTGCCAGGTGCTGTTTCTGTGCTCGCCCGGCAATCCCACCGGCGCGGTTGCCAGCATCGATTACCTGCAACGCGCGATCGCGCTCGCGGATCGCTACGACTTCGTGATCGCGTCGGACGAGTGCTACAGCGAGATCTACCTCGACGAAGCGCGTCCGCCGCCCGGACTGCTGCAGGCCGCGGTCGCGAGCGGCCATACGAACTTCGAACGCTGCGTCGTCTTTCACAGCCTGTCGAAGCGCTCGAGCGTGCCTGGACTGCGCTCCGGTTTCGTCGCCGGCGATCCGCGGCTGATCCAGGCGTTCCTGCAATACCGCACTTATCACGGCTGCGCGCTGCCGCTGCCGACGCAGCACGCAAGCATCGCGGCGTGGAGCGACGACCAGCACGTCGTCGACAACCGTCGCCTGTACCGCGACAAGTTCGCGGCGGTGCTGCCGGTCCTGCGCGAGGTGCTGGAAGTCGACGCGCCGCAGGCGAGCTTCTACCTGTGGCCGAAGGTGCCCGACGACGAACGCTTCACGCGGCTGCTGTTCGAGCGCAAGCACGTAACGGTGCTGCCGGGCAGCTACATCGCACGCGACACGCCGCACGGCAATCCCGGCCGCGGCCGTGTGCGGATCTCGCTCGTCGCGACCGTCCCCGAATGCGCTGACGCTGCCAAGCGCATCCGCGATCTCTGCAGGTCGGAGCTTCAGCCCGCCTTCCCAGGAGTGACTGGATGACCGACTCCCTCTCCGCCGTGATCGATGCAGCGTTCGAGCGCCGCACCGAGTTCAGCCCGCAGAGCGCGCCTGCGGAGGTCCGCGACGCCGTGGAGCAGGCGATCGCATTGCTCGACGCCGGCAAGGCCCGCGTCGCCGAGAAGCGCAACGGTCAGTGGCACGTCAACCAGTGGCTGAAAAAAGCCGTGCTGCTGTCGTTCCGGCTCAACGACAACCGCCCCATCGACGCCGGCTTCACGCAGTTCTTCGACAAGGTCGCGCTCAAGTACGCCGACTACGAGGAAGCCCGCTTTCGCAGCGAGGGCGTTCGCGTAGTGCCGCACGCGATCGTTCGGCGCGGCGCGTACGTCGCGACCAACACCGTGCTCATGCCTTCGTACGTGAACGTCGGCGCATACGTTGGCGAAGGCACGATGATCGACACGTGGGCGACGGTCGGCTCTTGCGCGCAGGTCGGACGCAACGTGCACCTGTCCGGCGGCGCCGGGCTCGGCGGCGTGCTCGAACCGCTGCAGGCCGCGCCGACGATCATCGAGGACAACTGCTTCATCGGTGCGCGCTCCGAGATCGTCGAGGGCGTGATCGTCGAGGAAGGCGCGGTCATCTCGATGGGGGTGTTCATCGGCGCCAGCACGCGGATCTACGATCGCGAGCGCGACGAGATCTCCTACGGCCGCGTGCCCGCCGGCGCAGTCGTAGTTCCCGGCGCGTTGCCTTCGAAAGACGGCAAATACGCACTGAACTGCGCAGTGATCGTCAAACGCGTCGACGCGCAGACGCGCTCCAAAGTCAGCATCAACGAGTTGCTCAGGCTGTAGGTCGGGCCTTAGCCCGACCTACGATTTCGGCTTGATGCCCTGGAACATCGACGACACCCACGGCCGAAATGCCGCGAGCATCGCGACGTTCTTCTTCTCTGCGGCAGGCAGACCGACGTCCAGCGCCGCCAGCTCGGCGAAATCGCGCGCGAGCTGTTCGATCTTGCGCACCAGCACTCGCGTCGAGGCCTCGGAGATCTCGGCGGAACGGAAGTGCAGCACCTGGTCGGTGCCCTGAAACTCCGATTGCAGAAATTCCGCCTTGACCTGTCGCTCGTACACGCGATGCACGGGCCCGTCGACACGGAAACTCACCACCGGTCCTACCCGCAGCCGCGCCTTGAGCCGCGGCTGCAGCTCGACCAGCCGCGCGTCGTCGAGCCGCACATACAGCTCGCGCAGGCCGCGCTCGGACAGATCCATGCGCTGCAGGATCTCCGCGCTGCTGCGTCCGTTGAGCAGCAGGTAGAAGCACGCGAGCAGGCGTGAGTCCGTCGCGAGCAGCTGCTCCTGCTCCAGGCTCAGATATTGCGAGCCGGCCTCGTGCGAATTGGCGGCGGCGCGCATCAGCTCGCTCATGCTGATGCCGATGGCAGTGCAGATGTGCTCCAGCCGCTGCAGCGTGAACGTCTCGGCGGAAAACACCCGCTTGATCGAGCCCTCGCTGAGGCCGACCCGCCGCGCGAGGTCGCGGTAGGTCAGGCCGCGCGTCTTCAGCGTGCGTTTCAGGACGTCAATGATCTGCGCCGTTTCGCTCACGTCAGCACCCCGGTGTCTCGCGTAGGCGAATGATTGCGCGCGGCTGTCGCACTGTCCACGCGTGCGCAGCGTTTACCGACGGTTCAGCGCCCGGTCATGGATTGCGTGCCCCGATGTACCGGGATACGACACTTCGTGCGGCTCGATTGCCTCGGCGCGCCGCAGGGCTCTAGCGTTCGCCGCAGTGACTGCAAATCGAGGGGATTCCATCATGCGTAAGCTCTGCATGGCGTTCGCGACCGTGTGCGCGCTGACGACGACGACTCCGCTGCTGGCCGCCGAGCGCACCGAGTTCCAGATCAGCCCGCGCCTCGGGCGCGGCGTGCTCAAGCTCGATCAGTTCCGCAACGTCGACGAGGATCTCGCGGAGCTGGACACTGGCGGCCTCGGCGTGTCGTTCGCAGTCGTGACGCCGATCGGTCTGCTGGTCGAGGCCGGCACGGAGTCCTATGGCAACTTCGGTTTCTTCAACGCCGACGACGAGTTCGTGCTGCGCCAGGATTACGCCGCGCTCGGCTACCAGTTCGAGCTCGGCGACGGCTGGCAGCTGGTACCGAAGGCCGGACGCGCCAAGTGGAAGCTCACCAGCGAAAAGGGCTGGCTGCTGCACGACGACGACGTCGAGACAGACCTCCAGCGCGGCTACGAGTATTTCTGGGAGCTCGGCTTCGGCAAGCGCGTCAACGACGTGATGACGCTCGGCGCGAGCGTGCGCTCGGGCAGCTACGAGTTTGGCGACGCCGGCTCGGTCGCGTTCGTGATGACGTTCTCGTTCTGAAGGAGCGCGCACAGGCCCGCTCGCCGACCGCCGTGCAACCTTTCCCCGCCCGGGCCGCGTCACAACCCCGCGGCAACGACAACGAATGGGGGACGGGGCATGGCTGGTTCGAGCGGGCGTTCCGATCGGCTACTGCAAGGGCTGCTGCTGTGGACAGCGCTTACCACTCTGGTCTTCTGGCTACCGTTCGTGCGCGGGCTGTTCGACGGCGCGTCGTACCAATGGGGTGGCTTTGGCTTTAGCGGCCGCGGCACGAGCGGCGACTACTGGTTCGTGGCGATCGCATCGCTGCTGGCAATCGCACTTCAGTATCTGGCATGGCGCGGGCCGCGAGCAGCGTTCTACGCGCTATTCGGCGGCTGGCATCTCTATCTCGCTTTCACGACGGCGTCGGCCGCCATCTCGGATCCGGCCTCACTGCGCTTCCAGGGCGACACGCTGGGCGTCGACGTGTCGTTCGCGGTCGCCGCGCCGGCGTTCATGGGCGTCGCGGCCGCTGCAGTCCTGTTCTGGATCGTGCGCGATGCACGCATCGCGACGCCGCGAGCCGCGTGGACTCACTGGACGCAGCGAAACACTCGCTGGGCGCTGGTACTGACGGCGCTGCTGCCGATGCAACTCCTGCTGCTGCGAGTCGGCGAGCCGCACGGCACGACCGATCAGATCGGCGTGCTGATCACGATCGCCCAGTGGTTCCTGCTCAGTATCGCGCTGCGACCGGCAGGTCAGGCGCACAGGTCGGGCCTCAGCCCGACTCTTACATCAGGCTGACGTCTGACTCGCGCTCTTCTTGTGCCGCATGTCGCGGCCGCTGGCGATGAACACCACCTGCTCGGCGATGTTCTTCGCGTGGTCGCCGATGCGCTCGAGACCCTTGAGCGCGAACACCGTGTCGATGGTCACGCCCAGGTAACGCTGATCCTGCATCGCCAGCGTCAGCAACTGGCGCAAAGCTGCAGCGAACTCCGCGTCGAGCTCGGAATCGCGTGCGCGCACGCGCTCGGCCAGGTCGGAATTGGATTCGTCGAGCGAGCGCACGGCGTCGCGCAGCATTCCGGTAGTCAGGTCCGCCATGTGCTGCAGATAGCGCGCCACTGCACGTACCGGCCCTTGCGGCTCACCGCCCGCCATGCGTCCGGCGAACCGCGCAATCTTTTTCGATTCGTCGCCGGCGCGCTCCAGCTCGACCGTCATGCGCGACACCGCCGTCGCCATGCGCAGGTCGCCGGCGACCGGCTGATGCAGGGCGATGAGCTCGAATGCTTCGCGGTCGACCGCGCGCTCCAGATCGTTGACCTGCGACTCGCGCGCAAGCACGGTCTGGGCAAGATTTGCGTCGGCTTCGAGCAGCGCGCGCACTGCCGTCGAAACCTGGTCGATGACCAGCCCGCCCATGCCGACGGCGTGCAGGCGCAACTGAGTCAGTGCGCCGTCGAACGCCTTCGCGGTGTGACCTTCCACCGGGTCGGATAGCATCAGTGTGCGCTCCCGCGGCAGCGGGTCAGCCGTAGCGACCCGTAATGTAGTCTTCCGTCGCCTTCTTCGCGGGATTCGTGAAGATCTTCGCCGCCTCGTCGAACTCGATCAGCTCGCCGAGGTACATGAACGCGGTGTAGTCGCTGACGCGCGCGGCCTGCTGCATGTTGTGCGTGACGATCAGCACCGTCACCTGGTCGCGCAGCGTCGAGATCAGCTCTTCGATCTTCGCCGTCGCGATCGGATCGAGTGCGGAAGTCGGCTCGTCGAACAGCAGGATTTCCGGCTTGGTCGCGAGCGCGCGCGCGATGCACAGTCGCTGCATCTGGCCGCCTGACAGGGCTAGCGCTGAATCCTGCAGACGATCCTTCGCCTCATCCCACAGTGCCGCCGCCCGCAGCGCCTTCTCCACCTCTTCTGCCAGCGTTGCGCGATTGCGCAGGCCACGCAGGCGCAAGCCGTACGCGACGTTCTCGAAGATCGACTTCGGGAACGGGTTCGGCTTCTGGAACACCATCCCGATGCGCATGCGCACTTCGATCGGATCGACGCCGGGGCCGATCAGGTTGAGGTTGTCCGGGTGCAACGTGATGCTGCCCTCGTAGCGCGTGTCCGGCTGCAGGTCGTGCATGCGGTTGAAGCAGCGCAGGAACGTGCTCTTGCCGCAGCCCGACGGGCCGATCAGCGCGGTCACCTGGCGCTCGGCGATCGGGATGGTCAGGTTCTTGAGCGCCCGCAGCTGACCATAGTAGAAGTTGAGGTTTTCGACCGCCGCTTTGACGTTCAGCGTGCGCACCTTGCGCGTATCGTCGACAGCGATGGACACGCGCGGCGTCGCCGAGCCCGTCTGCTGAGCCGAGTTTTGCGCATTGCGTGCGGCATCGTCGTTGGCCACGGAATCCTCCTGGGCAGAGCGCGGGCGCGCGGTGACGGTCGATTCCATGCGGATCACCAGTTGATTTTCTTGCGGAACCGGTAACGAATCCAGATCGCGACCGCGTTCATGATCAAGGTCATGCCGAGCAGAATCGCACCCGCGGCGGCGGCGTTCGCCTGGAACGCCTGGTCGGGCCGCGACACCCAATTGAACATCTGAATCGGCATCGCCGTGAACGGATCCTTGAGCCAGGCGAACGACAGGAACGGGAACTCACTCTTGACCGGCGACTGCGGCAGGAAGGCAATGAAGCTGAGCGCGCCGATCGTGATGATCGGCGCGGTCTCGCCGATCGCGCGCGACAGGCCGAGGATCATGCCGGTGAGAATGCCGCCGGTCGAATACGGGAGCACGTGGTCCTTGGTGACTTCCCAGCGCGTCGCGCCGAGGCCGTAGGCCGCCTCGCGGATCGCCTTCGGCACCGCGCGGATCGCTTCGCGGCTGGCGATGATCACGATCGGCAGGACGAGCAGGCCCAGCGTCAGACCGGCCGCGAGGACGCTGCGCTCCATGTGCATGGCGAAGATGAATAGCGCTAGTCCCGCAAGGCCCCAGATGATCGACGGCACCCCGGCCAGGTTCGCAATGTTGATCTCAATCAGTGCCGTGATCCGATTCTTCGGCGCATATTCTTCCAGGTACACTCCGGCG
>DATEML010000038.1:0-39682 GCA_035275585.1 Steroidobacteraceae bacterium | reverse complement strand
GACGCCGCGACGAAAGCTCCAGGCAGGAAATTCCAGGAAATTCAGGGTCAGTAGCCCGAGAGCTGCGCGTAGCGGTCGGCGTGATAGTAATAGTCGCCGAAAGTCTCGCCCGCCGCGCGCGCCCGCTTCATGAAGAAGCCGATGTCGAACTCGTCGGTCATGCCGATGCCGCCGTGCATCTGCACCGCTTCGTTGGTCGCGATGCGCGCCACGTCGCTGGCTTTTGCCTTGGCGAGGCACACCAGGTTTGCCGTCGTCGGCTCCTGCGCCTCGAGTGCCTGCAACGTCCGCAGCACGACCGAGCGCACCAGCTCGATCTCGCAGAACAGGTGCGCGGCGCGGTGCTGCAGCGCCTGGAAGGTGCCGATCTTCGCGCCGAACTGCTCGCGCTCGCGCAGGTAGGCGAGCGTGCGCTCGAACGATTCCTCCGCGACACCGAGCAACTCCGCCGCAATGACGGCGCGGCCCGCATCGAGCACCGCGTCGAGAACGACTGCGCCCTTGTCGAACGTGCCGATGACGTCGCCGTCGCTCGCAGCCACATCGCGCAACTCGATCGTCGCGGCGTTGTGATTGTCGACGGTCTGCGTACGCGTCACGCTGACGCCGCTCGCTTTGGCATCGATCAGGAACAGCGTGATGCCATCGCGGCTCTCTACATCGCCGGAGGTGCGCGCCGTGACGATGAGCCGGTCCGCGACGTGACCGTCGAGTACGTGAATCTTGCGGCCGCTGAGCTTGAACTTGCCGCTGCCGCCGGTCGCGCGCGTCGCGATGCTGTGCGGTGCGTGGCGATTGCGCTCGTCGGAAGCTAGCGCGACCAGCAGATCGCCGCCGGCAATCCCGGGCAACAATGCTTCCTTCTGCGCAGCCGACCCGCCGCGTAACAGCGCCGTCACGGCGAGCACGGCCGTCGACAGCAGCGGTGTGGCGCTCAGGTTGCGGCCGACTTCCTCGGCGATGAGGCCGGCGCCGACGTAGCCGAACCCTGCCCCGCCGTGCTCTTCCGGCACGAGCACGCCGGCCCAGCCCATGTGCGCCATCTCCTTCCAGACTTCGCGGTCGAACCCGACCGTGTCGTTGTCGTCGCGCAGCTTGCGCAGCTGCGCGACCGGCGCACGTTCCGCGGCGAAGCGCTTCGCCGCATCACGGAACATCAGTTGATCTTCGTTCAGAACGAGCGACATGGTGTGTTCCTCAGGCCCCCGGCAGCCGCAGCACGTTCTTGGCAATGATGTTCAGCTGCACTTCAGACGTGCCGCCCTCGATCGAGTTCGCCTTCGTGCGCAACCACACCGGTGCGAGATCGATCTGCGTCTGGCCGTCGAACTTCAGGCCCTCGGTGCCGGCGATCGACATCGCCAGCTCGGCGCGGCGCTTGTTCAGCTCGGTGCCGTAGTACTTCAGCATCGAGGAGACCGCGCCGGTCTCGTTACCTGCCTTGGCCTCGTCCATGACGCGGCCCATCGTCAGCGCAAACGCCTGCGCATCCATCTCGAAGCGCGCGATGTCGGCGCGCAGCGTGCCTTCGGCGAGCCGGCCGGAGGCGAGCCCGATGCTCTTGATCGCAAGCTGGCTGAGCGGCGTCTGCCGCTGCGTGCCGATGCCGCCGATCATGTTGCGCTCGTGCGTGAGCAGGTACTTCGCGATCGTCCAGCCCTTGTTCAGCTCACCGACCAGGTTCTCCTTCGGCACCTGCACGTTGTCGAAGAAGGTCTGCGTGAACGGCGAGTAGCCGGAGATCAGGCGGATCGGCCGGGTCGAGATGCCCGGCGAGTGCATATCGAACAGCACGAAGCTGATGCCTTCCTGCTTCTTCGCCGCGAAGTCGGTGCGCACCAGGCAGAAGATCCAGTCGGCCTTGTCGCCGTAGCTGGTCCAGATTTTCGAGCCGTTGAGACGAAAGTGATCGCCCTGGTCCTCCGCGCGCGTCTTGAGCGACGCGAGATCGGAGCCGGCGCCGGGCTCGGAATAGCCCTGGCACCAGCGGATCTCGCCGCGCACGATCTTCGGCAGGTGCTCGCGCTTCTGCTGCTCGTTGCCGTACTTGAGCAACGCCGGGCCGAGCATCGAGATGCCGAACGACGTCAGCGGCAGACGGCACGTGAGGCGCGCCATCTCTTCGCGCAGCACGCGCGCTTCTTCCTTGCTCAACCCGCCGCCGCCGTACTCCTTCGGCCATTCCGGCACGGTCCAGCCGCGCTCCGCCATGCGCTCCAGCCACACGCGCTGCGCGTCGTTCTTGAATTTCCAGCGCCGTCCGCCCCAGCAAACGTCGCCTTCCTCCGCGACGGGCTGGCGCATCTCGGCGGGACAGTTGGCCTCGAGCCACGCGCGCGTCTCGCGACGGAAGCTCTCGAGCTGGTCGACGGATTTGAGTTGTGCGGACATAGGGGTGCTGCCTCTGGTCGGGCTGAAGCCCGATCTACATGCTGCGCGCGGCCAGCCTCAGGCCGGTCGCGGCGAAAGTCTTGGCGATGCCGCCGTACGTGAGTGCGCGCGGATCGGCCGCGTTGCCCTGCAGCCCGCGCGCGTACACGCCCTGCGTGATCGCCGCCATGCGGAAACAGGAGAACGCGAGAAAGAACGGCCAGTTGTCGATGCGGGCGCGGCCGGCATGACGACAATAGCTCGCGATGAACGCGTCTTCGTCGGGGATGCCGAGCTCGCGCAGGTTCACGTCCGCCATTCCGCCGCGGCCTTCGCCCGCCGGCAGGTGGTAGTACATGCACGCGTACGCAAGATCGCTGAGCGGATGGCCAAGCGTCGCGAGCTCCCAGTCGAGCACGGCGATGATGCGCGGCTGCGTCGGATGAATGATCGTGTTGCCGATGCGATAGTCGCCATGAACGATCGCCGTCTCGTCGGCGGCTGGCAGGTGCGCGGCGAGCC
This sequence comes from Steroidobacteraceae bacterium, assembly GCA_035275585.1. Classification (GTDB taxonomy): domain Bacteria; phylum Pseudomonadota; class Gammaproteobacteria; order Steroidobacterales; family Steroidobacteraceae; genus Steroidobacter. Next base: position 36,790 of record DATEML010000038.1, on the reverse strand, counting down.
AGGCGATCAGCCGTTCCATGTCGGCGTTCTCGTCGGTCTTCGACGCCATGTATTGCTTGGTCCAGCGGTCCAGCTGGCGAGCGACGTACCCCTCGGGCTTGCCGAAATCGCTCAACCCGACGGCGCGAAAGTCGACGGCGTGCAACGCCGCACCGATGCGCGCGTAGTCGTCATAGACGCTGGCGCGTTCGGATGGATTCAGTTGCGGCAGCGTGACGCTGGTGATGACGCGACCTTCGACGTGATCCATCACGTAGAACGACGTGCCGATGATCGCGGGGTCCTCGCACAGCAGCCGCGCGCTCGGCACCGGCACGTCCGTGCCCGGCAGCGCGCGCAGGACGCGATATTCGCGCTCGACCAGGTGTGCGGAAGGCAGCAGCTTGCCCGGCGGTTTCTTACGCAGGACGTATTTCTTCGTCGGCGTCTGGATCAGGAACGTCGGATTCGACTGGCCGCCCTGGAACTGGCGCAGCTCGGCCGGTCCGGAAAAATCGTCGAGCTGCCCCTCGAGGTAGCGCCACAGCGCCTGCTCGTCGAAACGATGCTGCGGCAGCACGTCGACGATTGCGACATCCGAGCGTTGCGCCTGGGCTGCTGACATATCCGGCTCGTCCCCCTCAACGACCCCGACAGATTCTATCGTTCGGCGGCCCCCTCGGGGTCACTCGATCGTCACTCGATCGTCAGTTTGCCAAACGCGATCCCGAGGTCCCAGCCGCGGCCCGTTCCGCTGAGCGCAAGCGACACCTCGCCCTTGGTCATGACCTGCGCCTGCGACGATTTCACCGCGCCGGCGTGCGCCTCGGCGGCGACATACGAGCCGAGCAGCTCGTTGAGGCCGGTCGCCCCGGAGAATTCGCCGTGGCCGTCCTCGATCGTCGATTTGCCGACCGTGAGCCCGCCGCCCTTGGCGGTCAGCTTGACGGTCTTTGACTGTCCGTTGTTGCACTTGATCGTGCCGCTGCCGCTGGCCGTTTTGTAAAACGCCGACCAGCCCTTCATGGTGAACGTGAGCTGGCAGGAGACCTTCGCGTCCGCAGCGTACGAAGCAGTCGTGCCCGCTGCCGAGAGCAGCGCGAGCGCCAGGGCGTAAGAAAGAATTCGCATGGAAGAGATCCTCCTGGTCGAGGCGCCGCAACTAGCCGCGGTCGCCGGAAAACTGGAAGTTGCCGAACTGAGTGCGGCACGTGCCGCCGATCTTGTCGCCGGTGACGGCGCCCTCGAAGGTCACGTCGACCTGTCCGAGCGGCGTCGTGACCTTCGCGCTGCAACCGACGTTGGGGCCCGAGACCTGCACGTTGCTCAGCTCCGACGAGCCGTTCGATGCGTTCATCGTGCCCTGCCACCCGCCGCCCGCCTGCTGCAGGTCCCAGGTAAACTTCTGCGTGCCGATCGGGGTATCCATCGAAATCTGCCACTTGCCTGCTACGCTCATATACAACTCCCGCGCCGTGAGATCGGGCCCCCGCACCGGCGGTCCGCCCGGCTCGGAAGGATACCGTAGCGCATGAATCACAGTGGCTTTTCGCTCGGCGATTTCTTTCGCAGCCGCCGCGACCGCGGCGAGCCGCTCGTGCTCGCGACCGTCAGCCGCACGCTTGGCTCGACGTACCGCAAAGCGGGCGCCCAGATGCTGATCGCTGCGGACGGCAGCGCCGCCGGGCTGCTGAGCGGCGGTTGCCTGGAAGCGGACCTGATGGAGCGCGCACGCTCGGTCCTGTCGGGAGCGCCGGTCGTCGTCGACTACGACACGCGCAGCTCGGACGATCTGATCTGGGGGATCGGCCTCGGCTGCGAAGGCGCCATGTCGATCCTGATGACGCGGCTCGATCGCGTGAACGAGTATCAGCCGTTCGCTTTCGTCGAGGACTGCCGCCGTCGTGGCGTGCAGGGAAATTTCGCACTGGTCACGCAGTCGACGAACGCCGCCTACCCGCTCGGCGCGGCGTTCTGCACGGATGCGGCGGCTGCGCTGCCCGCCGGTGTCGCCGACGTGCTGCACGGAACCGCGAGCCTGCGCGCCGCGACTACAGTGGAGACCGGGGGCGCCACGTTCCTGGTCGCGCCGGTGGAGCTGCCGCCTCGCCTGCTCGTGCTAGGTGCAGGGCCGGATGCGATGCCGCTCGTCGAGATCGCGGGCTTGATGAACTGGCACGTCACCGTGCTCGATCATCGTCCGGCCTATGCCGTTGCCGAGCGCTTTCCACGTGCGCAGCGCGTCGCACTGAATCCCGCAGGCGATCTCGCGAAGGAACTGCGCGCGGCGCGCTACGACGCCGCAATCGTGATGAGCCATCACCTGCTGTCGGACCAGGCGTATCTCGCCGCGCTCGCCGATCACGCAGCGATACCTTATGTCGGGTTGCTCGGCCCCGCGCCGCGGCGCGCGCGCCTGATGCAGGAGCTCGGTGAACGGTCGCAGGGGCTCGCGGGGAGACTCCACGGGCCGATCGGCCTCGACATCGGTGCGCGGACGCCGGAGACGATTGCGCTGGCGATCGTCAGCGAGATTCAGGCGGTGCTGGCCGGACGCCCGGGTGGCTCGTTCAGCGGGTCAAACCCGTACTGAAGCTTCAGCGGCTGTCCCAGCGCAGCAGGCTTGTAGTGCAGCCCGGGGTAATCGTCGAGCTCGACCTCAGCACCGGCGACGCCGGCCTTCGCGGCGCTCGCAAGCGAAGCGATCTGCAGCGCGCACCGGAATACCGCCGATGACCTGTGCGAACTTCACGAAGTTCGGCATCTGCTCGGTGACCGAGAACTCGGCAGAACGCGCCGGCGCGATGGCGCACGCGTCAGACCCTGACAGGCAGGCTGCGCACGCGCTTGCCCGTCAGCGCGAACACGGCGTTGGCAATCGCCGGCGCGACCGGCGGCACGCCGGGCTCGCCGAGACCGCCGAGTGCCGCGCCCGAGCGAATGAACTCGACGCTGATGCTCGGCGAATCGGCGAGCTTCGGCATGGGCAGATCATTGAAGTTGGTTTGCGCCACGCGACCGCCGGCAATCGTCACTTCGTTGAACAGCGCCGCCGAGAGACCGAAGACGATGCCGCCTTCGACCTGCGCGGTCGCCGTGTCCGGGTTGATGACGTCGCCGCAGTCGACGGCAGCGCAGACGCGATGCACCTTGACGCGTCCGTCGACGATCTCGACCTCCGCGACCTCCGCCACGATCGAGCCGAAGCTTTCGACGAGCGCAATGCCCCGTGCGCGGCCGGCCGGCGCCGGCGTGCTCCAATCCGCCATCTCCGCCGCCTTGTTGAGTGCGGCGAGATGCCGCGGCGCATGCGCCAGCAGATCGCGGCGGTACTGCAACGGATCCTTGCCCGCTGCGTGAGCGAGCTCGTCGACGAACGATTCGGTGAAGAATCCGTGCTGAGTGTGCGCGACCGAGCGCCATGCGCCGATCCGCACGTGCGTCGGTGCGGCGACGGCGCGGATGTCCTGATGCTCGATCGCGTACGGCAGCAGCGCAGCGTCATCCTTGATGTTGAATTTCGCAATCCACGCGTGCGGCGCGCCGCCGTCTGCGAGCGCCGCCTTGAAGCGACCGACGACGGCGGGACGATAGAAGTCGTGCTGGATGTCTTCCTCGCGGCTCCAGATCAACTTCACCGGAGCGGGCGCGGTCTGCTTCGCGATGCGCACGGCCTGGTCGACGAAATCCATCACCCCGGGCAGGCGGCGACCGAATCCGCCGCCGAGCTGCTGGTTGTGGATCGTCACCTGTTCCGGCTTCAGGCCCGACGCTTCCGCGGCGACCTTGCGCGCCGCGAGCGGATCCTGCACGCCAGTCCACACTTCGCAGCGCCCATCGGCGATGCGCGCCGTCGCGTTCATCGGCTCCATCGTCGCGTGCGCGAGGAATGGAACGCGATACTCGGCTTCGACGACTTTCGCCGCGCCCTGCAGCGCGTCGCCGCCCTTGCCCGACGCGAACAGCTTGTCGCTCTTCTCGCCGTCGAGAGCAGCGCCGATCGCCGCGTAGATCGTGTCGCTCGTCTCGGAGCCCTTGCCCGTGTCCTCGAACTTCGGCGCGAGTGCGCGCACGCCCTTGAGCGCACGCCAGTAGCCGTCGGCGATCACCGCGACCGCGTTGTCGAGCTTCACGACTTTCTTGACGCCGGGCAGCGCCTCGGCCGGCGCGGTGTCCACCGACACGAGCTTCGCGCCGAAGACAGGCGACGCTGCGATGGTCGCGTACAGCATTTGCGGCAGCGTCACGTCGACGCCGTACGTCGCGGAGCCGTTGACCTTGGACGGGATATCGATCCGCGGCGTCGACCGACCGACGATCGTGTACTCGTCGCGCGACTTGAGAGGCGGATGCACGGGCGGCGTGAGCAAGGCGGCCTGCGGCGCAAGCTCGCCGTACGTGAGCGAGCGACCGGACCCCGAGTGCGTCACTCGCGAGAGCTTCGCGCTGCATTCGGCGGCAGGCACCTGCCACTGTTTTGCGGCCGCTTCGACCAGCATCGCTTTGGCTGCGGCGCCCGCGAGACGCATGCCGAGATGGCCGGTGCCGCGCACTGCGCTGCTGCCGCCGGTCACCTGGATGTCCATCATCTGCATCAGCTTGAACGTCGCGAAGTCGATGCCGCGCTCCATGTATTTCGGCACGGTCGCGACGGCGGGCACGAATACCCGCACCAGGTAACCGTTCGCGTAGTCGTCGGTGCCCGGTGCTTCTTCGATGCGCACCTGGTTCCAGTCGGCCTCCAACTCCTCGGCGCACATCATCGCGAGCGCCGTGTGGACGCCGGTGCCCATCTCGCAATGGGGCACGACGACCGAAACGGTGTTGTCGGCGCCGATCTTGACCCAGGTCGTGAGCTGCGGAGTGCCGGCACGGCCGTCCGGCGTGACGCGCAGGCGATTCGGCGCGAACGCGATGCCGGCGACGCCGAGCGCGAGACCGCCGCCGATCAGGCCGCCGGTCGCAATGACGGTGCGGCGGGTCCACTTGTTCATGGCGCGCCTCCTTCTTTCGGAGCCTGCGCAACGGAATGGATCGCGCGGCGGACGCGCTCGTAGGTGCCGCAGCGGCAGATGTTGGTCACTTCAGCCGAGATCTCAGCGTCGCTCGGATGCGGATTGCGCGCGATGAGCGCCGCGGCCGCCATGATCATTCCCGACTGGCAATAGCCGCATTGCGGAACCTGGTGCTCGATCCACGCCGCCTGCAGCGCATGCGGCTGCTCCTTGGGCGCGAGCCCCTCGATGGTCTTGATCGCCATCCCCTGCATCGCCGAGGCAGGCACGGAGCACGAGCGCACTGCCGTGCCGTTCACATGCACGGTACACGCCCCGCACGCAGCGACGCCGCAGCCGAATTTGGTCCCGGTCAGGCCGAGGGTTTCCCGCAGCACCCACAGCAGGGGTGTGTCCTCGTCCACGTCGGCGGTGCGCGACTCGCCGTTCACATCGAGGGTGATCTGCATATAGGGTTCCCCTGGCTCGTGTCGTCGTTGAGGCATTCTGCGCCTTTGCAGAGTCGGGCTGAAGCCCGACCTACGGATCAGCCGCGGCGGAGGTCGCGCAGCAGCCGGCGTGCGTGCTTGTCGGGGCGGCCGTCCGGAGCCGGCGGGGCGAGTCGCGAGCGCTCGCGTTGCTGCTCGCGCGCCGCGATGCTCGCTTCGGTCTCGACGTATTGGCTGCGCGCTTCCGGCGCCGGGCCGCGCCGCACGGGTAGGCCGCAGATCACGACCTCGAATCGCAACTCGTCGCGCGTGATCTCGACCCGATCGTCGATGTGCACAGCGCGCGATGGCTTGATGCGCTCGCCGTTGACGTGCACGAGACCGCCGGCGACGGCAGCGGTCGCCTGCGATCGACTCTTGAAGAAACGCGCGCACCACAGCCACTTGTCGATGCGCAGTCCGGCCTCGGTTGCCGATTCCCGTTGTCCCATGGTGCGAGTCTACGCCTCTCTTCCTGTATCATCGCCGGCGTGACGGACTGCGTCGATCTACTCATCGTCGGCGGCGGCATCAACGGCGCCGGCATTGCGCGCGACGCCGCGGGACGCGGTCTCAAGGTCGCACTGGTCGAGCAGTCTGATCTGGCGTCGGGCACCTCGTCGAAGGCCACGAAGCTGATACACGGCGGGCTGCGCTATCTCGAATTCTTCGAGTTCCGCCTGGTGCGCGAGTCGCTGATCGAGCGCGAGCGCCTGTTGCGCATCGCTCCGCACATCGTCCGGCCGATGCAGTTCATCCTGCCGCACGTGCCCGGGCTGCGGCCGCGCTGGCAGATTCGCTTCGGGCTGTTCTTCTACGACTACTTCAGCGGAAGGCGCACGTTGCAGCCCTCGCGCAGCGTGCGTGTCGGCTCCGGCAGCTACGGCGCGCTGCGCCCCGGAATCGATCACGCGTTCTCCTATTCCGATTGCTGGGTCGATGACAGCCGGCTGGTCGTGCTCAATGCGCTGGACGCCGCGCAACGCGGCGCGTCGATTCGCACGCGCACGCGGTTCGTCTCGGCGACGGCCGAGGCCGGCCTGTGGCGCGCGCGTTGCGTGCGACCGGGCATTGGCGAACCGCTCGAGATTCGCGCCCGCGCGATCGTCAACGCCGCGGGCCCATGGGTCGAGCAGGTGCTGAAATCCTTCCCCACCGTGCAGATCGAGAGCGGCGTGCGACTCGTGAAGGGCAGCCACATCGTCGTGCCGCGGCTGTTCGCGGGGAAGCACGCGTTCATGCTGCAGAATCCCGACGGCCGGATCGTGTTCGCGATTCCGTACGAGCAGAAGTGGACGCTGGTCGGCACGACCGACGTGCCGTTCTCCGGCGATCCCGCCCACGTGCACATCGCGGACGACGAGATCCATTACCTGTGCGACACGATCAACAGCTACTTCCAGCGGCAGATCGCGCCCAGCGACGTGCGCTGGACCTTCGCGGGCGTGCGGCCGCTCTGGGACGACGCGTCGGCGAACGCCTCGCGCGTCACACGCGACTATCGAATAGAGCTGACGCAAGCGCCTGACCATCCGCCGCTGCTGTCGATCTTCGGCGGCAAGCTCACGACGTATCGCCGTCTCGCCGAGACCGCGCTCGAGAAACTGCAGGAACCGCTCGGCATCAGCCCGCGCTGCTGGACGCATCGTGCGCCGCTGCCCGGCGGCGATTTGCCCGCGCGGCACTTCCGCCGCTTCGTCATCGATGTGCGCAAACGCTGGCGATTTCTGCCGATCACCGTCGCGCGGCGACTCGCGCGCGCCTACGGCACGCGCGTCGAGGCGATCATCGGCGGCGCCACGTCGTTCGCCGATCTCGGCGAGCATTACGGCGCCGGGCTCACCGCGGCGGAAATCGACTATCTGACGCGCAACGAGTGGGCGATGACCGACGAAGACATCCTCTGGCGTCGAAGCAAGCTGGGATTGCACATGTCGGACGCCGAGCAGAACCGGCTCGCCGCAGCACTCGGCGCGGGGTCGACCGCTTGCGCCTGAGCGGGATCAACTATCGCGTCGGGTCCGAGCAATGGCTGGAGGACGTCGATCTGTCGCTCGCCGCGGGCGGGATCAACGTGCTGCTCGGCGCGACGCTCGCCGGCAAGACCACGCTGCTGCGGATCATGGCCGGACTCGATCGGCCGACGGCAGGACGGCTGCTCGAAGGCGAAACCGACCTCACGGGCATCCCGGTGCGCCAGCGCAATGTCGCGATGGTCTATCAGCAGTTCATCAACTACCCGTCGCTGACGGTCTACGAGAACATCGCCTCGCCGCTGCGAGTCGCCCGCAAGAGCGAAGCGGAGATCCGCACACGCGTGACTGCGTTGGCGGAAACCTTGCGGCTCGCTCCGTTTCTCGCGCGCTATCCCGCCGAATTGTCGGGCGGCCAGCAGCAACGCACGGCGTTGGCCCGCGCGCTCGCGAAGGATGCGGCGTTGCTGCTGCTCGATGAGCCGCTCATCAACCTCGACTACAAGCTCCGCGAAGAACTGCGCGCGGAGCTCGCGCAACTCTTCGCCGGCGGGCGAACGACTGTGGTGTACGCGACGACGGAGCCGCTCGAAGCGTTGCAGCTGGGCGGTCACACCGCGCTGCTCGCCGAGGGTCGGGTCCTGCAGTCGGGGCGGACGATCGAGGTGTTCCGCCGCCCCGCGACGCTGGCTGCCGCACGCGCGTTCAGCGATCCGCCGTTGAACGTCATCCCTGTCGGCGCGCTCGCGGACGGCGTGCGATTGCCGGTCACGCAAACGCCGGCAAGCGAAATCGTACTGGGAATTCGCGCGCACGAATTCTCGCTCACGGGCGTGCCTGGGCACCTCGCGCTCAGCGGACGGGTCGAGCTCGCAGAGATCAGCGGCTCCGAAACATTCGTCCACCTGGCGCGCGACGACGTGCGCCTGGTCGCGCAGATCCCCGGCGTCCACGATCTCGCGCTCAACGAGCTCTGCACGCTGTACGTCCGTCCCGCGAGCCTGTACGGCTTCGATGGCAACGGACGCCTGCTGTTCGCGCCCGAGAGCTGAGCGTGGCGCACATCGACCTCGAAGACGTCGGTCATCGCTACGCGGGCGCAGCGGACGCATGGGCGTTGCGACCGATGACGATGAGGTGGAACGACGGCGGTGCGTACGCGCTGCTCGGTCCGTCCGGCTGCGGCAAGACCACACTGCTCAACATCATCTCGGGATTGATTGCACCGACCCGCGGCAAGGTGTCGTTCGATGGCCGGGACGTCACCGCGCTGGCGCCGGAAGCGCGCAACATTGCCCAGGTGTTCCAGTTTCCCGTCGTCTACGACACGATGACGGTGTTCGACAATCTCGCCTTTCCGTTGCGCAATCGCGGCTGGAGCGGCACGCGGCTGCGGCGGCGCGTGGAAGAAGTCGCGGACATCCTCGAGCTGCGCGCGGATCTCACGCGCCGCGCGCGCGCTTTGTCGGCGGATCAGAAGCAGAAGATCTCGCTGGGTCGGGGCCTGGTGCGACCGGACGTCGCAGCGGTGCTGTTCGACGAGCCACTGACCGTGATCGATCCGCACCTCAAGTGGCTGTTGCGCCGCAAGCTCAAACAGATCCACCAGCAGCTCAAACTCTCGCTGCTGTACGTCACGCACGACCAGACCGAAGCACTGACGTTCGCCGATCAGGTCGTGGTGATGAGCCAGGGCGAGATCGTCCAGGTCGGCACGCCGGAACAGCTATTCGAAACGCCGGCGCACCGCTTCGTCGGACACTTCATCGGCTCGCCCGGCATGAACTTCCTCGCCTGCGAGTGGAGCGCCGGCGCCGCCACCATCGGCGGCGTACGCATCGAGACGAGCAGCAAGCAGGCGCCGCCGGGCGGCGCGCCGCTCTCGATCGGCGTGCGGCCCGAATACCTGGAGCTCGCTGCGGCGCCAGGGCCGAATCGCGTTCCGGCGCGCGTCGCAGCGATCCACGACCAGGGCATTCACACCATGGTGCGACTGGAAGTCGGAGCATCGTTCGCCTGGGCGAAACTGCGCAGTGCAAGCGCCCCGCCGGCGGGTAGTGTTTTCGCTTGCCTGCCGCCCACGCGCTGCGCGCTCTACGCAGACGAGCGGAGAGTGCCGTGAGCTCTGCGAAGCCCGTGAATCAGCGCGCGTGGTGGTTCGTCTTGCCCGTCCTGATCAGCGTGGCCTTCTCGGCGCTGATACCGCTGATGACGATCGTCAACTATTCGGTGCAGGACATCCTCGGCCCGGATCAGGCCGTCTTCGTCGGCATGGAGTGGTATCAGGAGATCCTGCGCGATCCCGAGCTGCACGGCGCGCTCTATCGACAGCTCATCTTCACCGCCGCCGTGCTCGCGATCGAGATCCCGCTCGGCATCGCACTGGCGCTGGCAATTCCCGAGCGCGGCTGGCGCGCCTCGCTCGTGCTCGTCCTGCTCGCGATGCCTTTGCTGATTCCGTGGAACGTCGTCGGCACGATCTGGCAGATCTTCGCGCGCGGCGATATCGGCCTGCTGGGCTACGTGCTCACGCAACTCGGCGTCGACTACAACTACAGCCAGGATCCGACGGATGCCTGGGTGACCGTGCTGGTGATGGACGTGTGGCACTGGACGCCGCTGGTCGCGCTGCTTTCGTACGCCGCCCTGCGCGCCATTCCCGAACCGTTCTACCAGGCTGCACGCATCGACGGCGCGTCGCGCTGGGCCGTGTTTCGCTACATCGAGCTGCCGAAGATGCGCGGCGTGCTCACGATCGCGCTGCTGCTGCGGCTGATGGACAGCTTCATGATCTACACCGAGCCGTTCGTGCTGACCGGCGGCGGCCCCGGCACGGCGACGACATTCCTCTCCCAATACCTCACGCAGAAGGCGGTCGGCCAGTTCGATCTCGGCCCCGCGGCGGCGTTCTCGCTGGTGTACTTCCTGATCATCCTGCTGCTGTGCTTCGTGCTGTACAACTTCATGAAGGACCCGCAATGAGGCGCCAGCAGTGAGAAACAAGCGCAGCTGGCTGCTGCTCGCCGTGTATCTGGCGTTCACGCTCGCACCCATCTACTGGATGGTGCACATGAGCCTGCGCAGCAATCTCGCGATTACCGGTACGTTCGCGTGGCTGCCGGAATCGCTGTCGCTCGCGAACTACGCGACGATCTTCACCGACCCGGCGTGGTACGACGGATACCTCAACTCGATCATCTACGTGGTGCTCAACACGATCCTCTCCGTCACGGTCGCGCTGCCGGCGGCGTACGCGTTTTCCCGCTACTCGTTTCTGGGCGACAAGCACCTGTTCTTCTGGCTCCTCACCAACCGCATGACGCCGCCCGCAGTGTTCCTGCTGCCGTTCTTCCAGCTGTACACGGCGATCGGCCTGATGGACACGCACCTCGCCGTCGCGCTCGCGCACATGGTCTTCAACGTGCCGCTCGCCGTGTGGATCCTCGAAGGATTCATGTCGGCGGTGCCGCGCGAGATCGACGAGACCGCGTACATCGACGGCTATTCGTTCCCGCGCTTCTTCGTCAGGCTGTTCCTGCCGTTGATCAAGGCGGGCATCGGCGTCACGGCGTTCTTCTGCTTCATGTTCTCCTGGGTCGAGCTGCTGCTCGCGCGCACGCTGACCTCGGTCGACGCGAAGCCGATCGCCGCGACCATGACGCGGACCGTCTCGGCAGCCGGCATGGACTGGGGCACGCTCGCAGCAGCGGGCGTGCTGACGATCGTGCCCGGCGCGCTGGTGATCTATTTCGTCCGTCACTACATCGCGAAGGGCTTCGCGATGGGGAGAGTGTGATGTCGCTGTTGTCGTGGATGGCGTGGACGCCGCCGGTCGCGATCTTCTTCGCATGCATCGGTCTGCTGCTGCTCGGCATGACGGTGTGGGAGTTGCGCTCGCCGACGGTCGCCCGCCGGGGCCTGCTGCCGCTCGTGACAACGCGCGGCGATCGCCTGTTCATCGGCCTGCTCGCCGCGGCCTACGTCAATCTCGCGTGGGCCGGCCTGACGGATCTGCCGCAATGGTGGGGCGCAGGCTTGAGCGCCGCCGCGCTGGTTGCGATCATGCGGTACGCGTAGGTTCAGGGGGAACGATGAACAAAATGCTCTTTTCGCTGCTGCTGGTGCTGGCTGCAGCGCCGGCGCTCGCCGACGAGGCCGCGGCGCGGCGCTGGATCGATCGGGAGTTTCAGCCCTCCACGCTCTCGAAGGAGCAGCAGCTCGCCGAGCTGAAATGGTTCATCGGCGCCGCCGCGCAACTCAAGGCACAGGGTGTCGGCGAGATCAGCGTCGTCTCGGAGACGATCACGACGCACGAGTACGAGGCGAAGACGCTGGCACGCGCCTTCGAGGAGATCACCGGCATCAAGGTCAAGCACGACCTGATCCAGGAAGGCGACGTCGTGGAGAAGCTGCAGACTTCGATGCAGTCGGGCCGCTCGATCTACGACGGCTGGATCACCGACTCCGACCTGATCGGCACGCACTACCGCTACGGCGCCGTGCTGCCGCTCTCGGACTTCATGGCCGGCGCCGGCAAGGCGTACACCAATCCCGGCCTGGACCTGCAGGATTTCATCGGCGCGAAGTTCGTCACCGCGCCGGACGCCAAGCTGTATCAGCTGCCGGACCAGCAGTTCGCGAACCTCTACTGGTTTCGCGCCGACTGGTTCGCGCGCAAGGACCTGCAGGATCAGTTCCGCAAGAAATACGGCTACGAGCTCGGCGTGCCGCTCAACTGGAGCGCCTACGAGGACATCGCTGCGTTCTTCAGCAACGACGTCAAGCAACTCGACGGCAAGCGCGTCTACGGCCACATGGATTACGGCAAGAAGGATCCGTCGCTCGGCTGGCGCTTCACCGATGCCTGGTTATCGATGGCCGGCTCGGCGGACAAGGGCATCCCGAACGGCATGCCGGTCGACGAGTGGGGCATCCGCGTCGCCGCCGACAAGTGCACGCCGGTCGGTGCGTCAGTGGCGCGCGGCGGCGCGACCAACTCGCCCGCTGCGGTGTTCGCGCTCACCAAGTACATCGACTGGATGAAGAAGTACGCGCCGCCGCAGGCGATGGGCATGACGTTCTCCGAATCCGGCCCGGTGCCGGCGCAGGGCGAAATCGCGCAGCAGATCTTCTGGTACACGGCGTTCACCGCGGACATGACCAAGCCCGGGCTGCCGGTCGTCAACGCCGACGGTACGCCGAAGTGGCGCATGGCGCCCTCGCCGCATGGGCCGTACTGGAAGGACGGCATGCAGAACGGCTACCAGGATGTCGGCTCGTGGACGTTCCTGCGCGGCGTCGACGCGAAGCGCATGGCAGCTGCGTGGCTGTACGCGCAGTTCGTCACGTCGAAGTCGGTGTCGCTGAAGAAATCGATCGTCGGGCTCACGTTCATCCGCGACAGCGACATCCGCCACGAGTACTTCACGAAGAATGCAGCGAAGTACGGCGGGCTGATCGAGTTCTATCGCAGTCCGGCGCGCATCGCGTGGACGCCGACCGGCACGAACGTGCCCGACTACCCGAAGCTCGCGCAGCTGTGGTGGCAGAACGTCGCGACGGCCGTCACCGGCGAGAAGACGCCGCAGGCGGCGATGGACAACCTGGCCGACCAGATGGATCGCATCCTCGCGCGGCTGGAGCGGGCCGGGATGAAGAACTGCCCGCCGAAGCTCAACGGGAAGAAGGACCCGGCGGTGTGGCTGTCGGCGCAGGCCGCGCCGTGGTCGAAGCTCGCGAACGAGAAGCCGAAGGGCGAGACGATCGCTTACGAGAAGCTGCTGCAGGCGTGGCAGCAAGGCAAAGCGCGCTGACGGAAAGGCAAAAGAAAACGCCGGTCGACTTGGCGTCGACCGGCGTTGCAGGTTGAGGTCCTCGTTCTTACTCGTTCTTATCAGAAGCGGAACTGCACCTCCGCGCCGTAGGTCCGCGGATAGATCAATCCAACCGAGCGGCGCGAGCCCACGCCGGTCGGCGATGAAGGCGTCGAGCGGATGTAGCCCTCCTCGTCGAACGCGTTCTTCACGAAGCCGATGAGCGAGTAACGATTCTGCGCGTCGCTCCACAGGATGCGGAAATCCGCGATCTCGTTCGACGGCGCGGTGGCGTTCGGATTCGAGAACACGTTCGACTGCAGGTCGTCCGTGTACGAATACGTGCCGCCGAACGTCAGCGAGCCTGGCGACCAGTTGAAGGTGTAGTTCGCGCCGACCGTGTACTTCACCTCAGGCGCGTTCGGCAGGTCGTTGCCGACCAGCGTCTGCGCGCCGTTCGCGCTCACCACGCTGCCGGGATCCGTGGCACCGGTCGGATCCGCCGTGTCCTGGAAACAGCAGCCGCGCGTGATCTTGGAATCGACGTACGACGCATTCACGAACAGTCGCAGCGGATCGATCGGCGAATACACCGTTTCGACTTCGACGCCCTTCACTTCCGCATCGAGGTTGACGAACTGCGTCGCGAAGAACGTGCCGCCCGGCAATTGCACGGACAGCGGAGCCTGGAAGTCCTTGTAGTCGTAGTAGAACAGCGCGGTGTTCAACTGGAAGCGGCCGCCGATCTGCTGCTTGAGGCCGAACTCGTAAGAGTTCAGGTACTCGGGATCGGCGTATACGCCAGGCGCCATGTTCGCCGATGCGATGAAGCCGCCCGCCTTGTAACCGCGCGCATAGCGCAGGTACAGGTTGGTGTCGTCGCCCGGCCGCCATTGCAGACCCAGTGTGCCGGTCACGCCATCCCAGTCGCCTTCCAGGTTGCGTCGCAGGCCGCCGTTCGGGCTCGGCACGCAACCGACGCATCCTGTCGCGCTCTGCGTGACGTCGAGGGCAACCGCCTGCGTCTGCGCCAGCAAGCCCGCGGCAATCAGCTGCAGCGTGTTCGCGAACGCCGGGTTGGCCATGGCCGCGCGCAGCGTCGCGTCATCCGCAGCGGCAAGAGGCGCAGTTGCCGGATTACCCGCAAGCGCACCGCGCAGCACAGCCTCGAAGTTCGCGTTGGCCGCGCCGATCGCGGTATCCGGCATGCGGCCGGTATACCAGGCCTCGTCGAAGCCTTTCTTCTTGTCCTCGGTGTAACGAGCGCCGATCGTGAAGGTCCACTTGTCCGCGAAGCTCCAGTCGATCTGGCCGAAGCCGGCGTACGACTCACCTTCCAGGTGGCCGTTGATGGCGCCGTTCCAGCCGTCGGGGTTCGGTGCGCCGACGGCGGGAGTCAATAACCGGGGATCGTTGTGAACGGTGGTGTGCTGCGGGTTGTCCCACGTGGTGTCGTACTGATAGAGGCCGACGATCCACTGCACCGCGCCCTCGCCGTTCGACGAGAGGTTGATCTCGTTCGACCACCAGCGCTGCGATTCCTCGTAGAAGCCCTCGATATCGGTCGAGACGTTCCTCGCGACGTAGGTCGGGCGAGGGACCAGCAGCGGCGTCACCGGCCCGGCGCCGTCGAAGTCGACCGTCAGGTTCGTTGCCACGCCGGGGATGCCGGCCGGCACCAGGACGTCGTGGTTCTGGGTCTGGTTCGTCCCATCGCTGTCGGAGCCCGTGTGATACAGGTACTCCTGGTAGCCGCCGAAATACTTCAGCGTCGCGCCGCCGAGATCCCAGGTGAAATCGAGATGGATGCGGTTGTGGTCCTCGAGCGTACCGACCACGGTGCGATTCGTGTTGGCGGTGTACGGGTCCTTGACCGCCGGGTTCGGGTCGTTGAAGCCCACGGTCGGGTTGTAGTAGAGACCACCGTTGTACGGCAGCACGTTATCGAACGGCGAGATGTTCGCCAGCAGCGTGTTGCCGACGCCATACGTGTCGCTCCATTCGAACTTCGAGTAGCGCACGCGGGCCACGGCGTTCTCGCCGAGGTCCATCTCGAGTTGCCCCTCGACCATCCAGCGATCGCTGGTGGCGCCGTCCTTGGCCGGACCATAGTTGTGGATGAAACCCGTGTCGCGCTTTTCCGAGTACCCGCCGAACAGGTAGCGCACGCCGTCGGTGAGCGGGCCGCGCACCAGGCCGTCGGCGTGATAGAAGCTGTAGTTGCCGCCCTGCAGCCGCACTTCGCCCTCGAACTTGTCGGTCGGGCGCTTGGAGATCACGTTGATCGCGCCGCCGACGGAATTGCGTCCGTACAGCGTGCCCTGCGGGCCGCGCAGAATTTCAGTGCGCTCGATGAACAGCGGCGGCGTCGAGGTATCCGCCATCGAAGTCGAGAAGATGCCGTCGGAGTACAACGCCACGGCAGGATCGGTGCCGACCGCGTTCGTCAGGCGTCCGACGCCGCGGATCGCGAGACGATCATCGTTACGATACGCAACGCTCGGTGTGAAGCGCGCCAGATCTTCAACTGTGTTGACGCCGAGCAGAGTGCGCGTCTCGCTCGTGTACGCCGTTACGGCGACAGGTACGTCCTGGATGTTGACCGCGCGTTTCTCGGCGGTGACGACAACTTCCTCGAGGACCGATGTCCGTGACGCATCCTGTGCGAGCGCTGCGGCGCCGCCTCCCAGGCCCAACACACTGCTGATCGCGCACGACAGCAGCGTTCGCTGTTTCGACTTCAACATGAGAACCCCCACTCGGGCCGAGCGATGAGGCCCGAACAATATTTGTGTGCAGAATCGACGATCGCTCTGCGGTCACGTT
This sequence comes from Steroidobacteraceae bacterium, assembly GCA_035275585.1. Taxonomy (GTDB): domain Bacteria; phylum Pseudomonadota; class Gammaproteobacteria; order Steroidobacterales; family Steroidobacteraceae; genus Steroidobacter. The sequence continues at coordinate 20,717 of DATEML010000038.1, read as the reverse complement.
CGATGGTAAGAACTCCGGTGCGTAACAGCAATATGCTGACTTGTGCCGCACGATGGAACCCGTCATCTTCAGTGAAACCCTGAACGCCGACAGGTGCCGGCGAGCGCCATGCCACCCTGTTCATCGATCGGTGTTGCAAAGAAAAAACACCCGCCAATCGCTTGGGACAGGCCGGCGTCTGTGTGGGCCCGGCGTGAGACCGCCGGTTCTCGCAGCGGGTCGGCGCGCGGACGCCCGCTCGCTGCCCGATTCCGCCCGATGGCACAATTCGCGCTTTCGCGCGCACCGAGGACACATTCGTGAAGGCTGAAATCCTTGAGCGGCTCAGCCGCGAGACCGAGCAATTGAAAGCGCAGGGGCTGTTCAAGCCCGAGCGGGTGCTGTCGTCCGCGCAAGGCTCCTTCGTACGCGTTGGCGGCGGCGCCGAGGTCGTCAACCTGTGCGCGAACAACTACCTCGGTCTCGCCAACGACCCGTCCGTGCGTGAAGCCGCCCAGCGTGCGCTCGACCGCTACGGCTACGGGATGGCGTCAGTGCGCTTCATCTGCGGCACGCAGGAGATCCACAAGGACCTCGAGGCGCGACTGAGCCGCTTCCTCGGCACGGAGGATACGATCCTCTACTCGTCGTGCTTCGACGCGAACGGCGGGCTGTTCGAGACGCTGCTCGACGAGCAGGACGCGGTGATCAGCGACTCGCTGAACCACGCCAGCATCATCGACGGCGTGCGCCTGTGCAAAGCACAGCGCCTGCGCTACGCCAACAACGACCTCGACGAGCTGGAAGCGCGCCTGAAAGAGGCGAGCAAATGCCGCGTGCGTCTGATCGCGACCGACGGCGTGTTCTCGATGGACGGCGTAATCGCGCGCCTGAAGGACATCTGCGACCTGGCCGATCGCTACGACGCACTGGTGATGGTCGACGACTCGCACGCGACCGGCTTCGTCGGCGCGCGCGGCCGCGGCACGCACGAGCTCCGCGGCGTCATCGATCGGGTCGACATTCTCACCGGCACGCTCGGCAAGGCGCTCGGCGGCGCAAGCGGCGGTTATACCTCGGGTCGCAAGGAAATCGTTGCCTGGCTGCGGCAACGCTCGCGGCCCTACCTGTTCTCCAACAGCATTCCGCCGTTCATCGCCGCGGCGAGCCTGCGCGTGCTCGACATGCTCGAAGCGGACACTGCGCTGCGCGCGCGCCTGTGGGAAAACGCCGCGCACTTCCGCGCGGGCATGGCCGCGGCCGGCTTCAACCTCGTGCCGGGCGAGCATCCGATAATCCCGGTCATGCTCGGCGACGCGAAAGTCGCCTCCGAGTTCGCGCGCCGTCTGCTCGACGAAGGCGTGTACGTGATCGGCTTCTCGTACCCGGTCGTGCCCCAGGGCAAGGCGCGCATCCGCACGCAGATGTCGGCCGCGCACACGCGCGAGCAACTCGACCGCGCGGTCGCGGCATTCAGCAAGGTCGGCAAGGAGCTGCGCGTAGTCTAGAATCGCGCGCCTATGCACGCACTCGTCAAAGCCCGCGCTGCCGTCGGCATCGATCTGCAGGACATCGCGAAACCCTCGCCCGGCCCGAACGATGTCCTGATCCGCGTCAAGCGCAGCGCCATCTGCGGCACGGACATGCACATCTACAACTGGGATGCCTGGGCGCAGAAGACGATCCCGGTGCCGATGGCGGTCGGCCACGAGTACTGCGGCGAGGTCGTCGAAGTCGGCAGCGAAGTCTCCGGCTTCAAGGCCGGCGACCGCGTCTCCGGCGAAGGCCACATCACCTGCGGCCACTGCCGCAACTGCCGCGCCGGCCGGCGCCACCTGTGTCGCAACACCGTCGGCGTCGGCGTGAATCGCCCCGGCGCCTTCGCCGAGTACGTCGTGATTCCGGCCTTCAACGCCTTCAAGCTGCCCGCCGCGATCGACGACGAGATCGCCGCGATCCTCGATCCGCTCGGCAACGCGGTGCACACCGCGCTTGCGTTCGACGTGGTCGGCGAGGACGTGCTGATCACCGGCGCCGGCCCGATCGGCATCATGGCCGTGGCGATCGTGCGCTTCATCGGCGCGCGCAACGTCGTCATCACCGACGTCAACGACTACCGCCTGGACCTCGCGCGCAAGATGGGAGCGACGCTCGCGCTCAACGTGACGCGGGACAAGCTCGAGGACGCGATGAAGCAGCTCGGCATGCAGGAAGGCTTCGACGTCGGGCTGGAGATGTCAGGCAACGCGGCGGCGCTGCGCGACATGCTGCGGACGATGCATCACGGCGGCAGCATCGCGATGCTCGGCATCCCGCCGACGGAAGTCGCGATCGACTGGAACGAAGTGATCCTGAAGGGCCTGACGATCAAAGGCATCTACGGCCGGCAGATGTTCGAGACCTGGTACAAGATGGCCGCGCTGTTGCAGAGCGGCCTGAACGTCCGGCCGGTCATCACGCACCGGCTGCCGTACACGCAGTACCAGCACGCGTTCGAGATCATGGGCAAAGGCCAGTCGGGCAAGGTCGTGATGGATTGGGAGAAGAAGTCAGGCTGAAGCCTGACTCTTCATCTCAATTCACCGCGCACGGGCAGTAGTAATACACCTGCTTCGGATCCGTGAAGCGCGACAGCCGCGCGAGCTCGTCTTCGAGCGGCGCGAACCAGCGCCGCGCCCCGTCGAACATCCGGCGCTCCGGCGCCACCGCACGCCCAACGCGCGCCGCGAGCGCCTGCGACTGCAACGCAAACGCCTCGCGCCAGCCGAGCGGCGGCTCGATGTACTCCACCTTGTAGTCGTCGCCGAGCTTGGCGAGCTTGGCTGCCGCGTTCAACGCATCCTTGTACGAGCCGAGATGATCGACCAGCCCCTGCTTGCGGGCGTCGACGCCGGCCCAGACACGGCCCTGCGCGACGGCATCGATATCCTCGAACGACTTCTTGCGCGCCGTCGCGACGTTGTCCACGAACACGCTGTAGGCATGCTCGACGGACGACTGCAGGATTTCCTTCGCCTGGTCCTGCAACGTGCGATCGAGCCGCAGCGAATCCGCGAGCGGCGTCGTGCCGACGCCGTCGATCGTGATGCCGAACTTGCCGAGCGTGCGCTCCACGGTCGGAAACACGGCGAACACGCCGATCGAGCCGGTCAAGGTCGCCGGGCTCGCCCAGATCTGGTCCGCATCCATGGCGATGTAGTAGCCGCCGGAAGCTGCGACGCTGCTCATCGAAGCGATCACTGGCTTCTTGGCGTTGCGCAGCGCGTCGATCTCGCGGCGGATCACTTCCGAGGCGAACATGCTGCCGCCGGGGCTGTCGATGCGCAGCACGACTGCCTTGACCGAGTCGTCGTGCAGCGCGTCGCGCAACAGTTGCACGAGCGAATCCGAGCCGATCGTGCCGGGCGGCTGCTCGCCGTCGAGAATCTCGCCGGACGCGACGACGACGCCGATGTGATCGCCCTCGCGATGCAACGCCTTCGTCGGGCGCACGGCGGCGAGGTAGTCCCAGTGCGGGACGCTGCGAAAGGTGTGCTCCTTCTCGTCTTCGCCGACCATCGCCTTGACCTGGTCCTCGAACTCGCGGCGCGACTTCAGCTCCGTCACCAGTTTCTTGTCGAGCGCCACCGCGGCCAGGTCGCCGCGCTGCTGCTTGGCGGACGCGGCAAAGTTGTTCGCGTAGTCGGCGATGGCGCCCGGCTCCAGCTTGCGCGCCTTGACGATGCCGGCCTGGTACTGCGACCACAGCGCATTGAGCCACGCGAGGCTTTCTTCTTCCTCCGTCTCGGACATGTCGCTGCGGCTGAACTGGTCGGTGTACGACTTGAACTTGCCGGCGCGGAACACGTTGACGTCGACCGACAGCTTGTCGATCACGCCCTTGAGGAACGTACGGTAGTAACCGAAGCCGTCGATCAGCACGAGGCCCTGCGGATCGAGATAGACCTCGTCGGCCTGCGCGGCGAGGTAATACTGCGCCTGATCGTAACCCTCGCCGAACGCCAGCACCTTCTTGCCGCTGCTGCGGAAGTCGCGGATCGCCGCGGCGACCTCCTCCAGCTTGGCGACGCCGCCGCCGGCCATGTGGCCGAGATCGAGCACCAGCACCTCGACGCGCTTGTCGGTCTTCGCCGCTTCGATCGCATCGGTGAGATCGCGCACCAGCGTTTCGGCGCGCTGCTGGCCGTACAGCTCGGCGATCGCGCGATCGAACGGATCGCCGGCGAGCTGCTCGACGAGCTTGCCCTGCGGCGCAATCACCAGGGCAGTCTTGTGCGGCACGATCGGAATGTTGGGCGACAGCGCCGCGCCGATGACCAGGAGCGTCACCAGCAGCACGATCAGGTGCAACACCTTGCGCAGCCCGTCCAGCGCGCGCCACACGAACGTGAAGAAGGTAGCAATGGCTTTCATGGCATCGCGTAGGTAATGCGATAGATCGCGTCGGAAGTATCGTCGGAGACCAGCATCGAGCCGTCCTCCAGCATCAGCAGATCGACCGGGCGACCGAACACGTCGTCGCCGCGATTGAAACCGGTTGCGAACGGCTCGTACTTGACGGACTTGTTGCCGTCGAGCTTGACGTGCGTGATGCGGTAGCCGTTCTTCTCCTTGCGGTTCCACGAGCCGTGCTCGGCGATGAACACATCGCCGCGATAGGCTTCGGGAAATTTGCTCGCGGTATAGAACTTCAGGCCGAGCGGCGCGACGTGCGCGCCCAGCGCCTGCACCGGCGGCGTCATCTTGCTGCACTCGCCGAGCTTGGCGAGTTGCGGATCGGGATCCTTGATGCCATTGCCGTGGCAGTACGGGAAGCCGAAGTCGAGCCCGGCGCGCGGCGCGACGTTCAGCTCGCAGGGCGGCTCGTCCTCGCCGAGCCAGTCGCGACCGTTGTCGGTGAACCAGAGCTGCTTCGTGACCGGATGCCACGTGAAGCCGACAGAGTTGCGGATGCCGCGTGCGAACACTTCCTGGCCGGAGCCGTCCGCGTTCATGCGCGTGATCACGCCGTACTTCGGCTCGTTGCACACGTTGCACGGCGCGCCGATCGGGAAGTAGAGCTTGCCGTCGGGCCCGAAGGCGATGTAGCGCCAGCCGTGATGGCCATCCTTCGGAAAGTCGTCGCGCACGACCTTCGGCTGCGGCACGTTCTCGAGCGTGTTTTCGATATCGTCGAAGCGCAGCAGCCGGTTGATCTCGGCGACGTACAGTGCGCCGTCACGAAAGGCGACGCCGTTCGGCGTGTTGAGATTGTTGGCGATCGTGCGGACGGTCGGAGCGGCGGCGCCCGGCGTGCCGCTCACTGCGTAAACCTTGCCGCCGCGGGCGCGAGTGCCGACGAACAGCGTGCCGCGCTGGCCGAGCGCCATCGAGCGCGCGCCGGGAACCTGGTCGGTATAGAGCTCGATCTTGAAGCCCGTCGGCAGACGGACGTTCTCGATGACCTTGTCGGTCTTGGGGCTGGCGCTCGCCGCCGCGGCGGTGAGCGCCAATGCCATGCAAAGCAGTCCGTGAGTCACGCGCATGAAATTCCTCCGCGCGTGCAGTGTACCTGTCGGGCGATCCCGTGGGAGGCCCCGGCCTGCGCTCCCGCGCCGGCCTCGGGCCAAGCCCGACCTACACCCTTACACCTTTTCTTCGATGCGGGCCGCTTTGCCGGTCAGATCGCGCAGGTAGTACAGCTTGGCGCGGCGCACGTTGCCGCGACGCTTGACCGTGATCGCGCCGATCGACGGGCTGTACGTCTGAAACACGCGCTCGACGCCTTCGCCGTGGGAAATCTTGCGCACGGTGAAGGACGAGTTGAAGCCGCGGTTGCGGCGCGCGATGACGATGCCCTCGTAGGCCTGCACGCGTTCGCGGTCGCCTTCCTTCACCTTCACCTCGACGACCACGGTGTCGCCGGGCGAGAAGTCCGGAATCTTCTTGTCGAGGCCTTCGCTCTCGAGCTGGGCAATGATGTTGCTCATGTTGCTAACCCATCCGTTCAGTCGTTCGACGGCAGCCCTTGCTCCGTCTTGAATTCATTCAGCAGACGCTGCTCTTCAGCGCTCAGCGTCAGCCTCTCGATCAACTCCGGCCGCCGCAGCCACGTGCGGCCCAGCGCCTGCTTCGTGCGCCAGCGCCGGATCGCGGCGTGGTTGCCGCTCGCGAGCACTTCCGGCACCGCGCGTCCCTCGAAAACTTCCGGCCGCGTGTAGTGCGGCCAGTCGAGCAGCCCCGCGGCGAACGAATCCTGCAATGCCGATTCGTCATCGCCGAGCACGCCGGGCAGCAAGCGCACCACGGCGTCGATCAGCACCAGCGCCGGCAACTCGCCGCCGGACAACACGTAGTCGCCGATCGACACGCTCGCGTCGATCTCCGACTCGATCAATCGCTCGTCGACACCCTCGTACCGGCCCGCGAGCAACATCAGCCCCGGCAGCTGCGCCAGCTCGCGCGCCAATGCGTGCGTCAGGCGCTCGCCGTCCGCGGCCAGATAGAGGCTGCGGCTCCCCGCCGGCAGTCTGGCCTTCGCCGCACGGATCGCCGTGCGCGCCGGCTCGACCTTCAGCACCATTCCCGGACCGCCGCCGTACGGTCGATCGTCGACCGTTCGGTGTACGTCCGTCGCAAACTCGCGCGGCGTCGTCGCATGCACCGCGACGCGACCCGCTTCGATCGCGCGGCCCAGCACACCGACGCGCACGGCCTGGGCGATGAACTCCGGGAACAGCGTCACCACTTCGATGCGCATGTCCTCACCAGTCGGCGGCCCAGTCGAACACGACGCGCCCGGCGTCGAGATCGACCGCCACGATCCGTTCCTTGACGAAGGGCACCCAGTGCTGCCGTTCGCCCCGGATCACGACGACCGGACCCGCCGGCGTCGTCCGGAATTCCTCGATGCGCCCGAGCGGCTGTTCATCGCGACCGAACGCTGCCAGCCCTTCGAGATCGCTCCAGTAGTACTCGCCGGGCGCCGGCGCGGGCAGCTCGTCGCGCCCGACTGCAATCTGCTCTCCGGTGGCGAGGCGGGCGTCCTCCGGCGTCTCGACGCCGACCAGCTTGGCCAGCACGCCTTTCGCCGTCACCTTGCCGTCTTCGACTTCGACCTCACGCCACTGGCCGGCCCGTCCGAGCTGCCAGCGGCTGTAACCGAGAATGTTCGCGGGCGGATCGGTGTAGGACTGAATCCTCACCCAGCCCTGGACTCCGAACGCCCCGCCGACCTGGCCCAGGACGACGCGCCGGTTCACGCTCGTAGCCGGGCTCGTCTTCAGGCCGCGACGGGCTGCTTGCGATGCTTCTTGACCAGCTCGGCGACGCGCTCGGACGGCTTCGCGCCCTTGCCGACCCAGTAGTCGATCCGCTCCAGGTTCAGCTCCAGGCGCCGCTGCTTGCCGGCCGGAATGGGGTTGAAGTAGCCCACCTGCTCCAGGGTCGTGCCGCCCTGGCGCATGCGGCTGTCCGTGACGACGACGTGATAGAAGGGCTGCTTCTTCGCCCCGCGACGGGTGAGCCGGATCGTGACCATTGCTGCAAAAGCCTCGGAATCGTCTGGAAATTGGGATTCAGCCGGGAGTCCGCTCCCGGTAAAAGGGCGCGAATGTTACCTGAGCCAAAGGCTCATAGCTACAAGGACTTGGCCCCCGTCCTAGCCCGGCGGGAAGCGCCCGCCCCCGAAGGCCCCCATGAGGCGCCGCAGGCCCCCGCCCTTCGACATGGCCTTCATCATCTTCTGCATCTGCAGGTAGTTCTTCAGCAGCTTGTTGACTTCCGAGACGTGGACTCCGGAGCCGGCCGCGATGCGGCGCTTGCGTGAGGCGTCGATGGTCTTCGGGTAACGGCGCTCGCCCCGTGTCATCGAACGGATGACCGCAATCTGGCGCCGGATTTCCTTGTCATTGACCTGCGGCGCCTGCGCCGCCTTGCCGGCCAGCTGCGCGGGCAGCTTATCCACGAGCGCGCTCAGGCCGCCCATCTTCTCCACCTGCTGCAGCTGGTCGTGCAGATCCTCCAGGTCGAAATCCTTGCCCTTCTTGAGCTTGCGGGCCAGCTTCTCGGCCTGCTCGCGATCGACGCTCTTCGTGACGTTCTCGACCAGCGCCAGCACGTCGCCCATGCCGAGGATGCGCGAGGCGACGCGCTCGGCCTGGAACACTTCGAGCGCTTCGGTCTTCTCGCCCGTCCCCATGAAGAGAATGGGTTGACCGGTGATTTGCCGGACCGACAGCGCCGCGCCGCCGCGTGCATCGCCGTCAGTCTTGGTCAGCACCACGCCCGTGAGATCGAGCGCCTCGCCGAACGCGCGCGCGGCGTTGACCGCGTCCTGACCGGCCATGCTGTCGACGACGAACAGCGTTTCCGTCGGTGTGACCGCGGCGCTGATCTCGCGGATCTCGACCATCATCTCGTCATCGACGTGCAGGCGACCTGCGGTATCGACGATCAGCACGTCGAACAACGAGCGGCGCGCCTCGGCGAGCGCTTCGCGCGCCAGCACGACCGCCGACTTGCTCGGGTCGGACGGATAGAAGCCGATGTCCAGCTGTGTGGCGAGACGTTCCAGCTGCAGGATGGCGGCCGGGCGATACACGTCGGTGCTCGCCAGCAGCACCTTCTTGCGCTCGTTCTCCTTGAGCCATTTGGCGAGCTTCGCCGCGGAGGTCGTCTTGCCGGCGCCCTGCAATCCCGCCAGCAGGATGACCACGGGCGGCTGCGCGCGCAGGTTGAGCGGCCGCACGCCTTCGCCCATCAGCGCGATCAGCTCGTCATTGATGATGCGGACCAGCGTCTGGCCGGGTGTCAGGCTCTTGTCGAGCTCCTGGCCGACCACCTTGGCGCGCACCGCGTCGACGAACGTCTTGACCACCGGCAGCGCGACGTCGGCCTCGAGCAGCGCCATGCGCACCTGGCGCAGCGTGTCTGCAATGTTCTCGTCAGTGAGGCGCCCGCGGCCGCGCAGGCTTTCGATGACGCCCTGCAGGCGCTCGGTCAATTTGTCGAACATGCTGGAAGTGGGGAGCGGTTGGCTTAAGCAGTAGCGGCTAGTTTAGAGTACCCCATCGCCGGCCACCTCATCCGCCCAACCGCCACCCTCGTGCTGTCCGCCATCGTTCTTGCGTGCTATCTGGCTTGCGCCGCGTGGCTCGCCTCCAGCGTCTATCGCGCCGGCGAGCACGCCGCCCACGGTCGCCGCGTCGCGGGCCTGGCCCTCGGCGTGATCGCACTCGTGCTGCACGCGATCCTGCTGTGGCGCGTGCTGTTCGATCGGCCCGTGCTGGCCTTCACCATCGCGGAGACCGCTTCGCTGATCGGCTGGCCGATCGGGCTGATCGCCGTCGGGCTTACATGGTTGCGTCCGCGGTTCGCGGCGATCGGCGCAGTGCTCATGGTCGTCGCGGGCCTCGTCGCGGCCACGACGGTCGAAGGTGGCGGCGGTGCTCCACTGGTGGACGGGCCGAGCTGGGAAATCGGCGCGCACATCGTGCTGTCGACGCTGGCGTACGCGCTCATCACGATCGCCGTCGCGCTGACGCTTGCGATGCGCCTGCTCGATCGCCGCCTGCGCAGCCGCAAGCCGCTCGGCTGGGTCGGGGCACTGCCTTCCGTCGAAGCGCTGGAATCCGCCGCGTTCCAGGCGCTCGCGGCAGGTTTTGCCGTGCTCACGCTGGCGCTGTTCAGCGGCTTCGTGTTCGTCGAGGATCTGTTCTCGAATGCACAGCACCTGCTGCACAAGACGATCCTGTCATGCCTCGCGTGGGTCGTGTTCGGAGTGCTGCTGTTCGGCCGCTGGCGTTTCGGCTGGCGCGGGCGCACGGCGGCGAACTGGGCGCTGAGCGGTTTCGCGCTGCTGGGGCTGGCGTACTTCGGCTCGAAGATCGTGCTCGAATCGATCCTCGGCCGGCACTGGGGCTAGCGCTGCAGTTACAGGCGCGCACTTGCTCACTCTTTCCACAACGGCTCTCGTCCTGATCGCGCTCGCGGCCGTGCTTTGCGGCGCGCTCGGCGCATTGGCGCTCGGCCGGCCGCGTGCGCGGCCGCGGCATGCGCGGGCTATCACGCCGAACGCACCCGCGGCGGCAGCCGATCGCTCGCAGCTCGCGGACAAGATGCTCGGGCTGGAGTCGATCCGGGTCGACGACATCATGATCCCGCGCGGCGAGATCGCCTTCGTCGACGTCAGCGACGACTGGGACACGATCCTCGACGTGCTGCGCTCGACGCCGCATACGCGGCTGCCGGTCTGTCAGGGCAACCTCGACAACATCGTCGGCATCCTGCACATGAAAAAGGTCGCGCACGCGCTGGTGCGCGGCGACTTCGACCGCGAGCATCTTCTGGACCTCGCCCGCCAGCGCGAAGCGTATTTCGTTCCGGAAGGCACGACGCTCGACGTGCAGCTGCTGAACTTCAAGCGCGACCGCCGCCGCATCGCGCTGGTCGTGGATGAGTACGGCGACATCCAGGGACTGGTGACGCTCGAGGACATCCTCGAAGAAGTCGTCGGCGAATTCACCAGCGCGCCCGCGACGCTGCACAAGGACATTCATCGCGAGCCGGACGGCAGCTACGTCGTGAACGGTGCGATCAACGTGCGGGTGCTGAATCGCACGCTGGGCTGGGAGCTGCCCACCGACGGCCCCCGTACGCTGAATGGACTGATCGTCGAGTATCTGGAGACGCTGCCGCAGGCGGGCACGGTGCTGCGCCTCGGCGACCTGACGATCGAGATCCTGCAGACGATCGACAACAGCGTGAAGACCGCGCGCATTCGCTCCATGCCCGCGACGACGTTCGACGAGCGCTCAAAAGGCGTTGCGTAGCGCGTCCGCCAGGCGCTCGACGCCGATCACCTGCAATCCGTCGATCGCGCGCCGCGGCTTGTTTGCCTCCGGCACGATCGCACGCTCGAAGCCATGCTTGGCCGCCTCACGCAGGCGCTCCTCGCCGTACGGCACCGGGCGGATTTCCCCTGCAAGGCCCAGCTCGCCGAAGCACACGAGGCGCCCGGCGAGCGGCTCGTCGCGAGCGCTCGAAACAGTAGCCAGCACTGCGGGCAGATCCGCGGCGGTCTCCGAAATGCGCACGCCGCCGACGACATTGACGAAGACATCACGTCCGGAGGTCGCGACCCCGCCGTGCCGGTGCAGCACTGCGAGCAACAGCGCGAGCCGGTTCGCTTCGAGCCCGACCGCGACGCGACGCGGATTGAGCCCCTGTGCATCGTCGGTGAGCGCTTGCACTTCGATCAGCATCGGCCGACTGCCTTCGCGCGCCACCATCACTGCGCTGCCGCTCACCGGCTGAGCGTGCTGCGAGAGGAAAATCGCCGACGGGTTCTTCACTTCCTTCAGTCCCTGCTCCGTCATCGCGAACACGCCCACCTCGTTGGCGGCGCCGAAGCGGTTCTTGACCGCGCGCACCAGACGGAAACGGCTGCCGGCATCGCTCTCGAAATACAGCACGGTGTCGACCATGTGCTCGAGGATGCGCGGGCCGGCGATCACGCCCTCCTTGGTCACGTGCCCGATGATCAGCACCGACACGCCGGAGGATTTCGCGAAGCGCACCAGCGCGGCGGCGGACTCGCGGACCTGCGCGGCCGATCCCGGCGAGGACTCCACCTCGGTCGCGAACATCGTCTGGATCGAGTCGATGACGAGCACGCGCGAGCCGGCGCTGCGTGCGTGTTCGATGATCGTGTCGACCGACGTCTCCGCGAGCAATTGCAGCGTGTCGCCGGCCAGCCCGAGACGGCGGGCGCGCAGGCTGACCTGGCGGAGCGATTCCTCGCCGGTGACGTACAGCGTCGGCATGGCGCGGCTGAGCGCGTCACCGGCCTGCAGCAGCATCGTTGACTTGCCAATGCCGGGATCGCCGCCCAGCAGCGCCACCGAGCCCAGCACCAGACCGCCGCCCAGCACGCGATCGAGCTCCTCGAGCCCGGTCGGCACCCGTGGCTCGTCGCGCTCTGCGACCTGCGACAACCGCTGCGGCTCGCCGCTGGTGGCGGCCAGTGCCCGCCGCTCGGGCTTGCCGCGAGCGGCGACAGCCACGCGCCGCAGCGAATCGCCGGCACCGCACATCGGGCACAGGCCCTGCCACTGCAGGCTCTCGTTGCCGCACTGGTCGCAAACGAACACTTCGCGGGATTTCGCCATGATTCTCCATTCGGACAAAACAAGGACGTGATCGGCATTCCTACAGTAGCGCATGCCGCTGTCGGACAGGTGCCACGCTTGCTGCCGGGCTGTGACGCTTCCTGCGATTTGCCGGCGGGCCATTCGTCTATACTCGCGCCGGTTTCGTTCGAGGTGCCTGGGTGGCGGCAAGACTGGCGCGATTTTCCTGGCTTCCGGGGGGGCTGGCAGCAGCCTTCGTATTGGTCGTCGGGCGCCTGATCTCCTCCACGACGTACGCGCCGGTCGAGCTGATGCTCTACGACCGCGTGATGCGCGCCACGCCGGCGAATCCCGCGTCGGACGTCGTGCTCGTCGGCATCGACGACGCCAGCGTCGCCCGGCTCGGTGCGTGGCCCTGGCCGCGCGACGTTCATGCCACCCTGATCGACCACCTGCACGCCGCCGGCGCGCGCGTCGTGGCTTTCACGGTGCCGATCGACACCTCGCCGCGGACCAGCGAAGCGGAGCGCCTGCGCGCCGCGCTCGCCCTGCTCGAATCGTCCGATCTCGGCCGCTCGGAACAGGCGCAGTCGCTGCGCCGGCTGCTCGGCGAGTCGAGCGCGGGCCGCGACCCGGACGCGCATTTGGCGCAGGCGATACAAGCGCAGGGCAACGTCGTGCTGCCCGTGGATGTCCGCCTCGCCGAGAACGCTGGTGGAAAACCCGACTTGCCTGCGCGACTTTTCCCGGCGGGCGACGCTGATGCGTTGCGGGCCGCGCGACCGGCCGATGTCGTCGCGGCGCCTGGGCTGGTGCTGGCCCGTGCCGCCGCTGCGATCGGCCACACCAAGACCGTCGCTGACGGCGATGGAACAGTTCGTGCAGACATGGCTGCGCTGCGCGTCGGTGACGCTGCGATGCTGCCTTCACTGGCGACAGCGGCGGCAGCGCGCGCGCTCGGCGTCGCACCCGAGGATCTGAGCTTCGCTTCGGGAGATGCACTACACCTGGGCGACCGCGTGCGGCCGCTGGGGCCGGCGCTGACGATTCGGCCGCACTACTTCCCCGCGCAACCGCAGCAGTTCAAGCAGTACCCGTATTGGCAAGTGATGGCGGGAGAGATTCCTGCCGACCAGCTGCGCGACAAGATCGTGATCATCGGCTTCATGGACTCGGCGCTGGCCGCACCGGGCATGGTCACGACGCCGGTGAGCGGCGCCTCGCCGGCCGTGCTGACGATTGCGAGCACGGTGACGAGCCTGACCACCGGCAAGATCTATGCGCGTCCCGCCTACGCGGTTGCGCTCGAATGGCTGGTGGCGTTTGCGGTGATCGCATTCGCCGCCTTAGCGCTGCCGTTCGCCGGAATCGGTTTCGGCGCGCTCGGCAGCGTACTGTTCATCGCGATCCTGATCGTCGCGGAGGTCGGCCTGCTCAGCTCGTCGATGGTGTGGGTGCGGCTCGTGCTGCCCTGTCTCGGCGTGCTCGTCGGCTATGGGCTGTTTCTGCCGGGCGAGCTGATGCGCCGCGCGACCAGCCGCAGCGAAGACGCCAAGAACGCGTCCGTGGCCAGCCTGCGCAATCTCGGCCAGACGTTCCAGCGTCAGGGACAGCTCGACCTGGCGTTCGAAACGTACCGGCGCTGCCCGCTCGATGCCGCGACGATGGAGCTGCTGTTCGTGCTCGGCAACGATTTCGAGAAGCGGCGACAGATCCAGAAGGCATCCAACGTCTATAGCTACATCGCGGCGCGCGACCCGAACTATCGCGATCTGCGCGCGCGGCGCGCGCGGCTCAAGGAGCAGCCGCAGACGCGCAACGTCGCGGCACCGCCGCCCCCACCGCCGCCGGCGACCGTGCGGGCAACAGCGCCTGAGCTCGAAACGCAGCCGTCCGATCCCGATCTGGCATACCCCGCGCCGCGCCATGCGAGCCCCACGCGCACACTCGGCCGCTACGAGATCGAGCGCGAGCTCGGCAAGGGTGCGATGGGCACGGTGTATCTCGGGCGCGATCCGAAGATCAATCGCGTGGTGGCGATCAAGGCGATCCCGCTCGTGGAGGAATTCGAGGAGAACGATCTGCAGGAGGCGCGCGCGCGCTTCTTCCGCGAGGCCGAAATGGCCGGCCGGCTCAACCATCCGGCGATCGTCACCGTCTACGATGCGGGCGAGGACCACGGCCTGGCCTACATCGCGATGGAATACCTGCGCGGCACGCATCTGAGCCATTTCACAGAACATGCGCGACTGCTGCCTTTCAAAAACACGATGCTGTTGGTCGCGCGCATGGCGGATGCCCTCTACTATGCGCACCGCCAAAACGTGGTCCACCGCGATATCAAACCGGCTAATATAATGTTCAATCCCGACACGGATGAGTTGAAGATCACCGATTTCGGTATCGCACGCCTCACCGATACAAGCCGAACCAAAACGGGAATCGTCCTGGGCACACCCTCATTCATGTCGCCGGAGCAGCTGGAAGGTCGACCGATCGACGGACGCTCCGACCAGTTCGCCCTCGGCGTCAGCCTGTATCAATTGCTCTGCGGACAGCTGCCGTTTCGCGCCGAGTCGATGCCACGGCTGATGCAGAAGATCGCCACCGAGCCGCACGCCTCGGTGCGCCTGGTGCGCCCCGAGCTGCCCGAATGCATCGATCCGATCATCGCGCGCGCGCTCGCGAAGTCGGCTGACGACCGCTACGCGCATTGCGGCGAGCTCGCGAGCGCATTGCGTGAGTGCGCGGGGCCGGCAGGCGCGCCGCAGGCAGCGGAATCCAAGCACGAGTGGCTCATCCCGTGACCGCGCAACGGGAGAATCGCTAGTGCGCGGCAAGATCCGCTCAGTCGGCCTGACGGACGTCGGCCGCGTACGCGAGCATAACGAGGACACGATCGGCGTCGACGCCGACATCGGCCTGTTCGTCCTCGCCGACGGCATGGGCGGCTACAACGCGGGCGAAGTCGCGAGCGGCATCGCCGTCAAGACCGTCATGAGCCTCGTCAAGGAGGCGGTCGAGCACCAGGACATGAGCTCGGCCGATCCGGAGAGCGGCCTGGCGCGCCCGAGCATCGTGCTGCGCGACGCGATCGCGCGCGCCAACAAGATCATCTACCAGACGGCCAAGACCCAGCCGCAGTGCGAAGGCATGGGCACGACGATCGTGTCCTGCCTGTTCTTCGACAACCGCGTGGCGATCGCGCACGTCGGTGACTCGCGCCTGTACCGCCTGCGGGCCAACCGCTTCGAGCAGATGACGATGGACCACTCGCTGCTGCAGGAGCTGGTCGACCGCGGCTTCTACTCACAGGCCGAGGCGCAGCGGGCCACGAACAAGAACTACGTCACACGCGCGCTCGGAGTCGAGCCGACGGTCGAGGTCGAGGTGCACGAGCAGCCGGTCCAGAAGGGGGATTTCTTCGTCCTGTGCTCGGACGGGCTGTCCGACATGGTCGAGGACGACGATATCCACTTAACTATGAGCACCTTTAGTGCTAGTCTTGAAACGGTCGCTAAGCAATTGATTCAGCTATCGAACGACAACGGCGGACGCGACAATGTGTCGATCATCCTTGCTCAAGTTGTGGACTCGTTCGCAGCGAAAACGGGCGTAGTTGACAGAATCTTGCGATGGTTCGGCTAGCATCCGCATGCCGACGCACTGGTCAGTCGGGAGTTCCGAGGACGATACATGGCACGGTTGATCCTTAGCCTCGATGGTTCGGTCATGGCCGAATACAACATGAACAAGGAGCGTTACACGATCGGTCGGCTGCCGGACAACGACATCCGCATCGACAACCCTGCCGTCAGCGGCCATCACTCGTTGATCATCAACATTCTCAACGATTCGTTCCTCGAGGATCTCAACAGCACCAACGGCACCTACGTCAACGGCAAGCTGATCAAGAAGCACGCGCTCCAGCACGGCGACGTCGTCACCGTCGGGCATCACCAGCTGCGCTTCGTCGACACGCAGAGCTCCGACAACGAGCCGGACGAGTTCGAGAAGACGATGGTGATCACGCCGGGATCAGCCGTCGCCGCGGCCGCGGCGAAGAAGGCGTCGGCGATCGCGCCGCCGCCCGCGGCGCCGAGAGCCTCCGGTGCAACGGCGACTGCAATTCGTGCGGTACCGTCGAGCACCAGCGCCACCGGTGAACATCCGGTCGCGCTGCCGAAAGCGAAGCTGCAGGTGCTGAGCGGCGCCTTCGCAGGACGCGAGCTCGAGCTGAACAAGGCGCTGACGACGCTCGGCCGCCCGGGCGTGCAGGTGGCGGCGATCACGCGCCGCGCTGACGGCTTCTTCATCGTGCACGTCGACAGCGGCAAGCCGAACGACTATCCCCAGGTGAACGGCAGCGGCATCGGCGAGCAGGCGCGCCGGCTGCAGGACAACGACGTGATCATGCTCGCCGGCGTGAAGATGGGATTCTTCGAGGGGTAGGTCGGGCTTCAGCCCGACACGTCTCTGCGCTTCACTCTCTCGGCGATCCGACAGAACAGCTCATACGCGATCGTGTCCGCGAACGGCGCGACGCGCTCCGCCGGCAACCCGGTTCCCCACAGCGTGACTTCGTCGCCGACCGCGACCTCCGGCAGCTCGGTCGCGTCCAGCATGGTCATGTCCATCGAGACGCGGCCGACAACCGACACCTCGCGGCCGTTGATCAACACGGGTGCACCGGCGTGCATGCAGCGGGGATACCCATCGCCATAACCGACCGCAGCCACTGCGATGCGCGAGCGTCGCTTCGCGCGCCAGATCCCGTTGTAGCCGATCGCCTCGCCTGCCGCGACGTTGCGTACCGCGATCAGCTGCGTCGCGAACGTCATCGCGGGCAGCAGGCCGAGATCGATGGCGCTGCGTTCGGCGAACGGCGACGCGCCGTATAGCATCAGGCCGGGCCGTACCCATTCGCCGTGCGCGTCCGGCCACGCGATGATCGCGGCGGAGTTGGCGATGCTGCGCTCCAGGCGCAGCGGTTCGCTCAGTGCGCGAAACCGATCGAGCTGCAGCTTCGTTTCCAACCCGCCGGCGTTCTCCGCGCTCGCCAGATGCGTCAGCAGACGCAGGGTGCCCACAGCCGCGCAACCCTTCATCCGTGCGTGCGCGCTCGCCAGCTCTTCCGCGCGGAAACCCAGGCGATTCATGCCGGTGTCGACTTTCAGCCAGACCGCGAAGCGATGCGTTCCAGCATACTGCTCGAGCATCGCGATCTGCTCGGCCGAATGGATTGCCAGTTGCAGATCGTGCCCGGCTGCAGCTTCGAGCTGACTGGCGGCGAACGCGCCTTCGAGCACGACGATCGGGTGTGCGATGCCCGCGGCTCGCAAGGCGAGCCCCTCCTCGACCCGCGCCACAGCGAATGCGTCGGCCCCGGCAAGCGCTCGCGCCGCGTGCACGAGACCGTGACCATAGGCGTTGGCTTTGACCGCAGCCATGACGCGCGCGCCCGGAGCGAAGCGGCGCACGACCGCGAGATTGTTGCGCAGAGCGGCTGCGTCGATCGTGACGAACGGAACGCTGCTCACACGTCCCCGTAGGCGTACTCGGGTGCGAAGTTCTCGAACTTCGTGTACTTGCCGAGGAACGTCAGCTGCACGTCGCCGATCGGGCCGTTGCGCTGCTTGGCGATGATGATGTCGGCGATGCCCTTGCGCGTGGTGTTCGGGTCGTACACCTCGTCGCGGTAGATCATGATGATCAGGTCCGCGTCCTGCTCGATCGCGCCCGACTCGCGCAGGTCCGACATCACCGGCTTCTTGTCGGTGCGCTGCTCGACGCTGCGGTTGAGCTGCGACAGGGCGATCACCGGCACCTTGAGCTCCTTGGCGAGCGCCTTGAGCGAGCGCGAGATCTCGGAGATCTCGGTCGCGCGGTTCTCCTTCGTCCCCGGCACCTGCATCAGCTGCAGGTAGTCGAGCACGATCAGGTCGAGGCCGTGCTCGCGCTTGAGCCGGCGCGCGCGCGCGCGCACGTCGGTCGGCGTCAGCGCGCCGGTGTCGTCGATGAAGATCTGCGCCGACTTCATCATGTTGATCGCGGTGTTGATGCGCGACCATTCCTCGTCGCCGAAATTGCCGGTGCGCAGGTGCCCCTGGTCGACGCGGCCGAGCGAGGAAATCATGCGGAAGGCGAGCTGCTCGCGCGACATTTCCATGCTGAAGACGCCGACCTTGGCCTTGGCGGGCCCGAACGCGGCATTCTCGGCGATGTTCAGCGCGAACGTGGTCTTGCCCATCGAGGGCCGGCCGGCAACGACGATCAGGTCGCCCTTCTGCAGCCCCGCGGTCATCTCGTCGAGCTTGTTGAAGCCGGTACTGACGCCGGTCAGCGCGCCGCTCGATTGGTGCAGCAGGTCCAGCCGGTCGATGACTGCACCGAGCTCCTCTTTCAGCGGGATGAAGCCCGAGCCCGTCTTGTTGCCGGCCTCGGCGATTTCGAACACGCGCCGCTCGGCCTCGTCGACCAGCTCGGTGGCGCCTCGGCCCTCGGGCTCGTACGCGCTCGCGGCGATCTCGCCGCCGACGCTGATCAGGCGCCGCAGTGTCGAGCGTTCGCGCACCGCGTCCGCGTAAGCGCGCACGTTGGCCGCGCTCGGCGTGTCGCGCACCAGGCCGGCGAGATAGACGAGCCCGCCCGTCTGCTCGCCGTTGCCTTTGCGCTCCAGCCACTCCGACAGCGTCACCGCGTCAGACGGCTCGCCGCGGCCTGCGAGCTCGGCGATCGCTTCGAAGATCAGTTGATGATCGCGGCGGTAGAAGTCGTCGGCGACGAGCCGGTCGGCAATCGTGTCCCAGGCGCGGTTGTCGAGCATCAGCGCGCCGAGCACCGCCTGCTCTGCTTCGACCGAGTGCGGCGGCACCCGGATCTCGTCGACCGCAGCCTTGTCGCGCGCCCGGCGCGGCCCGACGACTGCGACTTTGGATTCAGGCTCGGCCACGATGGAGTCGGGCTGAAGCCCGACCTACTCTTCGGCGACGATCGTGACCGGCAGATCGACGGTGACGTCGGTGTGCAGGTGCAGCTGCACGACGTGCTCGCCGGCCTGACGGATCGGACCGTGCGGCAGGCGCACTTCGGAGCGCTCGACATCGAATCCGGCCTTGCTGGTCGCTTCGGCGATGTCCGAGGTGCCGACCGAGCCGAACAGCTTGCCTTCGCCGCCCGCCTTCGCAGTGAGCGAGAGCTTGAAGCCCGCGAGCTTGGCCGCGCGCGCCTGAGCCTTGGCCAGCTCGTCGCCCGCCACCTTCTCCAGCTCGTGACGTCGCGCTTCGAACTTGGCGATGTTGTCCGGCGTCGCGAGCGTCGCCTTGCCTTGCGGCAACAGGAAGTTACGGCCGTAGCCGGGCTTCACCTTGACGCGGTCGCCGATGTTGCCGAGGTTGGCGACTTTCTGCAGCAGAATGATTTCCATGAGAACCCCTACCCAGTCACAAATTACAGTCTACAGGCTCGCCGGGCGGCGCGGTCGCAGCCAATTGTCGGCAAAACCCCAGAGCGCGAGCACGACCAGCGTCAGCATCATCGACGGCGGCAGCGGCACGATCAGGAGCAGGTAGATCGCCACCAGCCAGCCCCGGTTGAGCCGGCCGCCGGCGCGGCTGCGATGCGCCGCCGTCAGCCCCTGGAATGCGAGCGCCACGAACGCGACCCACGCGAGCGAATCGATCAGCGGAATGTCGGTCGTCATCGCCAGCACGAACACTACGGTCACTGCGATGCCGAGCGCGACGCCGAGCCGCAGCAGTCGGTATTCGCTGCCGAACGCTCCGGGCGCGCGTAACAGCGAGTCCCACCAGCGACCCAGCAGCAGCGAGCCAAATACCGTCGCCAGCGCCACCGCACCGAGCGAGCCCCACATCGAGCGGGCCCACAGCGCGACCAGCGCCTGCCGATCGCCTTCCATGCGGATCCCGGCCGCCTCCATCGAGTCGAGCAGCTGATTGAGCAGCGGCGTCCACACCGCGACCGGATCCGCCAGCGCCGCATGCACGACGGTCAGGAGCACGCCGACACCGAGCACAGCGACCTGGAAGCACAGATTCAGCGAGCCGGTGCGCTTCAGCAGCAGCGCGAGCGCGAACGGCCCGAAGAACGTCAGTGCGATGCCGAGGAACGTGGCCGGGAGCATCGTGGGAAACAGCGAGTGCGCGATCCACGACGCGGCAGCGGCACCAACCGCGGCGACAGCCAGACCGATCCTCGCGTCGAAGTGCAGCGCGCTCAGCACGGCAATACCGCAAGCGGCCACGGTGAACGGCAGCATCAGTTGCGACAGCGCCCCGCAGAACGCGATTGCAATGACGGGACGCCACGGGTGCTCTGTCAGCCAGGCGGCGATTGCACGATGCATGGTCACGCACGCCGCGCGCGATGCGCGGCGCGCACCTCGTTACGACAGCTCAGTGCTGATCGGTGTACGGCAACAGGGCCAGGTAACGCGCGCGCTTCACGGCGATCGCGAGCTGGCGTTGATAGTGCGACTTGGTCCCGGTGATCCGGCTCGGAACGATCTTGCCGGTCTCCGTGATGTAGCTCTTCAGGATGCCGAGATCCTTGTAGTCGATCTGCTCGATGCCTTCGGCAGTGAAGCGGCAGAACTTGCGGCGGCGGAAA
>DATEML010000037.1:0-15362 GCA_035275585.1 Steroidobacteraceae bacterium | reverse complement strand
ATACGCGTAGTTGTACATCGCGTGGAACGGCTGCTCCAGGTTCGCCTTGCGCATCTTGTCGCCGGTATTGCGCGGCGGATGGATCGGCTGGTTCGTCGGCAGCGCGATACACGTCGCGTCCTTCGAGCCGATGTGTGTGTCATGTCCAAGCGGGCTGAACGGCGCCGTGATTGCACGCTGCGAAACGCCCTTATTTCCGATGCTCGCGACGTCGTACACCTCGATGCCGCTGCCACCTTCCGCGACGTACAAGTATTCACCGCGCAACTGCAGGCAGCGCGCATCGCCGGCGCCGTGGCTGTAGCCGTGCTGCAGACGGCGGCCGTTCTTCTCGTGCTGCGCGTACCAGTCCGGATAGGCGTATCGGTGCAAATAACTGCCGATCACCGCTTGCGGCTCATCCCACTCGGTGACGGTAATGCCGCTGATCTCGCCGTCGCCGCCGACGTAGGCGTTGTAGCCGACGAAATTGACGAAGTTCGTTCCCTGCACCAGCAGCTGCGCCATGATGGCGTTGTTGTCGTTGTCCTTCGACAAGTGGCAATCGGTGCAGGTCTTCGTTTCCGTCTTGCGCTCGGTGTGCGGATAGTGCGGGTTGAATGCCTGCGAGCTGTAGCCGCTCGCCGCGATCGGCGGCTGCTGCACGTAGATGCGCTCGCGGCTCGAATTCGTCGACGACAACACGAGCGCAGAGGTCGAACGCACCGGCGCGATCTTGCCGCCGGCCGCAGGCTCGCGTCTGCCGAGAAGGAACATGTCGTCGCGCGCGACCTGCGGGTTGTACGTTGCGTAGTTGCGCGTCTCGCCGCCTTCATAGTGATGGCGCTCGGTCTTGGCATTCGCTTCGATCGGCAGGTGACAGCCGGCGCAACTCGTCGTCCACGACGTGTGGCACGTGTAGCACTCCAGGTTCTCGTCCGTGTGCGCCAGGTTGTCGGCCTTGATGTCCTTGCCCCACTCGAGCGTCGAGGTGTTGCGGCTCATCAGCTTGGCGCGCGCAGCCTTCTCGTTGTAGCTCGGGCTCGTCGGATCGACGGCGTTCTTGACCAGGCTCATCGTCCATTCGAGATTGGGATCCATCATCGAGCGCTGGTAGAGCACGTCGCCGACCCACTCGAAACGCCGCCGGCCGTCCGGCGTGCGCAGCGTGGCCATGTCGGTGCCGCCACCGAGCGCGGCCGGACCCGACGTATAGAGATTCGGCAGCTGCTGCGCGGTGCCGTGACAGTCCTTGCACGAGATCTCGACTGCGGCGGCGACTTCGCCGTAGATGTAGCCGTTGCCGTGGTTGTCCTGCGAGTAGTGGCAGTCGACGCATTGCATGCCGACGTCGACGTGAATCGACGACAGGTGCACGGACTTCTTGAATTTCTGCGGGTCGTCGTCGCTGACGAGGTTTCCGGACGCGTCGAGCAGGTTGCCTTTGCGGTCGCGCTTGAAGACGGCGCGGAAGTTCCAGCCGTGGCCGTGATAGTCCGCGAACTGCGTGTCCTTCATCTGCGGATTGAGCTCGGACACGTGCTTGAGGAAATCGACGTCCGCCCACTTGCCGCGCGTCGCCGCGCCCTCCGGGTTGCGATCGAGCACGTCGCGGATCTTCTCCGAGTCCGGATACTGCTGCTTCTCCGGCCACATGCGCGGCGCGTCGGACTCGTAGTCCCACATGGTGTAGCCGAGGAACGTGTTCAGGAACATGTTCGGCTGATGCATGTGGCAGATCATGCATTGGCTGGTCGGCACCGAGCGGGTCAGCGTGTGCGTCAGCGGATGGCCCGATTCGGTCTTGCTGATCGTCGGGTCGACGGTCTGCGTGCGGCCCTCGTGCCCGAACTTCGCATAGACGCTCGAGTGTCGCGGATCGCGATCGTTCGCGTACACGACGTGGCACGAAGCGCAGCCCGAGTGGCGATAGTCGCCGGGCTGATCGTTCGTGCCGATGAACCACGTCATCGGATCGTTGAGCCGCGTCTTGGTGATGTTGATCACGGGCACGGAAATGCGCGCACCGGTGCCGGGCCCGCGGTTGGACTGGCGGAAATCGGGCCGGCCGGGCTCCTCGATCCGCTGCAGCTGGCCGTTCGCGTTCGGCAGACCGGTCTCGGGGAACAGGTTCGCGATATTGCGTCCGCCGCGCTCGAACACGCGGAAGATGTCGCCCGGCTTGAGCGACTCCCACGCCGGCAGCGGATAGATCTGCGGCAGGATGCTCGCGATCGCTGCGGCGTCGACCAGGTGATCGGGAATCTTCGGCCCCTTCAGGATGATCGCCTCGCCGTTGCGGCCGTAGGCTTCGCCGAGGATGTATTGCTTGAAGTCGAGAATGCCGTTGTTGTACGCCGCGCCGCCCCAGAACATCGCTGCGGTGGAGTGCAAGCTGCGCACGGACGCCTGCAGGATGTCCATGTGGCAAGCGCCGCACGCCTCCTTCGCGACGCGGTAGTCGGAAGGATTGATGAAACGCGTGAACTCCGGACTCTCGCGATTGAGCAGCGTGTAGGTGCGCTCCGGGTTCGCGCTCGACGGGTAGTGCCACGACTCCGGGAAGCGCGGCAGAACGTGCGCAGACTCGAATGCCTTCGTGTAGTCGTTGCTGCCGCGCTGGATGCCGCTTGCAACGCGCACGTTTGCGTTGCCACCGTGACAATCAGTGCAGCCGAGTTTGACTGCCGGGTTCAGGTGCATCGTGCTCGCGTCGGTCTGCGTGTGACAGGACAGGCAGCCGGCACTCTTTGCCTGGACCGATTCGTCTGTCTGACTCGCCGGAGATGGCGGCGCGGTGACGTAGTTGCGCTCGACGGCATGCTCGCCTTCGGAGGCGAGCAAAGCTGAAGCCTTGCCCACACAGATGAGAGCCACCAGCACCAAGGTCACGTTCTTCTGCTTGTTCATCAGCACCGGCCTCAGTAGCTGAAGATCGCGTTCAGCAGGAAGTAGCCCGGGTCTTCGTCCGGGAACAACGCATCGAATCCATCGCCCGCGAGCAAGGTCGCGTACGAGGCGCGCAGCACGATGTTCTGCGACATCATCGGGCGCCACGTCAGCGACGCCGACACGTCATAGCCGATGTGCTTGTCGATCGGGCCTTGGTTGCGCGCAACCTCGAGCACCGCGGTGTCGTCGAAGTACAGCGTGTTGGCATTCAGCGAGACGCGCACTGTCGGCAGCAGGTCCATGTCGACGCCGAGCCCCGCGAGCAGGATGCCCGGGTTGGTGAAGTTCGACTGGCCCTCCTCCTTCGAGGAGCGCAGGCTCGCGAGCACGCCGTTGCGACTCGACAGCGCAACTCGCCCGCCGCCGATCAAGGGCACGGCCTGGCGGATCCAGTAGCTGGTGTCGGCGCCGGCGATCTGCGGGTTCTCGAAGATCGCGTCGAAGCCCGTCGCGCGATCGTCGAACGGATCGTCGTCGCCGCTGCCGTAGACCAGCGACAGGCGCGGCCGGATCCAGTCGAAGTCCATCGACAGCTCGGCCGCTGCGAACAGCGCACCGATGTCGACCTTCTCGGGGACGAAGACGCCGGGCGTCTCCTCGCCGATCGCGTAGTAGATCGACGTGGTGAGGTTCAGCCGGCCGAAGTGACCGTCGCCGTTGTAGCCGATATAGCCGACGTCGTATTCGCGCGGCACTTCCCGGCCGAGCGATGCTGGACGCTCGATGAAGTCGTTCTGGTTGTAGTACGCCTCTTCATTCTCACGATTGCGGTTGTAGGCCAGCGTGAGCTGTGACGTAAACCCGAGGACCGGGAAATCCTGCCGGTACAGGTTCGCGACGAAGACGTCGTCGTCGCGCAGACTCTGCCCGAGATCGTTCAGGCCGCTGTTCGTGTCTTTCTCGAGGCGGCGGAAGTACGCGATGTTGTACTGCCAGCGGTTGTTGTCGCGCGTGCCGAACAGGCGCGCGCCGAGCTGGTTGTCCTGGAACAGGAAGCCGCGGAAGTCCGACGAGAACGGCTGGATACCGATGCGGAAACTGTCGAAGTCGAAGTTGTCGGAGACGTTGCGCAGGTGCTTGTCGATGAACGCGGCCTGGATGCCGAGGTGATGATCGTCGCGCGTCGTGCCGTCGCGCGCATCGGCGTTCACGCCCTGCAGCGTTTCGAGCTCGACGTAGTTGAAGCTGAACACCGGCGTGAAGCGAAACTCGTAGTCCGGCGGCTTGAAGACCGTGTCGCCCTTGTAATAAACGAACTCCGCCGCGAGCGTCTCGACTGCGGCCCACTGATCAGCGCTGCCGAATACGTCGCTGCCACCGGGGCGATCCGTCGAGATGCCGCCGACCGGTGTCGGCACTTCGCGCAGTTCGTAGACGGTGTCGGAGATCAGACCAAGATTGAAGAACCAGTCGTCGTGCACCGGCCGGTCGGCCTTGAGCACGTTGCGGTTGTACGGGTCGAACCAGCGCTCCTGGTAGCCGAGCGTATCGACGATGCGCCAGCGATCGGGAAGCGGCACGGAGTCGACGTAGTCCGCGAGGCCCGGACGTGGAATCGGCGAGACGTACGCGGGCGGCGCGCGTTCGATCACACGACGCCGCGGCGCGCGGCCCGTATCGTCCTGCGGTTGCTCAGTCGGCGTGATAGAGGGTGCTTGCCCCGGCTGCGCGTTCTCATCGGGACACGGCACTTCGGTGTAACCCGGCCGGCGGCGCTTCACGATGCGGCCCGTGTCGTCCTGGTAGCACGTTTCCGCGGCGGTGGCACTCGTGGCCAACAAGACCAGGGCGAGTGTCATGAACGTGCGGCTGTTCTTCATGTCACTTCCCTTCGCACACGTTGTCATCGGTGCTATCGATGAACGGCGCCTGCGGGCATTGCACGTATCTCAGTCGCACACCCTGCGCGATCACCGTGTCGGCGCGCCGATCCGCGGGCGCGTTGCCCAGCCCGCCGCCGACCGCCTGGCCGGCGTTGTGCAGGCCGAGGAACGCGATCATGTCGTCCTGATCGACACCATCGCCCGACACGCCGACTGCACCGACGAGTGTGCCGTTGCGATAGACCGGCACGCTGCCCGGGAAGATCTGCAGACCGTTGCCGAGGCGCACGCCCGTGATCGTCTGGCCGACGCTGCTGAGGTCGTTCGCGAGCGCGACGCCCGCGCAGCCCGGAGCGACATCCGGCACGCCGGCACCGGCGACGAACAGCACGTGCTGCAGGATCGCGTTGATGCTCACGTCGAGCTGCAATCCGGTGGAGAACGGACTCCACTCGCCTGCCGGCTTGCTCAACGGCCCGGCACCTTCATCGTCGATGCCATCGGGGAAGAATGGCCGCGACAGATTGCCGTTGGCGCGATCGCTATACGCGATGCGCCCATCCGCGAGCGCATTGCCATCGTTCACGAATGACCGCAACGCCGTGACGTAGCCGCCGAGGGCGATCTCACGCGTGACGCCCACGGCCGTGTCGCTCGTCGAGAGATATTTCGCGTTCGGCAGCGCGGCGAGAAATGCGCCTGCAGTATTCGATGACATGAACGCCGCTGTGCGCGCCTTCTGCAAAGAGACATCGGTACCGAACACCGGCGCGTCGCGAGTGAGGGCGATCCCGAGAATCTCGCCTTGCGTGTCGACGACAGAAATCGTGACCCGCGCCTGCGAGCCGAGCGGCCGGCGAATCTGCGCCCGAGCGCGATTCGCAACATCCAGCGCCGACTGCAGGATCGCGCGCACTTCGTTCTGCGTCAGCACCGCGCCGCCGAGCGACGCGCCGTCAGTGCCGGCACGCGGCGGATAACGCAGCACATTCGTCGCATCCACGAGCACGAACGCGTCGCGGCCCGGATAGTCGACGTCGCCGTCCGGGCGGATGCCTGATGGAGCCTGTCCGAAGGATGTGCCCGCCTTCACAGTGCCGTCGGAATAGCCGGGCACGGCGATCAGTGCACCCACTGCCGGGGCGATCGCAGCGAACGCCGGCGCGCTCGCCGGATTCGCGCGAAGCTGGTTGAAGTCGACGTCGCTGAACCGCAGCGTTTTGCCGTCGGCAGTAATGCGGTCGCCGCGCCGGTCAACCGGAGCGGAGAAGCCGAACGTTGCGGCATAGCCGACCGCTTCGTCGACGTCGTCGTCGCTGTCCGCGATGTCCTTGTCGATCGTGTAGAAACCGTCCGCGATCGCGCCGACGCCGCCGACCACGGCGCCGCTCTTATATAGTGGGAAGCCGCCGGGGTCCGCCGACAGACCGAGCGGCGAGCGCTGCGGACCGACACTCGGCCCGACGCCGTCGAACGCACGCACCAGGTCCGAGCACGCCAGCTGGCTGAACTGCACGCCGAACAGCGGCCCGGCCGGCTGAAACTGTTCGCGTGGATTGAAATGCTCCTGGACGATCTGGCTCGCGGTGCGCGAGGAGAATGCGTTGCCTTCCGAGGAGAGATACGCGCCCGTCACGGCCTTGGCGATCGCGGCGGCGTGATCGATGTTCACCGGCGCTGGCGCGACCGGCAGGCGAATACTCTCCAACCCGCCGCTGACGGTTGCGCCTGCCGGACTCGTCGTGATCGTTACGGATCGAGTCGCGGCAGCGCCCATGCGATAGACCGCGAGGACGTTGCCGACTCTGTCGACGACGGCGATCGTCGCGTTGACACCGCGTGCCTGAGCTTCGGCGACCCCCTGCGCGAGGACCTGCTGAACGTCCGCGATCGTGAGACTCGTCGTCGTGCCGCCGCAGCTGCCGCTGCATCCGCCGGTCGGGTCCGTGCCGGTCGACGTCGCAACAGGATCACCGCCGGAACACCCAGCGACGAAGGCGGCTGCCATGCATAGCAACGTTTTCGGTCCCCAGCCCCCGCGCCTCATCGCCTTCTTCTTCATGGTTTCGGCGCCTCGACAGCGATCGTCGGTTGCGGATGGTAAGCGTGACAGCTCACGCACTGCACAGCCACTCTTTCGACGGCCGGGCGGTCGCCGTGGCACTCCTCGCACTTGGCCATCGCCGGCAGCATCAGGTCCTTGCTGTCCTGCGACGCCTTCGCCTTGTGGCAGCTCAAGCATGCTTCATCGCCCGTGAGCTTGCCCTGGATCTGGTGACTGCGGTGATCGAAGCGCCCCGCCGGGAAGTAGTCGCGCGCGAAGCGGATCGGGTAGACCTGGTAGCGGTCGAAGTCGCTCTCGCTCTTCGTGTCCACGACCACGTGGCAACCGATGCAGCCGCGTCGCGTGAACTGGTTTTCGATCTCGGCGTGCGCGCTGCGCATCGCGCAGTCGAACGGCGCGCCGTTGCAGGTCTGTTCTTCCTCTTCGTGCCCGGGCAGGCGTCGCCGCTCGCGCGTCGGCCGGCCGGCATTCGGATCGGAGAACTTGCGCGTGAAGTAGTCCTGCAGCGTCAGCACGACTTCGCGCGGCTTGCCGTGCGGCAGCTGCCGATCGGGTGCGCCCGGATCGAACGTCAGCTCGTGACACTCGGCGCAGCGGTTCTCCATCGTGATCGGCTCGAAGTGCTCGCCGTCCGGTTCCAGGCGATGACAGTCGGCGCAGTTGAGCGGCTTGCTGTCGCTCCGCCGCAGCACGCGATCCGGATCGAGATGCTGGTTGTGCGAGAACTTCACGTTCGATTGCTCGACCGCCTTGCCGAGCGCCGCGACCTCGGTCTTCCATTCGAACTGGAATCCCGAGCCCGCCTCGATCCGGGTCGGCTTGAGCAGCCGCGCCTTGAACTCGGGATGGTGCCCGGCGCTGAAGCCGCTCACCGGGTCGATGTGCAACTGCGCGAACTTCTGCTGCGAGCTCTCGTGACAGTCGACGCACATGGCGTCGCTGCTATTGACGAGGAAGCTCGCGGGCTCGTTGTGCTCGCGGTGGCAGGTCGCGCAGCGCTGGGTCGGCCCGAGCTGCGTGAGCGCGAGGTGCTCGGGCGAGACGTGATCGTGAATCGTCTTGTGACAACTCACGCAGGTCTCGTCCTGTACGCGGACGAACGGCTCCTTGTGGCAGGTATCGCAGCGAACACCCGCGGCCTGCTGATGCGCCGGGCTCAGCGGACCGCTGTTCCAGAACTCGTCGCCCGGCACCCAGGCCGGCGTTTCCCGTTTGGCGTGATGCATGAGCATCACGGTGACCGGCAGGACGACGCCGAGGATCAACACGATCGCGACCAGCAACCATGCCGTCGGCCGTTTCGACATCCAGGTCTGGTTCAGGTCGGTGCGGAACGCGCTTTCGAACTCGCTGGCGTCGATGTTCTCGTTCGGCCGCAGCTCGATCGCGACATCGAAGCCGCCCGGCGGCTCGGCGATGGTCAGCCGATGGCCGGCGAGCTCGATGACGTCGCCGGTCTCGAGCTTCGCGGACGCGCACTCCTCGTCGTTGACGCGGATGCGCTCGCCGCCGCGACAGCTCACTTCGAGCTTCGAGCCCGATTTGCGGATGACGGCGTGCTCGGGTGCGACCGCGCTGCCCAGCAACTGGATGCGCTGATCGGCTGCGCTGCCGATCGTCAGCTCGGCGCCCGAGATCTCGGTGTCGCGGTATTCCGGGATACCGTCTGGACCTTCATGCAGCTCGCGCAGCAGTGCTTCCATGCGTCACCAGTAGACGAAGGTCGACACGATGTGCACCACGAGTGCGACCAGCAACGCGAACGTCACCGGGATGTGAAAGTACAGCCAGATCTTCAGCCAGCCGCGCAGCCGGATATCGCGGCGGATGCGCCGCAGGACGGCCTGGCGGCGACACAGCAGCACGATGAGCTGTTGCAGGTTCGCGGCCTCGACGCCTTTCTGCGCACGCGGCAGGCGCTCTGCGACGAAGTCGATCACGCTCTGCTGATCGGTATTGCGCACCGGCGCGCCCGCGCCGCGCACGAAGAACGAATCGTCGCCGCTGAAGAGCTGCGCATAGACACCGCCGCCCAGCGTCGTGCGCTCGATGCTGCTCGCGACTGCGATGCCCACTTCCGGCGCGCACTTCTGCGCCAGCGACCGCGATTGCTTGTCGAGCTCGAACAACTCGGCGAACAGCTCCGCGCGGCCGCCGCCTTCGCGGTTCTTCGCGATCAGCGTTGGATGATTGAGATAGCTGTAGAGCCCGAAGAAGCCGCTCGCAATGACGATGACCATCAGAGCGTAGGCAAGCGTGTGCAGATTCCAGCCGACTTGAAAGCCGGTATGCAGCGTCGCGATGACGAGCAACGCAGTGCCGAGATAGACGTGCGCAGAAGTCCAGCCCTGCACGCTACCGAGCGTCGTGTTGTAACTGCGCTTGCGAATGCCGAGAAAAGTGAGCCAGACGATGAGCAGCGCGCCGAGCGTGCCGAGCACATAACCCTGCCACGTACCGCCGTTCGGCGGCTGGACGGTGCCCTGCGTCGCGTACAGCACGCCCGATAGGACCAGCAGGCCAAGAGACCACCAGAGGTACCGCGCGCCGCGAAACAGCAGCAGATTGCGGTGGATCACCGCTTCCGCTCCTCGACCAGGTCGACGAACTGCTCCGGCCCGATGCGAATCGCGGCGCCGGTCGGACACGAGCGCACGCATGCCGGACCGCCGTCGATGCCGACGCAGGCATCGCACTTCACCGCCTTCTTGCCTTTCTCCTTCGCCGCCGCGTTCGGTTCGTACCCTGCCTGCTCACCCGGGCCTTTGCCGCCGAACAACATCCATGACAGCAGGCCTGGCTTCTTCGGTGCGTCGTACACCATGCGAATGACGTCGTACGGGCAGTTCGCCTGGCAATTGCCGCAGCCGATGCAGGAGTCGTTGATGTAGACCTCGCCGCTCTCCGAACGTCGGATCGCGTTCGGCGGGCAATCCTTCATGCAGTGGGGCTGCTCGCAGTGACGGCAAGCGGTGGGAATGTGCACGTTCGCGTACGTCGCTCCGGCTTCGCGATCGAGCCGCGAGACCCCGCCGTGCGTTTCGGCGCAGGCCTTCTCGCAGTTGTCGCAGCCGACGCACAGGGACTCGTCGATGAGCAGCACGTTGGTCGCTTCGCCGAGACCCTCGCGCATCAGGAAGTTCATCAGCGAGCCCGCCTCCGGACGCACCTGCATGCGCGCGTTGTCGATCACGCGCTTGCTGACGTCCTTCTGCAGCGGATCGAGCCGCGCGTCCTCGCGGCGCGCCAGCTCGAGGAACTCCTTGCGCTTGATTTCGATCGCATCGGCGGCGACGGTGGTCGTGGCCGTCTCGCGCCGCACCGGATCGCCCATCAGCGCCATCTCGCCGACCAGGTGACCGGAGCGAACTTCGGCGACGAGAATCTGCTCCGCGCCCTTCTTGCGCGACAGCGCAACGCCACCGGAACGCAAGACGAACAGCGAGTCGCCGACCTCGCCTTCTTTGAAGAGCATCTCGCCCGCTTTGAATCTGCGCAGCGTCACGCGTGCCGCGATGCCCCGCAGGTCCTTCAGCGTGGCGAACGGCGCGAAGTGCCGCTGCAATTCGCGCACGACGAAGATCCAGTCGATGCCGCTGCGAACCTCCTCGTTCGAGTTCATCAGCTTGACCATCGTGCGGCGCGGCGTCTCGACCAGGATGCAGCCCGGACCGGCAATGGCCTTGTCGGAGCGCGGCCGGCCCGACAGCAGGCTCATCTCACCGAAGAACTCGCCGCGGCCGAGGCGCGTGCGAATGTGCGGCGGCTGCGCGCCTTCGAGCGTTACTTCGCCATCGACGATCGTGAAGAAAGACGTACCGAACTCGCCGGGCGAGTAGATCGCCTCGCCCTCGCGCACGATGCGCGTCGCTCGCGGCTGCGGGTCCTTCGCAGCGAGCCGTTTGCCCAGGTCCTCCATCTTGCGCTGTGCGTCCTGGTGCTCCGCGCCTTCCGGGTACGCGACGATCACGTCGCTCTCGATGATCAGCTCGCGGAACTGCAGGCCGTTCATCTGCCGGAACATCGGGATCAGCGTCTGGAAGCGCTCGACCATCTCTTCGACCGGCCGCTCGAATGGCAGGCCGTGGAACTGGTATTCGAGCAGCGGATGATCGGCGGGCTTCAGGTCGTTGCCGTTGATGAACTCGACGACGTCGTAGCCCTGGTTCATCGCCTGCTTGATCAGCGGGTAGCCGGCCAGCGAGCCGATCACGTACACGCCCGGGACGTTGCTCTCGTAGTGACGCGACAGCTCCGGAATGGCGTCGGCGCGCTCGTTCGGAAACTTGATGCCGACCGACTCGACGAACTTGCGCGGCGGGATCGCGCCGAGGCGCGCGATGATGCGGTTGCATTGCGCGGTCTTGTCGCCGGTCGCGGTCTGCAACACGACTGTCAGCGCGCCGCCCGCGCCTTCCACGACGCTCTTGATGCTGGCTTCGTAGTAGCAGTTCAGGCGGCGCCGCTGGTCGGCGATCGCCGCGACCACGGCGCTGAGGTTGGCGTCCTTCGCGCGGCTGAATTCCTTGCCGCGGTTGATGATCCAGACGTCATTCTGTTCGGCCAGCGCCAGCGCGTTCTCGATCGCCGAGTCGCCGGCGCCGACGACCAGGATCGTCTCGTCGCGGAACTCCTTCGGATCGTCGAGCTGGTACTGCACGCGCTCGAGATCTTCCCCGGACGCGCCGAGCTTGCGAGGGTTGCCTTCCAGGCCGATGGCGAGCACGACGTGCTCCGCCGCGAGCATTTCGCCGTTGGTGAGCTGCAGGCTGAAGCCGCCCTTGGCGCCGGTGATCTTGCGCACCTCCGCGCCGTAGCGGACGTTCACACCACCCTTCTGCAGTCCTGTGCCCCAGCTGGCGAGCACTTTCTCGCGGCTGCCGGCTCCGAACTCCAGGTCGCTGCGCAGATCCAGGAACCCTGGCTCTGCCATGACGTGCTTGCCTTTCTGGTAGCGCTGGATCGTCTTGGCGTGCGCGCCGAATCCTTCGAGCAGCACGTAGCTGGGCGTGCTGCGCTTGGCGCGCCGATCGCGGTCCGCCGCCCGCGAGGCAGCGCTCAGCCCGGCGGGACCCGCACCGACGATAGCGATCTGGTACATGCAGGAACCCCGCCCCCGCCACCCGCACTCTTCCCTGAGTATTGTTAAATTGTTGGCGGGCGATGCTACAGAGGGGAGTGAGGCGGCCGCAAGGGACTAAAGGTGCGCCAGATCACGAAAAAGTGACGAAAGTCACGAGGCCGTCACTTCGTCACTCCCGTCACTCCGTCACTCCGTCACTCCCGTCACTTTCCTTTGAACACCGGCTGCCGTTTTTCAATAAACGCCTTCGCAGCCTCGACGTGGTCCTGTGTCAAACGAGTGCGCGTCAGGTTCGTCGCCTCCATGTCGAACATCTCTTCGAGCCGGCCTTCCTCGGCAGCGTTGAGGTTCTGCTTGATGTAGCGGTTTGCGATGCGCGGGCCGTTGGCGATCTGACGCGCGATCGCCGTCGTCTGCGCCTCCAGGGCGTCATCGGCGACCACGCGGTTGACGAGTCCAATGCGCAGCGCCTCGGTCGCATCGATCTTGTCGCTCAGGAGCATGAGCTCGCGCGCTTTGGCCGTGCCGACCAGCCGCGTCAGGAAATAGGTGATGCCGAAGTCGCCGGAGAAGCCGACTTTGACGAACGCCGTCGTGAAGATCGCGGTCGTCGAAGCAATGCGCAGATCGCAGGCCGTCGCCAGCGACAGGCCGGCGCCGGCCGCCGGGCCGCGGATCATCGCGATCGTCGGCTTCTGCAGCTGATGCAGCAGCCGCGAGGCCTCCATCGCGCCACGCAGCGAGTCGCGCCACTCTTCGTGAGCGTTCGCGGCATCGCCATGCCAGCGCGGAGTCGCCCCTTCGCGCAAATCACCGCCGGCGCTGAAGCCGCGTCCGGCACCTCGCAGCACGATTGCGCCGACTTCGGCGTCGCGGGCCGCTGCTTCCAGCGCCGCACGCAGCTCGATCACCAGCGGTGCATTGAGCGCGTTCAGGGACTCCGGCCGGTTGAGCGTCAGGGTGAGCACGCCCTGATCCAGATTGCGGAGCACCAGTGCGCTGTCGTTCATGATGGACCCCTGACTGCAGTCAGTTGCGATAGGTGACGGGCGGCAGAAACCCCGGACCCGATTGTGCGGACAAATACAGAGGATTTCACGAGCAACCGGGCGCTCGTGGCTTGATTCCGCGGCACGGTACGGCGACGGGGTGTCGCGGGCGGACGACGCGCCAGGCAAGCGTGAACTGCGCACGCGCGACCTTTTCGTGGCCAGAGGCATCATTGGAACGCTTATGAGAATCACCACCGGACTCGCGCTGTTCCTGTGCATCGCCGCGACTGCCTTCGGCCAGTCGCGCGAGGACAATGGCAGCGTGCGCCGCTCGGGCGTGCAGCCGCCGACCGATCAGATCATCGTCAAGTGGCGAGACGGCGCGGCGACGGTTGGCACACGCGTGCAGAAGCTGGGCTCGTCTTCCAGGATGCGCTTGCAGCGCAAGCAACAGCTCGCCGCTGATACTGACGTACTGCAACTGGAGCACGCGCTCGCCACAGAAGAAATGAGCGCGCTGCTCGAACGGCTGGCGGCCGATCCGAACGTCGAATATGCCGCCGCCGATGGCCGCCGTTGGCCGCACGCCGTGCCCGGCGACCCGCTGTTCGCCGATCAGTGGTACTTCCAGAACACGGAGATCTCCGCGACGCACGCCGAGCAGGCGTGGGACATCACGGTGGGCAGCAACATGACTGTCGTCGCAGTGCTCGATACCGGCGTGCGATTCGAGCATCCCGACCTGCTGCGCATGGCGCAGGCCGGCAAGCTCCTCGACGGCTTCGACTTCGTTTCCCAGACGCCGTTCGCGAACGACGGCGACGGCCGCGACGCGGACGCCAGCGATCCGGGCGACTTCGTGACGGCAGCCGATCGCACTCAAGCGCCGTTCAACATCCCGGCCTGCGCCGAAGCATCCAGTTCCTGGCATGGCACGCGCGTCTCCAGTCTCATCGCAGCGCTGACTAACAATGCGGAAGGAGTTGCCGGCGCGGCGTGGAACACGTTGATCCTGCCGGTGCGCGTGCTCGGCAAGTGCGGCGGCACGGACAGCGACATCATCGCGGGCATGCGCTGGGCCGCCGGCATTTCCGTGCCCGGTGCACCGATCAACCCGACTCCAGCGCAGATCATCAACCTCAGCCTTGGCGGCTCGGGGGTGTGCTCCACCGCCTACCAGTCGGCAGTGAACGAGATCCTCGCGCGGGGTGTGCTGATCGTCGCTTCAGTGGGCAACGATGGTCGCGCTGTCGCCGCTCCCGCCAACTGTCCCGGCGTGCTCGGCGTGACGGGCATTCGGCATGCGGGCACCAAGGTGGGCTTCAGCAATCTCGGGGCCGGTGCGGGCATCGGCGCTCCGGGCGGCAACTGCGTCAACACACCGATCGACACCGACCACCCGTGCCTGTTTCCGATCACCTCGGCCATCAACACTGGTGCCACGACGCCAGGCGCGTCGGGTTACACGGATCACCTCGTGAATATCAACGTAGGCACCAGCTTCTCGGCGCCGATCGTCGCCGGCGCTGCCGCGCTCATGCATTCCGTGAACGCACAACTGACGCCAGCGCAATACATCGCCCTGTTGCGCGAAACCGCAGTGCCGTTCCCGACCAGTAGTCCGACGACGACTGAGATCTGCCATGTGCCCGCGGGCGATGTGCAGAACCTGGAGTGCATCTGCACGACGCAAACGTGCGGCGCAGGCATGCTGGACACGCACGCCGCGGTGCTCGCCGCGCAGCGACCCTTCGCGATCGCGCAAGCGCCGGCCACGATCACAGGCACCGCTGTCAGCATCGACGCGCGCGCCAGCTTCGCGTCCAACGGTCGCTCGATCACGTCATTTCAGTGGACGGCGCTGGGAATCACGGGCGCGACGCCGACGTTCGCCGACGCCTCACAAGCGCTCACGACACTGCAAGTGTCGGATACGAGCTCGTTCACGCTGCGGCTGACTGTGACGGACGATCAGGGCGCGCAGGACACGGCCGAGGTGGCGGTAGCGAAGCCGGCCCCGCCGCCGCCGCCACCACCGCCACAAGCACCACCGCCGTCGGGTGGTGGTGGTGGCGGCAGCTTCGGATGGCTGATGCTGGCTCTGCTGACGCTTGTCGGTCGGGCTTCAGCCCGACTCCGGAAAGAATGATCTCTCGCCAAGACCGCTAAGATCGCCAAGGAAGAAATCAGAAGAGTTTGTTTCTTCTCTTCTTGGCGATCTTGGCGTTCTTGGCGAGAGTAATTTCTACTTGAGTTTTGCGGCGAGGCCGATCAAGTACTCGCTGAACTTCTCGCCCAGCGCCTCGTGCTTCAGGCCGTACTCGACAGTGGCCTGCAGATAGCCGAGCTTGCTGCCGCAGTCGTAGCGCCGGCCTTCGAATTCGTACGCGTACACCGGCTCGTCGGCGAGCAGGTCGGCGATCGCGTCGGTGAGCTGAATCTCGCCGCCCGCACCGCGACCCGTCTGC
>DATEML010000036.1:0-9832 GCA_035275585.1 Steroidobacteraceae bacterium | reverse complement strand
GGCACGAACGTGACCGACGAGCTCGGCCTCACCGAAGCGAACTCGCGCATCTTCGGCACCGCGGCGGGCACCGGCGGCGTGATCCTCGCCCGTCCGCTCGAGGGCAGCGAGATCAACTTCCAGGCCAAGTACCGCTGGTAGACTGTCGGGGTGTTCAGGGCACTCGTCCTATTCCTCATTGCCGCCACGGCGAACGCAGCGGAGCCGCAAGCTCCGCTGCAGTTCCGCATCACCGAAGGCCGCGTTCTCAACGCCTTCTATCAGCAGGGGCCGGTCGCGGCGCATCTGCTGCTGAGCTCGGGCACGCAACCGCGCCTGCTGGTTGCGTTTCCCGCCGGCAATAGCGGCGTCGGCCTGTGGTTCGAGAGCACCCAAAGTCCAGTGCAATGGACGTTGGGTGAGGTCAATGCCCTCAGCCGCCCGGATGCGAAGGGACGCGCGCTGCACGGGATCATCGCCGAAGCTTCCGTCGATGCGTCGCTGGTCGTGCACGACGCCGTGCTCAGCAGCGTGCGCGTACTGCGCGACTATCAGATCGAGCGCACGTATCCGCCGGAGGTGAAAGCCGCCCCATCGGTCACGAACAACACTCTTCAGTGGTTCCGGAACCGCGCCGACGGCGCGCCGGGCTATGCGTTGTCGATCACGCTCGAGAACGGCGAGATCCGAGGCGGCCAGGGTGCCGCGTTGACGCTGTCGCCTGCGCGTGCCGGCGAGCCGCTGCGCCTGCGGATTACGGCATTGACCGGCGAAACGCCGCTGACGCCGCTCAACGGTCACCTGCTCAACGCGAGCGCGACGAAGGATCAACGCAGCCGCGACGTGTTGACGTTCCTCAGCTACGAGGAGAAGTTTCTCGCCGGCTCGTGGCGCTTCGACACCTACTTCGGCCGCGACACGCTGATGTCGCTGCGCCTGCTCATGCCGGCGCTGGAACCGGAAGCGGTGGAGGGCGGACTTGCGGCTGTCCTGCAGCGCCTTGCCGCAAACGGCGAGGTTGCGCACGAAGAGGACATCGGCGAATTCGCCGTCCTGCGTCATCGCAAGCAGGGCGATGCGGCGAGCGACGCGCCGATCTACGACTACAAGATGATCGACGATGACTTCATGCTGGCGCCGGTCGCCGCGGCTTACGTGTTCGATCATCAGCATGGCCGCGGGCGCACGACTGAATTTCTGGCGCGGCGACTGCCGAACGGCGCGAGCGTCGGTGCGGCGCTCGCGCGCAACTTCGCCTGGGTCGCGCAATCGGCGCGCGCGTTTGCGCAGAAGCCGCAACCTGCAAACCTGATTTCGCTGAAGCCCGGCCTCAACGTCGGGCAGTGGCGCGACAGCGAGGACGGACTGGCGGGCGGGCGCTATCCGTACGACGTCAACGCAGTCTTCGTGCCGGCAGCGATGGCGGCGATCGAGAGGTTCGTGCTCAGCGGCGTGCTGCGACCCTATCTGAACATGGAACAGCGCCGCGCCTTCGCCAACGCCGGTGGCGCGTCCGTGATCTGGGCACGCGAAGCGCCGAAGTTATTTCGCGTGCAGCTCACCGACGCGGAAGCGCGCCGCCATATTGCCGCCTATGCCGCCGAGGTCGGTGTGAGTCCGGCGCCAGCGCTTTCGGCGCTGCCGGGCGGCTATATCGCCGTAAACGCCCTCGCGCTCGATGCGCAGTTCAAGCCGATACCGGTCCTGAATTCCGACGGCGGCTTTGCCTTGCTGCTGCAGGACCCGCCGCGGGCAGAAGTGGAGGAGCTCGTCGCCAGCATGCTGCGTCCGTTTCCGGCGGGCTTGCTGACGGATGCCGGTCTGCTCGTCGCCAACCCGGTGTTCGCGGATGCCACGCAGCAGCGTCAGGTGAGCCGGACGGCGTATCACGGGACCGTCACCTGGTCGTGGCAGCAAGCACTGCTCGCCGCGGGCCTCGAGCGGCAGGTTGCGCGACGGGACTTGCCGGCGGAAACAACGAAGCGCTTGCGCGAGGCGCGCCGGCAACTATGGTCGGTGATCGACAACACGCGTGAGCTGCGCGCTTCCGAGCTGTGGTCGTGGCGCTATGTCGACGGTCGCTATCAGGCCGCGCCGTTCGGCCAGAACAGCGGCGACGCGGATGAATCGAACGCCGCGCAGCTCTGGAGTACGGTCTATCTCGCGATCCCGCCGCCGGCTCCCGCGGATCTCGCCTTCTCACAACCGCTGTTCGAAAACTGCTTCCGCCTGTTTGCAGATCGCGAGCACTGCGGGATGCTTGATGTTCCGCTCCATCGAGATCGCGTAGAACTCGTCGCGAACCTTGCGCGCGGGGCCGAGTTCTCTGAGGCCAGACTCCTTCTGCAGCTGCTCGAGCAGGACGCTCGGAACCGGAGCGACCCCGCGTCCGGCGCGCGCGAACTCGCTCAGTAGCGCGTAGTCTGCGAACTCGCCGGCGATCAGCGGACGCACCGCGTGCCGCTCGAGCCACTGCGCGCTCACGGTCGGCGCCCACAAGCAGGGTTCGTCTCTATCTAAGTGGTCGGACGAATAATGCTAATGGATCTAAACGTGTCCCGCGCGTACAAAGACTGTGCGCGGAGCATCCGCGCTGTTCGGACGAAGCGGAGAAGAGTCGATGGAGGGAAGAATCGTAATGAGCCGGCAGGACGCAAACCGGTTGCGGTCGCTGGTCGCAGCAGAGCGGGCACGGCGCGGGCAGAGTCGCGAGCATCTCGCCGAGCTCGAGCATGAGCTGGATCGTGCGCGTGTCGTGGAGGGCCAGCTGCTGCCGGACGACCGGGTCGCCGTCAGCTCGACCGTGCGCGTGCGCGACCTGGATTCCGGGGTGTCGCACAGTTACACGCTGGTCTGGCCGTCGCACGCGGACGCTGCAAAACGCCGCATCTCCGTGCTGGCGCCGATGGGAACCGCGCTGCTCGGCTGCCGTGCCGGCGATAGGGTCGAATGGCAGATGCCCGGTGGGCTCGTACGGTTGCTGATCGAAGAGGTTGGCTGAATGACCGCCGGACGAATGGTGTGCGCCACCGACCTTGCGGCGCGCTCGGAGTTCGCTGTGAATCGGGCAGTGTTGCTCGCGCAGCAGACTGGCGTGCGGTTGACGCTCGTGCACGCTGTCGACGCGCGGCGGTCCGAGCGGCACATGCGCGCCCAAGTCAATCGCGCATATGTTCAACTGTTGACGAGGGTCGATCGCACTTTCGGGTCGGCCTCGGCAGCCATCGACATCGTGGTCAGGGGCGGCGGCCCGCTCGATGTCATCGCCCAGGTTGCCGGCGAAACGAACGCCGATCTGGTCGTGCTGGCGGCGCCACAACGGCGCCGACGCGATTCGATCATCGGCACCACCGCTGAGCGCCTGTTGCGCGCAATCGGGCGGCCGGTGCTCGTCGTGCACCGAGCGGTGCAGGGCAGCTACCGTCGTGTCGCCATGGCAGTGGACCTTTCGAACACGTCGTTGCCGATGATCCAGGCAGCGGCGCGACTCGGCGTTCTCGACAATGCCGAGACGACGCTGCTGCACGCCACGAGCGCGCCTCATGAAGGCATGCTGAGGACCGTCGGCGTGGACGAGCAAGCCCTCGACGACTACAAGCATGGTTGGCAGGACGACGCGCGGTTGCGTCTGCAGGCGATGCTGACCGCTGCCGAGATGGACGTCGTGCGGACGCGAATTCTCATCCGACCGGAGCCGCCTGCGGCGGCAATCCGACGCGTGCTCGCGCAGGATCAGCCGGAATTATTGACGATCGGTGCGAGTCGCTGGCTGCTGATCAAGCGCCTGCTGATCGGTAGCGTCACCGACAGCCTGCTGCGCACAGCGATGTCCGATGTACTGGTGATTCCACAAATCTCACACGCTCCTGTGCTAAAAGCGGACGGCATCAGCCCCGTGCCGAGGCCGCCCCATGAGCAAATCCCAGCCGCTCGATCATGACGAGCTCATCCAGCGTATCAGCCGCGACCTGGCGGACAGCTACGACGAAGAGCTGGAGATGGAGGTCGAGGACCACCATCCGTTGCCCGACGCGCCTGTTACGCAGGACGCCGCCGAAGAGAAAGAGTATCGGCGCCAGTACTTCCGCCAGCTGTTCCGGCTCCAGGCGGAGCTCGTCAAGCTGCAGGACTGGGTAGTCGCGAGCCGCGAGAAGATCGTCATCCTGTTCGAAGGACGTGACGCAGCGGGGAAGGGCAGCGCGATCAAGCGCATCACGCAGCGGCTCAATCCGCGCGTCTGCCGCGTCGTGGCGCTGCCCGCGCCGAACGATCGTGAGCGCACGCAGTGGTACTTTCAACGATACGTGCCGCACCTGCCGGCCGCCGGCGAGATCGTGCTGTTCGATCGCAGCTGGTACAACCGCGCCGGCGTCGAGCACGTCATGGGCTTCTGCACGCCGGATGAATACGAAGAATTCTTTCGCTCGGTGCCCGAGTT
This sequence comes from Steroidobacteraceae bacterium, assembly GCA_035275585.1. Lineage (GTDB taxonomy): Bacteria > Pseudomonadota > Gammaproteobacteria > Steroidobacterales > Steroidobacteraceae > Steroidobacter. The sequence continues at coordinate 5,415 of DATEML010000036.1, read as the reverse complement.
CGAGCGCATGCTGGTCCGCTCCGGCATCCGCCTGCTGAAGTACTGGTTCTCGATCACGGACGAAGAGCAGCACGTGCGGTTCCTCGGCCGCATCCACGATCCGCTGAAGCAGTGGAAGCTGAGCCCGATGGACCTGGAGTCGCGCCGACGCTGGGAAGACTATACGAAGGCCAAGGAAGTCATGCTGCAACGTTCGCACATTGCCGAGGCGCGCTGGTGGGTCGTGCAAGCCGTCGACAAGAAGCGGGCGCGCCTCAATTGCATCGACCACCTGCTGAAGCAGTTTCCCTATCGCGAAGTCGAGAAGGCACACGTCGTCCTGCCGCCGCGCGAGCGACGCAAAGACTATTCGCGTCAGCGCGTGCCTGCCGAGATGCTCGTGCCGGAGGTTTACTGATCAACGCGGCACCCCGAAGGTGAGACTCGAGAACGTCGTTTCGTAGTCGGCGTCGGTGGCGTTCGTCAATGGCTGGGTCCAGACGACGCTCACGAGCCAGCTGCCGCCGTTCGGCATCGCGAAGGTTGCGACGCCGGCAGCGTTCGTGCGGCGCTCGTCCGCAATGGCGAGATCCTCGTCGAGACTCATGAGTTTCACGAGCGCACCGGGCAGCGGATCGCCCGCGTACAGGACGCGCAGCGGAAACCGTGCTGGCCGAGGCATCGCGTACGGGCTGACCGCGGGAACGATCTCGAGTCGCAGACCGAACGGCCGCAGCACGCGGTCCGGCACGTGCCGGTTGCGCGGGCCGACCAGCACGATCGACTTCGCCACGCGGCTGTAGCGCTCGAATCCATCCGCATGCATTCGGTGTGTGCGCGTGCGGTGCTCCAGCGCTGGCGTGAGTCCCTCTGCTTCGAGATACGCGTTGAAACGCATCGCTGACTGATGGCTGTACGCCCGGTTGTCGGTTTCGAGCACGACCAGGTATGCGCCGGGCTCTGCGAGCCGGATGGCGCCGCCGCGCAGGTCCTGCGCGCTGCCGGCCGGACCAATCGCTTCGAATCGCGTGATCCGATGCGCGGGGATCGGCGACGGCTGCCGTGAGAACGCGTCACCGACCTGCAACGTCCATGACAACGCCGCCCGCGGGTTCAGCCAGAAATCGCCCGGCTGCACCCAGAACGCGTGCGCGGCGCCATTACGAGAGAGGCACAGCGCCACTAGCAGCACGAGCGCTGTGATTAGCCGTTTCATCGATAGGCCTTGTCGGTGTCCGGTGCCGCGAGGAATGGAAACGTCGTCGACGAATGCTCACGTGCATCTCGCGAGAGCCCGTCATCGATGCCGGTCGACGTCCCGTTTGCCAGGAGCGATCGGTACACGTTGGCGGCGGAGTAGGTTGGAGTTCTGCCGCCGCAATCGTTCTGCAGCGAGCTCTGACCCGCGAGCTGTGCGAGCTCGACGGCAAAGAGCTGCGTGCAAACGCCGGATGCGCTATTCACCCACAGCCGATCATCGGCGAGCAGCGTCGCAAGCTCGCGATAGCGACCCGCACCGCTGACTGTTCTGCTGGCCAGCAGCTGGTTGCCGCACTTGCCGTCGAAGCCGTCGTAGAGTCCAAGCGTCTTCTCGATCTCCGGCACGAAACGCGCGGCGGTGGAGGGTGTCGCCCGGTTGTAATCCTCCTTGAGCTTGTCGCTGACCGCGTCCGCAGCGAGCGTTCCGAGCAGCGCATTGCCCGTGAGTGGACGGCCCATGCGATCGAGCTGGCCGTATTCCGAGGAGGTCGTCGCCCACACGCCGAGCACAGGACCGTTCTTTGCGACCTCATCGAGATCGATCGACACGACCAGTGCGGCGGGCGACCAGCCCGCGAGAAGGTCGCTGGCAGCACCGCCGTCCGTGTGCCGCCATTCGGACAGAATCGCCTGCGTGGTCGTCGAATCGAAGCTGGGGCAGCCCGCTGCGTCAGTGGGTGCGCCGTTGCGCAGCGCTGCAGCGGCGCGCTGATACGCCGCGCGCGTTCCCTTCACATTGTTGAAAAAGGGATCGTCGCGTCTGCCGGCGAAGGCGCGCAGCCGATTGCGGTCCACACTGTCGGCGCGGCAATTCGCGGCCTGGTCGGCGCCGAAGCGGCACACAATCGACGTCGTGTTCATTGTCGCGCCCACGCGCGTGCCGCTGTCGACATGAAAGGTGTACTCGATGTTGTCCGAGAATGCCTCCCCCACGATCGTCATCACGAGGTTCAATTGCTTCGCGTCGGGCGACGTCCACGCGTACAGATCCCCGATATCCGCGCGCGGGTTCATCTCCACGGTTGGAGTATCGAGGTGATCGGAAGCTCGAGCCGCACTGACGCTGCTCGTCACGATCGCGGCGGCGACGAGTGCCGCCAGCAGTTGTCTCAGGGGAATCGAATCGATCATGTCCAGGCTCCTGCGACGTTTGCGACAGGCGTTAGCAGGCCTGAGAAGCCACGACGGCGGCTATCAAACTCTTTAGCGACTTGCAGCAACGGCTGGGCCATAATCGTCTGCGCCATGACCGAGTTGTCGATCAAATTGCAGCTGGACACCGCGACCGCGAACGTACGTGACGTGATCTGCGACGGCGCCTGCCGGCACAAGAGCGCGGTGGAGTGCGCACAGACCACCTTCCTCGTGTTTCCGTATCGCGGTGTCTACGTGCGGCACGCGGGACGCAACGACTCCGTCGCGGAAAGCAATCAAGTGGTGTTCTTCAACAAGGGCGAGGAGTACCGCATCAGTCATCCCGTCGCGGGCGGCGACGCATGCCTGTCGGTCGGGGTTGCCGAGCATTGGCTCGATGAGCTCACGCCGCAGGAACACGTGCGCGATGAGGGCGAGCTGGCTTTCCGACGTCAGCGCTTGCGCATCGATGCGCGCACTCAGGCATTGGTCGCGACGCTGCGCTACAGCCTGGATCGCAAAGTCGCCGAAACGCTCGAAGCCGAGACGCTGACGTTGACCTTGATCCGGCGAGCGCTCGGCGAGCGCACCTCGCATGCGGCCGGTGCGAGCGTCGGGCGTCAGAAGCTGGTCGATCGCGCCAAGCTGCTGCTGTCCTCCGATCCGGCGCGGCGCTGGACGCTCAGCGAAATCGGGGCGGCGGTGGGCGTTTCGCCCGTGTATCTCACGCAGGTTTTTCAGCAGGTCGAAGGTCTGCCGCTCTATCGCTATCACCTGCGGCTGCGGCTGGCTCGCGCTCTCGATCTGCTGGGCGAGTACGACGATCTCACGAGCCTGAGCATGGATCTCGGCTTTTCGAGCCACAGTCATTTCACCGCCTCGTTCCGTCAGGCTTACGGCCGCACGCCTGCCGAGTTTCAGCGCTCGCTGCGTCTGCGCTAAAGATTTCGACAGCGCCGACGCCTGCCGCCGCGCTTTACTTGTGCCCACGCCGAATTTCCGGCGCCGGGAGCATCCATATGAACGAGACGACGTGCGCGGCCTGCGACTGCAAGATCGAAGGCGAGGCTATCAAGGTCAACGTGGGCGGGAAGACCGTCGAGGTGTGTTGCGAGGAGTGCGCCGTGACGCTCCGCGAAGCGCAGGTGTCAGCGGCTGTGAGCAAGCGTTAGTACGGAATGGACTCTCGCCAAGAACGCCAAGATCGCCAAGCAGAATAGGGCTTTCAAGGACTCCTTCCGGCCTTGGCGCGCTCGGCGATCTTGGCGAGAAATTTCTGAACGCGACGCTGTCGACTTCCACGCAGCTCATTCGTCTTCAGGGTAGGTGGCTCGGGCTGCAGACGAGGTTGCGGATGAACTCTTCCTATCGATGGACGATCGTCGCGGTCGGCGCCCTGATGACCTGCGTCGCGCTCGGGGCGATGTTCTCCCTGGCGGTATTTCTCGATCCCTTGTCGCGTGACACCGGCTGGTCTCGCGCCGGCGTATCTGCGGCGATGACGCTCAACTTCCTGGTGATGGGTGCCGGCGCGTTCGGCTGGGGCGCCGTGAGCGATCGCTACGGGACTCGCATCGTGGTCATGATCGGCGCACTGCTGCTCGGGCTGGCGTTGTGCCTGGCGAGCCGCGCCACCTCGCTGTTGCAGTTTCAGCTGACCTACGGCGTCCTCGTGGGGCTCGCAGCCAGCACGTTCTTCGCGCCGATGATCGCGGAGACGACGGCTTGGTTCGACAAGCAGCGCAGTCTCGCGGTGTCGCTCGTGTCGGCCGGCATGGGTGTGGCGCCGCTGACGATTTCGCCGTTTGCGCGCTGGCTGATCACCGCGTACGACTGGCGCACGGCCATGTTCGTCATCGGCGTGCTCGCGTGGGTGCTGCTGATTCCCGCGTCGTTCCTCGTGCGCCGGCGTCCTGCGGCGGCGATGGCTGGAGCTGCCGCTGCGGGCGACGCAGAAGGGGCGATCACCTCGGTTGCGCAGGCCTTCCGCTCGCGGCAGTTCATCGTGCTCGGTCTGACCTTTTTCACCTGCTGCGCGGCGCATTCCGGTCCGATCTTCCACATGGTCAGTTATGCGATGTCCTGTGGGATCGCGCCGATGGCGGCAGTCAGCATCTACAGCGTCGAAGGAGCGGCAGGACTCGGCGGCCGGCTCCTGCTCGGTGTCGCCGCGGATCGCTATGGAGTGAAGAAAATCCTGATTGCCGGACTCCTGACGCAAGCGATCGCCATCGGTTCGTATCCGTTCGTCCGCGAGCTGGATCAGTTCTACGGGCTCGCGCTGATCTTCGGCACCGCCTATGGTGGCGTGATGCCGCTGTACGCAGTACTCGCGCGCGACTACTTCAGTCAGTCGATCATGGGCACGGTGTTCGGCGCGGCGACGATGCTGTCGAGTCTCGGCATGTCGCTCGGTCCGTTGATCGGCGGCTGGATCTTCGACAGCTTCGGCGGCTACTCCTGGCTGTTCGTCGCCTCGTTCGGTCTCGCGCTCGGCGCGGCGGCGATCGCCTTCGCCTTCCCGAGGGCACCGCACGTGCAACTGCAGCCGGCGTGAAGACTCGAGGTTTCAGGCTCTAGAGCGATGGTGGCCAGTTGGGTGCAGGACAATGATTGTCGCCCTGGAACGGACCAACTCAACACCCTGTCGGCGCGTTGAGGTTGTCGCTCAATGTCGTGTGGCACTTCAAGCCTTTGACTCCGCGGACGCCGAAGGGCATTCTCGCGCTTGCTTAGGGAGAGAGACTTGAAGGCGGTGATGAACCTACGTGAGCGACGCGCGGATCCCCGTCGATCGGGTGCTCAGGGTGTTCGACACGCGAACACTTTCGGCAGCGAGGGGCAATTGACCTCAACGATCCGTGCGGTGTTCGCTGGGGCAAGTTCGTCGAGTTGGATGTGGATTGACGAATTTAACTCTCGCAGTGGCGTCGCGGACCTCGTCGCGGTCGCGCTTAGTCGCGACTGGCGACAACAGGTGTCGATGAGACATATACCCGCTCGCTGGTTATTTCCGTTGAAGATGCTGGCCCTAGCAGTGCC
>DATEML010000035.1:0-111459 GCA_035275585.1 Steroidobacteraceae bacterium | reverse complement strand
CGGGAGTTTGGGCGACGGCAACGCCGGCGACGAATGCGAGCAGGGCAAATACGATTTTCATGGGGCCGGCATCATAGCCACCCCGGGAAATCGTATCGAGGGCTACGGGCTCTGACGGGCCTGAGGAACGATTTCTTGGGGACCCCGGCGAGAGCCGGAGGCGGTGGGCGTCGTACTTGGGACGTGCATCTTCACGCAGACGCAGCGGTTGCGGCCCTGGTGCTTGGCGGCATACAGCGCGTTGTCCGCGAGTCTCGCGACTGTCTGGTAGGAAGCTGTTGCAGCGGGGTGATGCGTGGCGACGCCGACGCTGATGCTGACGGTGCCACCGGTGCTCGAGCCCGCGTGCGGAATCGCGAGCGCAGCCACGTCGTCAACGATGCGTTGTGCTGCCGCTTCGGCGTCGGCGGCACCGCGGTCGATCAGCACGGCGATGAGCTCCTCGCCGCCGTAGCGCGCCAGCAGGTCGGCCGGGTTGCCTGCAACGCCAGTGCGAACAGCCTCCGCGATGCGCTGCAGACAATCGTCGCCGGCGAGATGGCCGTAGTGATCGTTGTAGCGCTTGAAGTCGTCGACATCGATCATCAGCACCGAGATCGACAGTTGTCGCGCCGTCGCCTCGCGCCACACGTCGCTGACTCGCGTTTCGAAAGTCTGACGGTTCAGCAAACGCGTCAAGCCATCGAGCGCCGCCATCTCGCCGAGCAGCTGACGCTCGAGGAACGCCGTGCGATTGGCGTGCTCCAGCGCATAGGCGCCTGCGCCGCCGATGACATTGGCGCACAGCACTGCGAACGCGAGGTAGATCGCCGCTTGCGGCGCGATCGCTGCGCTCAGCCCGGCGACGACGAGAGCGCCGAGGACGATCAGGTTGCTGCGCAACGCCGGCGCGAAGCGCATGCCCAGCATGAAGTACAGGAAGAATGCGACGAGCAGCAGGCGGGCGCCGACCAGCGGCGCGAATTGCGGCTCCGCATAGCACGCCAGCACCACGCTGCCGATGCCGAACAGCGGTGCGGCGACCTGGATCGCCGGCACGTAGATCCGCATGTACAGCGGCTTGATGATGGTCGCGAGCAGGCACAACAGGATGACCGGCACCTGCAGGCCGAAGCGCACCAGGTCCGGCACGGCGTTGCTGGAATGGATGACCCAGTGGTCGATCATCGCGAAGCCGAGCGTGGTGCCGAGCGCGACCAGGATGCTGAGGCGCACCCAGCGCTGCGAGGCCAGCAAGTGATGGTGACGGAACTTCGCTTCCAGCTCAGCCGGGAAGCGCAGGCTGGCGAAGCCGCCCTCGAGTACGCGGGCAGCTTGTCGGTCGTCGCTTGCGGAACGCGCCGTAGAACGCATTGCAGAACCCGGGGAAAGTAACATCAGGATGCTGCGCGACGCGCAGCGTACGACGCATCGGCCGAAAGTACCAGCAACGGATGTCAGGCTTCAGCCTGACTCAACACGACATCTTTCTTGATACCCACCGCATGCATCGTGTCGTAGAGCACGACGCAATTGCGCCCCGCGAACTTCGCCCGATACAGCGCGGCGTCGGCGTGCGCGAGCAGCTGCCGCAGCTCGTATCCCGAGGACGAGGTCGCGGCCACGCCGAAGCTGGCGGAGATCGTCGAGCCCGGGTTGGCGGCGTCCGTGGCGACCGTCGCGATCGCGGCGCGCACCTGCTCGCAGCGCTGGCGTGCGTCGGCGAGGCTGCAGCCCGGCAGCAGGATGCAGAATTCCTCGCCGCCGAAGCGGCCGAACAGGTCGCTGGCCCGCAAATGAGTGCGACACGACAGCACCGCCTGGCGCAGCACGTGGTCGCCGGTCGCGTGCCCGTATCTGTCGTTGATCGACTTGAAGTGATCCAGGTCGCACAGGATCACGCACACTTCCTGCTGCAGCTTGCGGCTGGCTTCGAGCGCGCGCTCCGCCTGCACGATGAAGTAGGGGCGGTTGTCGATGCCCGTCAGGCCATCGATGCGCGAGAGCTTCATGAAGTGCAGCTGCGAGCGCTTGGTGCGATACGCGAACAGCGCAATGAAGACGGCTACCAGGATCAGCAGCGCGATATACAGCCGGCTGGTCTCCACCGCCTTTTTGCCGAGCGCTTGCTGCAGCTGCAGAACTTCGTTCTGCTTGTTGAGCGCGTCGATCTGCAGACGGTTCGCTGCAGCTTCGTGCTTCGCGCGCTCGTATGCGATCTGCCGCGCGCTGACGTCGTCGAGGTAGCCCTTGTCCGCAGCCGCGTACTTCTCGTGGTAGTCGAGTGCGGACTTGATGTCGCCCTGTTCCTGCGCCAGCTGATACAGCAGCCGGTACGAGGTGACCAGCGGCTCGGTGTACTGATTCTGGTTGCGTGGCTCATCGCCGATTGCACGCAGCGCGAACCGCTGCGCCGCCGCCGCGTCGCCGCTGTTGCGGTAGGCGGTCGCAAGGAGCGACTCGTATTCGGAGATCAGGCGCCGGTAGCGCGAGGCGCGCGCTTCATCGTAGTGCTGGCTCAGCAGCTTGATCGCGTCGGAGTTGCGTCCCTGGTCGATGTACGAGCGCGCAACGTACGTGCGGATCGCGTTCGCGCGCAGCCGTTCGTCGGTTTCGATGCACGTATCGATGGCGTTGAGGAAGGGCGCCACTTCGCCCCGCAGCCTGCCGCTGCGATACAACGCTTCGAGCCGCATGTGCGAGCTGCGGCATACGCCGCGGCTGGAAGCATCCTCGCTCGCGATCCGGTCCGCGTAGCCGAGGCTGAGGTCGTACTCGCCGACCTGGTTGTACAGGTAGCCCACGACTGCCAGGCCCTGCTGGCGTGCGTCCTGGTCCGTGACCTCCGGCAGCAGCGTCAACAGCGGTCCGAGCTGCTTGAACGCCGCGTCGTACTGGGTCGCCACGGCTTGCACGTTCGCGACCGTCGCAGTCGCGCGGAAGCGCAGCGTGACGTCGGTGGAGCGCTCCATGATCGACTGCAACAGCGGCACCGCGTGCTCGTAGTCGCCGGCATACGCAGCCTGCCAACCCTTGAGGTACGTGAGGAACTGCTGCTGGAGCGGTGCAAGGCTCGCGGCCTGCGCATCGAGCTGCTGCAAGAGCCCGACGAATTCCGTCGGGTTCGACGACTTGACGCTATCCGCCCGGTGCAGGAGATCGTCGGCCTCCTGCGGCGTCAACGCGAGCGCAGCGGCCGCGAACAGCGCGCACAATGTCGCTAGGCCGCCGGACACGAAGCGCCGGACGGGACCTCCGCATCGCGATGTGGGCGACTGCGCAGGCACGTGCATGACGAGGTCGAAGCGACTAGTCGAGGCGCACGGCCTCGTCGTCCTCTTCTTCCTCTTCCTCCTCTTCGTCCTCTTCCTGATCCGGCTTCTCGATCAGGCAGCAGATGTTCGGCTGCGCGCCGAGCAACTCGCCAAGGCGCAGCGTGTCGGCGGCCAGCAGCGCGCTGCGCATCTCGGGATCGATCGCGGTCGCGGCGAGTGCCCGCTCCAGCTCCGCGGCCGGCGCGTGACGCAAGCGGGCGTTTTGTCCGAGCTGCTCCAGGAACTCGATGACATCCGTCATTGCTGTTTTCTCCTCGATTGTCGGGCGGCCCTGCAGCCGGGGCTGTTCACATGTTATCGCCGGCGCAAGCCTACGCGGAAAAATCGCGCCTGGGCAGCCGAGCAGTGCACAGAACGCCTGCCCCTCGTGGCGTGGCGTCGCGGTGGCGAGCTTACGTCAGGTTGGCTGCCCGCGCGGCGGGCCGCCACGAACTGCGGTACGCGGACCAGCGCCACAGGTTCGCGGCCCGGTCCTGGGGCGAAGCGTCCGCGTGGCGCACCAGGCCGGCGCTGCGCGCCGTGCTCTTCGCGGCCGCGTGGTCGATCGCAAAGCGGACCCACAGTTCATCGAACGGTAATGTGGAGAAGGTGTGTGCGATGACGGCGGTGAGCGCCTCGGTCGCGACGCCGTGCGCGCGCCCCGACGGCACGATCATCAGGCCCAGCTCTGCCGTGCGCTGCGCACTATCGAAATTCTGCAGGCTGCACAGGCCGATCGCCTGCTGCGCAGCTTTCGGGGTGAGCGTAAGGAACACCGCCCGCGGCGGCTCGCAGCGGGTCGCCCGCAGCACGCTACGAAATGCTTTTGCAGCAGCGGCGCGCGTCCACGGCGGACCAATGTGGCGCATCGTTTCTGCCTGCGAAAAGAGCTCGCAGTACAGCTCCTGGTCACTTTCGCGGATCGAGCGCACGAGCAGCCGCGCGCTGCTGAACTCGACCCCCGCCGGGCTGGTGGATGAATTCAAGCGGTCCGCCCCGCGCGATCGAGCGCCGCGAGCCGCTCGCGGACCTGATCGTCGGGCTCCAGTGCGGCCGCCGGTGGAATGACGACAGTCGCGTGCATGTCGATATCGAGCGCGGGCAGCTGCGCGATGGTCGTGCGGTCGATGCGCGGCTGCTGGGTTGGCAGCGTCGCGACCTTGTAGACGATCGCCTCGTGTCCCGGATCGTAGTCGCGCATCAGTACGTCGACGAGCACCTGGCGATAGTCCGCGCCGGTCGCGAACCGCATCAGGGATCGGTCGCCGGCAACACCGACCTGCCACAGCACCAGATAGGCGGAAGGATCGATACGGCGCCGGTACAGCATCAGCTGGCTCGCCTCGAAGTGCTGGCAGCCGTAGCGCCCCGGATCGATCCCCAGGTCGGCGTACAGGCAATCTTCGGCCGAGACGCCCGGCTCCATGCGCGCGTCGTAGCCCTCGCGACGCGCCAGCTCGATCGCTTCGTGAGGCACGCCGGCGAACACGCCGGGATGACCGTAGAAGGCGCCGCAGACGCGCTTGCCCGCGCGCACCTCCGTCAGCATCGCCGCGACCATCTGCCGGTAGCTTTCGGCGCGCGATTTCCCTTCGCTATAGAACGATTGCAGGCTGCGCACGTCCGGGTTCATCTTCGCCAGCCACAGCTCGACGATGCCGTCGGAAGTCGCGGCGAAGACGACATCCGCCGCTTCGATGTAGCTGCGGCTGAGCGGTGTGAGGTGCGAGCCCAGGGTCATGCCGACGCCGACACACACCAGGCTCCCTGCTGGCCGCACGACTGCTGTCACTGGGCGTCGGGCTGCACTTCGGGCCTTGCGGCGGCGAACGCGGGCAGCGCTTCCAGGTGCGTGCTGATGCCGACGAGCGTCGGGAACGGCGTCAGATCGGTCTTGAAGCGCCGCGCGTTGAACATCTGCGGCACGAGCAACACGTCCGCCAGCGACACCGCATCGCCGAAGCAATAGCGGCCCTTGGCGGAGAACTCTTGCGCCTGCAGCTCCAGGCCGCGGAATCCCTCGCTCACCCAGTGGCGGTACCACGTGCCGACGCCTGCGTCGTCCTGCTGCAGCGAGTCGCGCAGGTAGTTCAGCACACGCAGGTTGTTGAGCGGGTGGATCTCGCAGGCGATGGCCAGCGCCATCGAGCGCACTCGCGCGCGGTCGAGCGGATCGTCCGGCAGCAGCGGCGGCGCGGGATGCCGGTCGTTGAGGTATTCGATGATCGCCAGCGATTGCGACAGCACGACGCCGTCGACCGCGAGCGCAGGAATCAGGCCCTGCGGATTGAGCGCCAGGTACTCGGGCGCGCGGTGCTCGTTGCGCGCGAACGCTTTCGGCAACGACTCGTACTGCAGCCCCTTGAGATTGAGGGCGATGCGCACGCGAAACGCAGCCGAGCTGCGAAAGAACGTGTACAGCTTCATGCCGACACTCTGACCAACAGTTCCTCGACGATCCAGCGCTTCAGCATGCCTGCGGCGGCCAGCGGCACCTCGTCCGCGTCGTGCCACTCGCAGAGAACTTCGCACATCGCACCGAACGTGCCGCCGGCGCGCGTGACCTGCAGGCCGGCGCTCTCGGCTGCATCGAGCGAGCGATATTGCGTCTTGAGATCCTGTCGCCACAGCAGCCACGGCTGCGGACTTGCGAGAATCGCCGGTTGCGGCGGCTGCTGCTCTTCGGACAGGGCCTTGAACAGCGCCTGCGCGTTCGTCGCCAGCTCCAGGTATTGCACCGACGGATGAAACTGCAGACGCAGCTCGCCCCAGTCGCCGGGCGCGATGGTGGCGAGGCATTCCACGCCGACGGCGCTTGCGTCCTTTGCATCGAACGACGACGCGAGCGCCCACTCCCAGCGAGCCAGCTCGGCGAGCCACGGTTGCGAAGGATGCGCTTGGGCGAGGACCTCCGCGAGGCGATCGCCGAACCAGCGGATCGATGCGAACCGCGACGGATGCGCGTCGACGTAGGCGCCGGCGACCGCGCTGAACTGCTCTTCGCCGAGCAGCTCCTTCAGGCGGGGCATGTTCGCGGCGAGCGCGTCGGCCAGCCGAATGCGGTAAGCGTTGGAGTAGACATTGAGCCGGGTCGCGACAGGAACCGCCGGCGTGTCATTCACAGCAGTGACGATCGCAGCGTCGCCACTGAGCACGTGACGTTGCAGATCGCGCTGCAATCCGACGAGCGCTGTCACGCGGCCTCGGCGGTCAGCGCAATGGACCGTGCGCGATCCAGCTCGGCGAGCAGCACTGGCAGGTCGGGAATCTTGTCGTCGCGCTCGATCATCGTGGAGACCGCGCCGAAGCGCGCCACAGCCGCGGCGTACAGTTGCCAGACTTCTTCGCACACCGGCTCGTCGTGCGTGTCGATCAGGTACTCGCCCATGTTGCTGTGCCCGGCGAGATGGAACTGCTGCACGCGCTCGACCGGTACGCCGCGCAGATAGGCCAGCGGATCGAACCCGTGATTGACGCTGCTGACGTAGACGTTGTTGACGTCCAGCAGCAGCTTGCAATCGGCGCGCGTGGCGATCTCGCGCAGGAATTCCCATTCGGTCATCTCGTCGGCCGCGAAGCTGACGTAGGTGGAGACGTTCTCCAGCACCAGCTGGCGGCCGAGCAGGTCCTGCACGGCGTGCACGCGGCTCACTACGTGACGCACGGTCTCTTCGGTGAAGGGCAGCGGCATGAGGTCGTGCAGGTTGACGCCATCGACGCCGGTCCAGCACAGGTGATCCGAGATCCACGCCGGCTCGACGCGTGCCGCGAGTGCCTTGACGCCGCGCACATAGTCGAGATCTAGAGGGTCGGTGCTGCCGATCGACAGCGAGACGCCGTGGAGCACCACGGGGTAGTGCGCGCGCAGCTGCTCGAGGAAATGCAGCGGCCGGCCGCCGGGAACGAGATAGTTGTCGGTCAGGGCTTCGAGCCAGGCAACGCTGCCGCGATGCTCGCCGAGCAGTGCCTCATAGTGCTGGGGCCGCAGCCCGAGCCCGAATCCCAAAGAAGTGGACATCGAAGAAGGCGGCGCGGTGGAAAGCCCGCGCCGCCATGAGCCTCATCGATCAGCTCTTCGCCTTGGCCTTGGCGGCGTCGCACTCCGCCTTTGTCATCTGCTTCATGCCCTCGCCCTTGCAAGCGTTCTTGCCGGCGCAGTCGTGCTTCGCAGTCTTGCATTCGCTCGTGCCTTTGCACGCATTCACGCCTTCACACTTCACTTTCGCTTCGTCGGCAGCATTCGCGGCCGACAGGGGCGCGGCCGTGAACGCGATCGCAGCCGCCGCCGCGAGCGCCAGGCCGGAAACCCTCTTCACCGAGCTTGTCTTGTCGTGGGCCATCTATGCCATTCCTCGTTGAATTTGAGTGTTAAACGACGCTCCTGAACGGAGCGCGTGAGTATACGCGCGCGAGGTCTGGCCGGATGCAAATCGCGCTTTTTGCAACGCAGTGACGACAAAGGCGGGCGACTTGCGCCGCCCGCCTGGATGCGCCGTGTCGATCGTCGGGCCGAAGCCCGACCTGCTAACTTCCGCGTCGCACTTCCATGGCGTCTTTGACCTTCTTGACGCCGTCGATGTCGCGGGCCAGCTGCAAGGCGCGAGTGCGCGCCTCATCGGATTCCACGAAGCCGCTCAACTGCACGGTGCCCTTGAACGTCTCGACGTTGATCTGGTGCGCCTTCGTCACCGGATCGGCGACCAACGCTGCCTTGACCTTGGCGGTCACGACACCGTCATCGACGGCCTCGCCGGCCGCCTGTTGTGTCGGCGCGCTGGAGCAGCCGACCACCACCGCCGAAGCCATCAGGGCGGCGAGCAACGCGACCGCCGTGCTTCTGTGCTTCATGTTCCCCATCTCCTCGACAACTGACCTCGAACGTGCTCGCTAGCCCGTGCCGTCGCGACGCTGCTCGGCGGCGCGTTTCGCGGCATCGAGATCGCGATCCGCACGGTCCTTACACGCCTTCTGCGCGTCGCCGCTCATCGCTTCGCACTTCTCCGATGCGACCTTGTGCGTGGCTTCGGCCTGCGCCACGGCGACCCGGTAATCGTTCTTGGCCCCGGTTTCGCTCGCCTGCTGCGCCTGGTCGGCAACGTCATCTGCGTCGTGATCGGCCTGCGCGTCGGCAATGTCCTTCTGCGCATCGGCCGTGTTCTCGCGCGCATCCGCCTGTGCGTCCGCTACGTCACGCTGCGCGTCGGCGCGCGCGTCCGCTACGTCGTGCTGCACCTCGGCGGGTGATTCTGCCTTGTTGCAGCCTACGAGCGCGAGCCCGGCGATTGCGGCGATCAAAAATGCGTTCCCCTTCATGTCGGTGTCTCCTGTTGGCTACCTATCGGAGAAACCCCCGCCCCAACCTGCGGGTTCCGTTGCAAAAATTCGCCGCGGCGCCCGGTCCCGCGGGCAGGAAATCCCGACGGCGGAACCAGAAAATGCGCGCACACGTTTCAGTGTTTCTGGTTCGCACCCTTTTGTGGGCGATCCACGGACGACCGGGACGATCCATTGCAACCCTTCGCCGACCCGATGGAGCCCGCAAGCTCCGCACCGCCGCCGCACATGCTCCCGCCCGAGACGGGCGGGCGGGTGCCGCTGCACGTCATCGCGATCATCGTGGTCTCGATCGCTTTGCTCGTGATCAACGCATCGCTGCTCATCATCAACACAGCGGCGACGATGGATTCCAACGCGCACTACGCGCGCTCCACTGAAATCAAGCGCGCGCTCATCACCTTCCAATCCGTGATCACCGCGGCGGAGTCCGCGCAGCGCGGCTACCTGCTCACCGGCCAGAGCGGCTACCTGGAGCCTTACCACGTCGCGATGCGCAGCTGGCGCAAGCAGATCGACCTGCTGCGCCAGCTGACCGTGGCCGATCCGAAGCGGCTCGCGGACATCACGTCGCTCGAAAGCCTGACGACGGCCGCCGTCAGCCGGCTGGAACAGACGATTCGCAGCAGTCCGCAGCCGGGGCCGCACGGTAATGCGGACGTTGCCGGTACCGACCGGGCGACGCAGACGATGGACCGCGTCCGCGGCGTCGTCGATCGCATGATGAGCGAGGAGGATTCGCGCATCGAGGCGTCGCGCCGCGAAGTGCTGCGCGACATGTGGGTCGGCGCCGGCGTGGCCGTGCTGGCGACGGTCGTGACAGTGGCTGTGCTGATCGCGCTCAACAAGCTGCTGCAGCGTTACATGCGCGACCGCGAAAGCGCCAATCGCGCGCTGCGCGAGGCGAATCAGCGGCTGAACGACCTGGTCGAGCAACGCACCGCCGAGCTCACCGAGCTGTCGCAGCACCTGATCCGCGTGTCGGAGGAGGAAAAAGCCAAGCTGGCGCGCGAGCTGCACGACACGCTCGGCAGCAACCTGACCGCTATCAACATGGACCTGAACTGGATCCAGCGCCGCTTGCCGGAAGGCTCGCGCGAGGTGCGCGAGCGGCTGCAGCGTGTGCTGCAGATGCTGGCCGACACGGTCGAGCTGAAGCACGAGGTGATCGAGGGCCTGCGTCCGAGCCACCTGGACAACCTCGGCCTGGCATTCGCGATGCGCTCCCATTGCCGCGAGTTCACCCGGCGCACCGGGCTGCCCTGCGACATCGAGGTGCACGAGGACTTCGACGACCTGGACCCGTCCTGGTCGATCGCGTTCTACCGCATCGCGCAGGAGGCGCTCACCAACATCACCAAGCACGCGCAGGCGGGCCACGTGCGGATCAGCCTGGCCCGCGAGCCGGACGGTGTGCGGCTGCGGATCGCCGATGACGGGGTCGGGCTGACGGACGAGGCGCTGGCCAAGCCCAAGTCACACGGCGTGGTCGGCATGCGCGAGCGCGTGCGCGAGATGGGGGGCACGTTCGCGATCCGCCGCCCGGCCAGCGGCCGGGGAACCGTGGTCGAGGCGTTCATCCCGAATCCCGGCAAGTCCACGGCCTGGAGCGCGGCGTAGGACACGGCTGACGTGGACGCTTCCGGGGCGCTTCCCGGGCCCGGCGTGAAATGAATCGCGCAATGTCGGGAACATTTCGGCACCGCCATGCGGTTGTGTCACCTGAAGGCCGCATAAGGCCAGCGTTTGTATAGGGGCGATCGTATGGAAAACCCGATGACCGACACTGTTCCGGCACGCGACGCGCGCGCGTATTTGGGGCATGACACCGACGCTCGCGCGGAGTTACGGGAGCTCTCGGTCCTCCAGGTGCCGGTCGGCACCAACCTGGCCGACGTCGAGCGCTGGATGATCTTCGCAACGCTGCAGAAATGCGGCGGCAACAAGACCCGCGCGGCTGCGTTGCTGGGCGTGAGCCTGAAGACGCTCTACAACCGCCTCAATGCCTACCGGGCGCAGGGGCTGGTCATGGACTATGCAGCCACGGCGGGGCCCGATATCGAGATCACCGGCATGCATGCCGATCTCGTGGATGAACTCACGGAGGTACCCGGGTGATGTTGGATGCCAGAGAGAACGAGGGTCGAGACACCTTTCAGCAGGTGCAGACGCCGATCCGCGTGATGATCGTGGACGATCACGCGATCCTGCGGGCCGGCGTGCGCGAGATGCTGTCGGAGGAGGCGGATCTGCAGGTGGTCGGCGAAGCCGGCTCCGCGGAGGAAGCCCTGCAGCAGCTGCGCGAGGGATTGAAGGTCGATGTCGTGGTGCTGGACATCACGCTGCCCGGCCAGAGCGGCATCGATCTGCTGAAGCAGCTGCGACGCGACCGTCCGGAGCTGGCGATCCTGGTGCTGAGCATGCACCCGGAGCGTAGCTTCGCCGTGCGCCTGATGCGTGCCGGCGCGAACGGCTACGTGCCGAAGATGATCGTGCCCGAAGAGCTGGTGAAAGCGGTGCGCGCTGTCGGGACCGGCCGGCGTTACATCACGCCGCTGGTCGCCGAGCTGCTCGCATCGGAATGCGCGGCCGACGAAGAGGGGCCGCTGCACAACCGCCTGTCGGAGCGCGAGCTGCAGGTCTTCACACGCATCGCCCGCGGTGTCTCGCCCGCAGTCATGGCGAACGAGCTGGGCCTTAGCGTGAAGACCGTCAGCACCTATCGCGCGCGCATCCTCGAGAAGATGGGAATGCGCAGCAATGCAGAAATCGCCGCCTACGCCGTCCGCAACCAGCTGGTCGAGTAGGGCTGCGCCGGCGCCGATCCGGCGCGGGCGCTGGCTCTGCGCCGGGGAGTCCGTGCCCGGCACTGACAGCGACACCGGTACGCATCCGGCGCTGCGCGCGCTGGAGCGTGGCCAGCTGACCATCTACATCGTCGAGGACTCGAAGGTGGTCAAGGAGCGACTGATCGAGTCGGTCGAGGATATTCCGCATGCCACCGTCGTCGGCAGCGCCGACGGCGTCCAGGAGGCACTCGAGGGCATGCGTGCCCTCCAGCCCCGAGTCCTGATACTGGACATCCAGCTGCGCGGCGGTAGCGGCTTCCGCCTGCTGAAGCTGATGCGCGCCGCCGGCATGACCCGGCCCGAGACGATCATCGTCGTGACCAACTACCCCTCGGACGACTACCGCGCCGCGAGCCGCGAATGCGGGGCGGATCACTTCTTCGACAAGGCGTCGGAATTCCACAAGGTGCACGAAGTCCTGCTGGACATGCGCTAGCCATGGACCCAAACGCCGGGCTCGCGCGTTGCCTCCTCCGGTGGTTGATTTGGACAATGCGCAACAGGTCGCATGGACCTCCCCAGGACGATGGGGGCACCCGCTGAGAACCCATCGGACGCCATGCAGACAGCTGCGCACTTGAGGCCGCGCCCAAAGGCACGGCCTCTTTTTTTGTGCTTTTTCCCGTGGGAACAATCGCTTCGATGCGGCCCTTGCTCTCGTATCTCCAGTCCATCGCGAGTTGACCGCCCATGTCACGGCAGTTGCATCGCGGTCTGCTATCGGCCGCCCTGATCGCATCCCAGGCGTTCGCGTGCGCCGCTCTGGCGCAGACCGACGAGAGCCGTCCGACGCAATCCACCCTCGATGGGGGCAGGGCGACTGACAGGACGCGCACGACGCAACCCGTAATGTCCAAGACCGTATCGCCGCAATCGTTCGCCACGCAGGCGGCGGTCATCGGCAAGGCAGAGATCGAGCTCAGCCAGTTGGCCATGCTGCAGACGCAGGACCAGCGCGTGCGTGAGTACGCGCAACGCATGGTGAAGGACCATCAGGCCGCTGCTGCGAAACTGCAGAAGATCGCGGGCGAAGAAAACCTCGAGCTGCCGCAGTCCCTCGACGCGGAACACCAGGCGCTGAAGGAACAGCTGTCAGAGCTGAGGGGCGCAGCGTTCGATCGCGAGTACGCCAAGGCCATGGCGAAGGGCCATGACAAGGCGGTCGCGCTGTTCGAGGCCGCTTCGCAGGCTTCGCAGATGCCATCGCAGCTGAAGGAGTTCGCGGCCGCGACGCTGCCCACACTGAAGCAGCACATGGAGATGGCGCACGAGCTGCACGAGCACGAAAAGGCAGGCCCGTAGCGGGCGCGCTTTCGATTACTTCTTGCGCCGATCGTCGGGAACGAGATTGCGGCTCCACTCGGCGCGGCTGCGCGTCGAGTCGTACTCGACTGCGGACTCCGAGTGAGTGCTGCGGCACTCGTCCTGCCAGCGCACGACGAGATAACGGCCGGTGCGCAGCTGCCAGACGTCGCCGCGCAGGTCCATGTCGCTGTCTTTCAATCGGACGGGATCGCCGACGCGCAGTCGGCTGTGTTGCTCTTCGCTCATGACGCTCTCCTTCACCTGCTATCGGCGCGAGCGTGTGCGTAGCCTAGTGCGACAGGCACCGAGGATGGATTCAGGGAAAATCGCAATCGTCGCAGGCGATGCTCAGGATGAGCAGCGGATCACGAACTGCCCACGCACGGGCGTGTGAACGCAGTCACAGTTTGTAAGAGCTACCGGCGCGGGTGCGCGGCCTCACTCGGTCCACCAGCCCATGAATTCTTCGAAGCTGATCTTGCCGTCGCCGTCGCCGTCGGTCATCTCGAATGCCAGCAGGCATTCGTCCTCCGTCAGATCCTGATCGAGCGCGAGCAGCAGCGCGGCGAATTCGCTGACGATGATCCAGCCGTCGCCGTTGCTGTCGCAGCTGTCGAAACTCTCGCGCAGCTCGGCGAGCTCGTCGGTGCTGAGATCTTTCATCGATGTCTCCCTCATTCGCTGCAGCGTTCGCTGCGGTCCTCTGCCGGGACGCTGATCTTTCACCCGCGGGCATTCTACCGGGACCCGCCGAACTTCTCCGCAAAGAAATCGCCGGCGTTCCAGCGCGGCGCGCTGGCCGCGTTCGCCGCCTCCAGCACGATCCGCAGGTCGACGCGCGCGAGGTCGGCGGCCGTTGGGTAATCGAGCGGCAGGCTCAGGTCATCGCTTGGCTGATGATAGTTCGATTCGCGGAACTGTCTCTGCAGCGCGCCGACGTCGACGCCCGGGTCGCGCCCCTGGTAGCCGCTCTTCAACACCAGCGCCGGGATGCCGTGGCGAATGAAGGAGAACTGGTCGCTGCGGATGAAGCTGACTTCCTCGGGCGTCGCGTCCGGACTCAGGCGGTAGCCCTGCGCTGCCACTGCGTTGCGCGCGATCGCTCCGAACGTCGAATGCTCCGCGCCGATCGCCACGAAATCGCGCACCGGAGCGAGCGGCAACGGCATGTCGATGTTCACGTTGGCGACGATGCGCCGGCCGTCGTTACGCGGGTGCTCGGCGAAGTAGTCCGAGCCCAGCAGCCCCTTCTCTTCAGCGGTGACTGCTGCGAACAGCACTGTGCGTCGCGGCCTCGTGTTCGATATGTGCAGCGCTCGCGCGATCTCCAGCATGATGGCAATGCCGACGGCGTTGTCATGCGCGCCGTTGTAGATCGAATCGCCGTTGACCGCCGAGCCGCGCCCGAGATGATCGAGATGCGCGCTGATGACGACGATCTCGTTGCGCAGCTCCGGATCTGCGCCAGGCAGCACGCCCAGCACATTGGCGCTCTCGGTGCGTCGCAGACCCGTCGTCGCCGAGAGCGTCAGCATTCCCGGCAGTCCGAAGCCCTGCGGCTCGCCGGCGTCGGCGGTCGCCATGATTTGCTCGAAGCTCATCGGCGCGTTCTCGAACAGGCGCGCAGCCGCCTCGTGGTTGAAACGGAAGCGCAGCTTCAGCTCCGGGAAGGCGCGCTGCGGCTTGCCTTCCGCGTCGAGCCAGCGCATCTGCGGCGTCCAGCTCATCGCGACCACGCGCTCCCAGGGCATGCGTTTCTCGTCCACCGACGAAGCGACCGTGATCGCGCCGACCGCTCCGCGCTCGACCAGCGAGCCCCACTTGCGCTCGCTCCACGAGTAGTAGGCGCGCTGCGAGTTCGGAAACTTCGCGGGCGCACCACTGAGGATCACCGCGATGCGGCCTTTCAGGTCGACGCTCTCGAAATCCGTGTAGCCGAGCTCGGGCGCATCGACACCGTAGCCGGCGAATACGAGCGGCGCGGTCAGCGTAGAGCTCGCCGACAGAAAATCCGCCGAGGGCAGGTAGTGCGTGCCGTACTCGAATGCGTACGTCTCGTCGTCGCGTACCAGCTTCGCAGACGAGCCGGGCAGCACGGCCGTCGCTTCGAGGAGCGGCACGGCTTGCAGGAACGTGTCGTTGTCGCCCGCCGGCGCGAGCCCGGCCTGGCGGAATTGCGCGGCGACGTACGCTGCTGCGATGTCGTAGCCGCGAGTCGCCGCGGCGCGCCCTTCGAGCAAATCGCCCGCAAGAAATTCGACGTGGCTGCGGATCGCATCGGCACGCACGCTTTGTGCGGCCGGAATGTCGGCGGCGCCGGCACTGAACGTCGCCGCGGCCAGCAGCAAGGCTGTCAATGTGCGCATGGCACTCCGTGATCAAAAGCACGACAGGGGGCGCATTGTAATTCACCGCCGGTTCAGCGCCTGGAACTTAGCTTGGGGCTGCGGCATCCTGCCGATGGTGCTCGACATGGCTCGTGGCTCTGCTCAGTTCGGTCTTGCCTGCGCCGCTGCGGCGGTGCTGGTGCAGGGCTGCTCGCTCGAGCCGTATCGGCCGTATCGGCCGCCGCAACCGGCGCCACAGGTCGCCGCGCCGACTCCCGCATCCTTCCCTTCGATCGGCAACGAGATCGCGCTGCGCGCCCTCTCGCAGCTCGGCAAACCCTACGTGTGGGGTGGCGCCGATCTGACCGGCTTCGATTGCAGCGGCCTCGTGCGCTTCATCTACGACCAGGTCGGCATTCCCGTGCCGCGCACGGCGGCGGAGCAATTCTCGGCAGCGAAGCCAGTCGACCTCGCCGGACTGAAGCCGGGCGATCTGCTGTTCTTCCGCACGCAGGGACGGCGCATCTCGCACGTCGCGATCTACGCGGGCGAGGGGCGCTTCGTGCATGCACCGCGCACCGGGCAGGCGGTGGAGCTGCGCATGCTCGACGATGAGTACTACCGGCCGCGGCTCGCCGGCGCCGGCAGGCTGTTCTGATCCTTAGCCCTTAGGTCCGTGGGAGACATTACGGGCGCGAGCTAGTCTCGGCACAGCTCTGTGCGAGCGAGCTCTTATCGTGCCCGAGCCCACCGCCAACGACGCTGCCGAGCCCCAGGACGACCGCTCCAGTCGCGCGCTGCGGCGACTGGTCGCTTTGCTCGCGTTGATCCTCGTGCCTGCCGGCATCTACGCGGGCTACGTCATCGGTCAGGTCGAGTACATCCGCCGCCACGATCTGCGCAGCCTCGAGAACGCCGCGCAGGCGGTGGAAAGCCTGCTCGAAACCACGCGCACCAACGCCCAGTCCCTGCTGGCACAGCCGAGCTTTGCGTGCACGTTCTTCCAGCGCCAAACCCTGGCGAAGCTCGTCGCGCCGGACAAGTGCGCCACACTGGAGAATGTCGCCCCCATCCCGAGCGCATCGCTCAAGCTCGACGCGCGTAACGGCAAGGTCGAGATCGTCGGTCCCCTCGCATCGAACGATCAGCCCAGCGAGCTGCGCATCGAGATTCCGCTGGCGAAATTCCTGGAGCAGATTCCGTTCGGCGCGGCCTTCGATCAGATGCTGATGGTCGACGATTCGGGTCTGCTGCTCGGCACCGCGATCGGCGTGCAGCGCGGCTCGCCGATGCTGCCGCCGCGCGCCACGGTCAAATCTTCAGCACTGCCGATGCGTGTGCTGGACATCAACAAGCTGAGGGTTGCTGGCGGCGCCAAGGATGCGCCGCTGACGCTCAAGGATCTCGATTCGGCGACGCTGGTGCAGAAGGTGGAGCTCGGCGGTACGCGCTACACAATCATGTGTCAGCCCTCGCGCGTCAACAGCACCAGTGGCCTCAAGACGTGGCGGCTGTGCGGGCTCGTCGATGGTCAGCGCTCGTTCCGGCAGGCTCTGGAAGTCGCACCGCAGGTCGTCATGCTGCTGCTCGTGCTGCTGACGCTCGCGCTCGTCAGCTGGCCGATCCTCAAGATTCTCAGTCTCGCGCCCCGCGAGCGCATCGGCTTCGCCGACCTCTACCTGATGCTGCTCGCGTCGCTGACGCTCGTAATGATCTTTGCCGTGGCGGCGGCGGACATGGGTACCTATGCGCAGCTGCGCGAAAGGTCGCGCGAGCGTCTCGCGACGCTGGCAACGCAGATCGAGCGCAACCTGACCGCGGAATTCGCCCAGATGTACCGGCAGCTGCGCGACTACGATGCGGAGGTGGCCAAGGATGGGGATTTGCGCAAGGCCCTGGCGGAGGGCAGGTCGCGTCGTGTCAGCTGCATGCTGCTGTCGCCCGAGCAGCGGCGGTCGGATAACACCTGCCTGGGCTCTGGGGTCGCGCTCGCCGTTCCGACTCGCTACGAGCCGCTGGACTCGGTGTTCTGGATGCGGCCCTGCGACGGCATGCAGATCATCAAGGGCACCGTGCGCCGCTCGAACACGCCGGCGGTGGCGCTGGCCGCGCGCGACTACTTCCAGGCGATCAAGCAGGATCGGCTGTGGCCATCCGGTTTCATCGTCGATACCTCGGCCTCGCTCACCACCGGCGAGTTCTTCGCGGCGCTGGCGATGCCCTCACAGCTCAGCAAGTCCGACCTGCAGCCGCCAAAGTCCTCGTCGGACTGCTCACCGCCGGAAGACCAGCGCTTCGGCGTCGCCTTGACCGGTCAACCGGTTGCGGTCCGCTATCCAGTCCTCGCGCCCGGCGTCGGCTTTGCGATCGCCGATCAGGACGGCCGGGTGATGTTTCATTCCGACGAGCGTCGCGCCGTCGTCGGCGAAAACCTGCTCGCGGACGACGGACTCGCGGATCGCGTGCGTGCAGCCTTCGCCGCGCACGGCCATGCGGAGTTCGACGCGCAGTATCAGACGCGTCCATACCAGATCCATATCCAGCCGATGGCCGGCACTCCGTGGTTCGTAATGACGTTCTCGGATAATGAGATCCTGCGCACGGTACACATCGAGCTGCTGGCGCAGACGGGTATCCTGCTGACGCTTTATCTGCTGCTCGCGTTCCTGGGCACGCTCGTCTACATCCTTCTCCACGGGCGTACTCCGCCGACATGGGTGTGGCCGCGGCGCCAGAAGTTGTACCGGCCGCTCTATTGCGGAACGGTCTGGACGCTGGGTGCGCAGTTCATCCTGTTCCTGCTGGCTCTCGATGTGCTGCGTGGGGCAACCCTCGTCGTCGCGAGCATGCTGTTGCCGTTGCCGGCGTTGCTCACCGTCGTGCTGGCAGCACGCGCGGCGCTACGCTTGCAAGTAGAGCCGGCGCAAGCGATCGAGAGTCGACAGCAGCGGATCAATGCGATTCTCATCGCCCTGTCGGCAGCGGTGCTCATCGTCTCGTTCCTCGCAATGGATCCAGTGTCCGCGGGGCAGCTGCGCATCGGGACGCAGACCTGGATCCTGGGCATGCTGCTCGTGGTCGCTGTGGCGGCTGCAACCGTACGCAAATTCACCGCAATCAACGATCCCGTGTGGATGCGATGGTGGCGCGAGCCGCTCGGGCCGCACATCATCGGCACGACGATCTTCTGGCTACTACTCGGCGCGCTGCCGGCCTACGGCCTCTACAAGTTTGCGCTGGGCATGCAGATGACACTGGTGGCCAAGAGCGAGCAGGCCTATGTCGGCCGCGTGTTCGCGTGGCGCGATTGTCAGATTCGCAGCGACTTCCGGCAGATCCCGACTGCGGCGGACAATGGTGCGACGGTCAGTCGGCGCATCGACGTGGATTCGGACATCTATCCGCGCGCGCTGCTGTCACGCGACGTGGAAGTGCGGCCGCGCAGTCTCGGAACGCGCACTGCCGACGAGCGCACGCTGGGGCGGTCGTTGTGGGAATACCTCGAGAATGTCGCGCCGGTGTACAACGAGACCACGACCTATTCGCGCTATCTCGAGCCTTTCGTCGCGCCGGCCGACGAGAGATGGCGCTGGAGCCTCGAGCACCGCAACGAGCCGAAGCTCGTGTACTCGGCGGGCAAGGCCACCGCCTGCAACGCGGTGGCGCCGGTGATTGCGAGCCGCTTGCCGGTGCGCGAGCCGCAGTTCGGCGCGTTCGGGTTCATTCTCGCGCTCGGCTCGCTGTCGCTGCTGTTCGCGTGGGTTTCGTTCGGCACCCGCAAGCTGTTCTTCGGCGACATCGACGGCGAGACTGCGCAGACCGGGCGCGGGGCGGTGGGTTCGCTGCTGCAGCCGCCGGATGCGGCCTGGGTGAAGGCAGAGACCGCGCCGATCGCCGCCGATTTCGACGACGAGACGCTCGAGCAATGGAGCGACCCCGAAAAGTACCCGACTCGTCGCGCCGTGCTCGATCAGATCCTCGAAAAGGTGCGGCCGTACTACCAGACGAAGTGGAACGACTGCAGCGCCGGGGAGCAGCTGCTGCTGATTCAGCTGGTCGAGGAGGGCTACGCCAATCCGAAGCAGGCCGAGGCCGTGCGCAGGCTGCTGCGGGCGGGCTTGCTGCGCCTCGATCCGGTGCTGCGTCCGATGAACCAGAGTTTCGCGCTGTTCGTGTCGGCGAACACGGAACCCGAGCAGGTCCGCAGACAGGAGCGGGCGCAGCGCGGCTTGCGCTGGAGTCTCGTGCGCACGCTGCTCATTGCGGCGCTGCTGCTGATCATGGTGTTCCTGGCGTTGACCCAGCGCGACGTCGTCGAAGTCTGGATTGCCTACCTGGGCACGGCCGGAGCCGGGACGATCGGCGTCCTGAAGCTCCTGAGCCTGCTGAACCGCTCGAACGCGCCGAAGGCGGACTAGGTCGTCGCTTTCTTCTTTTTCTTCGCTGCGGCCTTCGGACCGGGCTCCGGCTCGGCCGCTGCGCTCTCATCCGCCGGCCGGTTCATGCGCTCGCGTACCAGGCTGTCGACGACTGACGGGTCGGCGAGCGTCGATGTGTCGCCGAGCTGATCGTGCTCGTTCGCGGCGATCTTGCGCAGGATGCGGCGCATGATCTTGCCGGAGCGCGTCTTCGGCAGGCTCGGCGCCCACTGCAGGAGATCCGGCGCGGCGATCGCGCCGATCTCCTTGCGCACCCACTCACGCAGCTCGCTGCGCAGCGCGTCGCTCGGCGCTTCGCCGGCGTTGAGCGTGACGTACCCGTAGATGCCCTGGCCCTTGATGTCGTGCGGGTAGCCGACGACCGCGGCCTCCGCGACCTTGGGATGCGCGACCAGAGCGCTCTCGATCTCGGCGGTGCCGAGGCGATGCCCCGCGACGTTCAGCACGTCGTCGACGCGGCCCGTGATCCAGTAGTAGCCGTCTTCGTCGCGCTTCGCGCCGTCGCCGGTGAAGTAGCGGCCTGGGAACGTCTTGAAGTACGTGTCGATGAAGCGCTGGTGATCGCCGAACACTGTGCGCATCTGGCCCGGCCAGCTGTCGGTGAGCACGAGGTTGCCCTCGCTGACACCTTCGAGCGTCTTGCCTTCGCCGTCGACGATCGCGGGCTTCACGCCGAAGAACGGCAGCGTCGCCGAGCCGGGCTTCTGGTCGATCGCGCCCGGCAGCGGGCTGATCATGATGCCGCCGGTTTCGGTCTGCCACCACGTGTCCACGACCGGGCAGCGGCCGTCGCCGACGACGCGGTGATACCACTCCCATGCTTCGGGGTTGATCGGCTCGCCGACCGAGCCCAGCAGCCGCAGCGAGCGGCGCGACCAGCCCTTGACGGGCGCGTCGCCTTCGCGCATCAGCGCGCGGATCGCGGTCGGCGCGGTGTAGAAGATCGTGACCTTGTGCTTGTCGACGGTCTGCCAGAAGCGGCCGGCGTCCGGATAGTTCGGCACGCCTTCGAACATCAGCGTCGTCGCGCCGTTCGCGAGCGGTCCGTACACGATGTAGCTGTGCCCGGTCACCCAGCCGACGTCGGCCGTGCACCAGTAGATGTCGTCGTCGCGCACGTCGAAGATCAGCTCGTGCGTCATCGACACGTAGACGAGGTAGCCGCCGGTCGTGTGCAGCACGCCCTTCGGTTGGCCCGTGGAGCCGGACGTGTACAGGATGAACAGCGGGTCCTCGGCGTCCATGACCTCGGCCGGGCATTCTTTCGGCTGGCCGGCGAGCGCGTCTTCGAACCAGCGGTCGCGTCCTGCCTGCATCGGCACGAGCGAGCCGAGGCGACGCACCACCAGTACGTGCTTCACGACCTCGCTGCCCGGCGCCGCCAGCGCCGCATCGACATTCGCCTTGAGTGGAATGCGCTTGCCGCCGCGCAGGCCTTCATCGGCAGTGATCACCACGGTCGAGCCGCAATCCGCGATGCGGCCCGCGAGCGACTCGGGCGAGAAGCCGCCAAACACCACCGAATGCACGGCGCCGATGCGCGCGCACGCGAGCATCGCCACCGCCGTTTCCGGAATCATCGGCATGTAGATCGTGACGCGATCGCCCTTGCGCACGCCGAGCGCCTTGAGCGCGTTCGCGCACTGGCATACGCGTTCGTACAGCTGCCGATAGGTGACGCGCTCCGACAGCCGCGGATCGTCGCTTTCCCACAGGATCGCGGTCTTGTCGCCGCGCTTCGTCAGGTGGCGGTCGAGACAGTTCGTGGAGACGTTGAGCTTGCCGTCGTAGAACCAGCGGATGCGGAAATCCTTCTGGTCGAAGCTCGTGTCCTTCACCTTCGAGTACGGCTGCAGCCAGTCGAGGCGCCGGCCGATCCGCGACCAGAACGCATGCGGGTCGCGCACCGACTCCTGGTAGAGGCGCAGGTAGTCGGCGTGTTTCAGGTGGGCGAGGGCGGCGAAGTCTTCGGGGACGGGATAGATCTTGGAGCTCATTGCGCGCTCATGCACCGAGGGCCTGCCGGACCCGCTCGGCGTGCTGTGCAAGCACTGTCTTGTCGGCCCAGTCGCGATTGTGCGATTTGAGCGGCACGCCTTCGTAGCAGGGAATGATGTGAAAGTGGATGTGAAAGACTGTCTGGCCCGCGATGGCTTCGTTGAACTGCACGATGCGCATGCCGCCTGGCGAGAATGCTTTCTGCACGCCGCGCGCGACGTGCTGTGTCGTCTTGATCAGTTCGGCCAGCACGGCCGGCTCGATGTCGAAGAAGTTGCGTGCCTTGGCCTTCGGCAGCACCAGCGTGTGGCCCTCGGACTGCGGCATCGCGTCCATGAACGCCACCGCGCGCTCGTCTTCGAAAACCTTGAATGCCGGCATCTCGCCGCGAATGATCTTCGCGAAGATGTTGTTGTCGTCGTACATGTCAGATCCCCGCTTTGCCGAGTGCGTCCACGACCTGGCGGATGGCGTTGCCGAGCGCGGGATGCTCGGCCTCGAAATGCACCGCGAGCGCGTCGAGCTGTTCGGTCAGGGAGTGCCGCTCGCCGGCCGTGGCCGGCTTGCCGAGCAGCCGCGTGATGTCGCCGAGCAGCTCGATCAGGCGCTGCCGCAATTCCGGATCATCGACCGACCGCGTGCGGGCCAGCTCCGCGTGCAGGGACGCGAGCCGGTCCTTCAGTTCTATAGCCACTCTCGCCTCCACTGCACGTGAGGCAGCCATTCTATGTGCTGCCGGGAGAGGGCTCCAAGGGGATTCGATGGATCGTGAGGGCGGTCAGTTGTTTCCCGGGTTGTCCTGCGGCTGTTCCTGTGCTGGGCCGGCCGCCGGCGCTTGCGCCACCTTCTTGCGCGTCAGCCGCACGTCGTACTGCTGCTCGAGCTGCGCCAGCGCGGCGTCGTCCAGGCGCGTCATGCCCAAGACCGTCGAAGGCGTGCGGAAGCCCGGGCCCGAATCGACTGCGACGATGCGATCCATGCCGTAACCGCACAACATGCCGTCGTGGTTGCGGTCGACTACCGCGATCGTGTTCGCGAACTTCAGCTCGGGCATCGGCATCGACAGCTCGACCAGGTAGGCCTTGCTGCGCGACGGCGCCCAGATCACCATCTTGTTGCGATCGAGGACCTTGAAGTCGCTGATGGTGCGAGCGAACACACACTCGTTCTTGCCGGCGTGCGACGACGTATCCGTCGATGCGAATGCCGGCGCGCTCGCACCTGCGGCCATACTCATGGTGACGGCCGCGAACACCCAAGCGTTCCTCATACAATTGCTCCTATCTTCTGCACTGTCAGGATGCGACTGAAACGATGAATGAGTGCTTAACTGCTGCGCTCATTTCGCGTGCAGGCTAGCGCCGTCAGGCGCGTGCTTCTGTCATTGGGGCGACACAAGGAGAATCGAGGCGGAAAAGCGCTGTCGGCGCCGACTTAATGCAGATTTAATGAACTATTTCGGGCGCGGGCGCACGCGTGCAGTGGCGACGGCTGTCGTCGGATCGTCCGGCCAGTAGTGCTTTGGATAGCGGCCTTTCAGCTCTTTTTTCACTTCCGCGTAGCCGCGCGCCCAGAAGCTCGCAAGGTCTTTCGTCACCTGCACCGGTCGATGCGCCGGCGACAGAAGTTGCAACGTCAACGGCACGCGCCCGCCGCCGACAGCGGGCGTCGCGGCGAGGCCGAACACCTCCTGCAATCTCACGGCGACCGTCGGCGCGGCCGAGTAGTCGATCGGGATCCGCGAGCCGCTCGGCACCTGCAGGTGCGTCGGCGCGATCTCATCGAGCCGCTGCCGCTGATTCCAGTCGAGCAGTGCTGCGACGATTCCCGTCATGTCCAGTCGTGCGAGGTGATCGCGTCGGCTCATCCCCGTCAGCCACGGCGCCAGCCAGGTGTCGAGCGTGGCCGACAGCGCAGCATCGCTTACATCGGGCCACGGCTGCTGCGGTCGTGTGTCGACTTCGCGTGCGAACGCCAGACGCTGTCGCAGCGCCAGCGCCTCCTTGGTCCAGGGCAACGCGTCGAGACCCAACTCGTTGATGCCGGCGAGCAGCGCGCTCGTCACGCGCGCGCTGTCCGGATTCTCCAGCCGGCGCTCGCCGAGCCTGATCGCACCCAACCAACGCTCGTCCTGCGCGACGACGGCTTGCTCGCGCGCATCCCACTCGAAGCGCTGGCGGTGCTCGATGAGCGAAGCGAAGTCGGTTTCCAGCGCGGCGCGCGGCAGGGGCGCAGCCAGTCTGATCAGCGCCTCGCGCTCACCCGCGTCGAGATCCGCGACGACGAGGAACTCGGCTTGCGCGATGCTCTGCGCTTCCGTCAGGCGTGCTCCGCGTCCACCCGCCAGCAGATACCGACCGCCCGCGCCGCGCGACTGAGCGATGCGATCCGGATACGCGAATGCGAGCAGTCTGCCGATGTCGGAGTCCGCCTCCGCGGCACTGGGCCGCGCAACGCTCGAATCGAGCTGGCGTTCGAGAACTTCTACGGTGCGCAAAGCGCGCTGCCGGGCGCCACCGTCGACACGAACCTCCGCGGCAACGTGAGGATCATCGACGCGTCCGCGGCGCAGCGCCTCGATGCGCAGACGGAGATCGGCGTCGCGCCGGCTGCCGCTCCAGCGCAGCAGATCGCGCTCGCCCAACACTGCCGCAATCTCCAGCGCCGGGCGCTGCAGTCCGAGCTCGGCGCCGCGCACGATCATGTGGGCAAGTCGTGGGTGGGTTCCCAGCCGTGCCAGCGCGCGACCGTGCGGAGTGATCCGGCCGTGCGCATCGATCGCATCGAGCGAGCGCAGCAGGTCGCGCGCCTGCGCGAACGTTGCAGCGGGCGGCGGATCGAGCCAGCGCAAACTGCGTGGATCGACGATCCCCCACTCGGCCAGGTCGAGCGCGACCGGCGCGAGATCCGCTTCGAGGATCTCCGGTGCCGTGTGCGCGGCCAGCGCGGCGTGCTCGGTCTCCGACCACAGGCGGTAACACACACCAGGGCCGAGACGTCCGGCGCGGCCGCGTCGCTGATCGGCGGACGCGCGCGAGATTCGCACAGTCTCCAGGCCGCTCATGCCAGTCGCGGGATCGAAGCGTGCGCGACGTGCGAGTCCGGAATCGACGACGACGCGCACGCCTTCGATCGTCAGACTGGTCTCCGCGATGTTGGTAGCGAGAACGACCTTGCGGTGTTGCGCGTCGCCGGGTCGCAACGCCGCGTCCTGTTCGACGGCGGATAGATCGCCGAACAGCGGCAGCACGGTCACTGGTCGCGGCAACCTCTGCCCTTCGAGCTGCTGTTGCGTGCGGCGGATTTCCGCTTGCCCCGGCAGAAACGCCAGGATGTCGCCGGCGTCATGCTCGATCGCCTGCGCGATCGTTCGCGCCGTCCGCACGGCGATGTCGATGTCGCGCCCGCCGCGGTGTGCGGCGCCGGCACCGGTCCAGTGCGTCTCGACTTCGAAGGCTTGACCTTCCGCGGTCACGATCGGCGCGTCGCCGAGCATCCTTGCGACGGCGGTCGCATCGAGCGTCGCGGACATCACCAGGATCCGCAGATCCTCGCGGACTTCGGCCTGTGCATCCAGGCACAACGCGAGCCCGAGGTCGGCGTTGAGGCTGCGCTCGTGAAATTCGTCGAAGATCACCAGCGCGACGCCTTCGAGCGTCGCGTCGCGTTGCAGCCAGCGTGTGAGGATGCCCTCCGTCACGACTTCGATGCGCGTGCCCTTGCCAGTCCTGGATTCCAGGCGCGTGCGAAACCCGACGGTCTGGCCGACTGGCTCACCGAGCATCTGCGCCATGCGTGTCGCGACCGCGCGGGCCGCGAGCCGACGCGGCTCGAGCATGACGATCTTGCCGGCCGACAGCGACTGTTCGGCGAGCAGCGCCAGCGGCACTCCGGTCGACTTACCGGCGCCGGGCGGCGCCTGCAGGACGACGTTCGCATGCGCGGCCACCGCTGCACGCAGCTCGGGCAGCACCGCGTCGATCGGCAGGGACAATTGGGGATTCTTCACAGCGGTATGGTAGCGGTTGTGTAAACTCTGGCACCCGACCAATACCAATTACGAACAGGGGGACTCATGAAATCGGTGCGCCACCTCGGTTCCTTTCTGCTGCTCGTCCTCGTCGCGAGCGCCGCCATCGCGGCCGACCTGCCGACGGCGCGGCCGGAAAGCGTCGGCATGTCGACGCAGCGGCTCGCCCGCCTGAAGAGCGAGATGCAGGCGCTCGTCGACGGCAACCAGCTCGCCGGCGTCGTGACGATGGTCGCGAAGGACGGCAAGGTCGTGGAGTTCGAAGCCGCCGGCAAACGCGACCTGGAGAGCGCCGCGCCGATGCAGAAGGACTCGATCTTCCGCATCTACTCGATGTCGAAGCCGATCACCGGCGTCGCGATGATGATGCTGTTCGAGCAAGGCAAGTGGCAGCTCAACGATCCGGTGTCGAAGCACATCCCCGAATTCGCGAACCTCAAGGTCGCGAAGGTGAATCCCCAGACCGGCGCCGTCACGCAAGTCGCGCCGGATCACGCGATGACGATGCGCGAGCTGATGTCGCACTCCGGCGGCCTCACCTACGGCGTGTTCGGCAGCACTGCGGTCGACAAGATGTACACGGACGTCAAGGTGCTCAATCGCGACGAGCCCCTGCAGGCGATGGTCGACAAGCTCGCGAAGATCCCGCTGCTGCACCAGCCGGGCGAGCGCTGGCACTACAGCGTGTCGGTCGACGTGCAGGGCTATCTGGTCGAGAAGCTGTCGGGCCAGCCGTTCCCCGAGTTCCTCAAGCAGAACATCTTCGAGCCGCTCGGCATGAAGGACACCGCGTTCTCCGTGCCGCCAGAGAAAATGAACCGCTTCGTCTCGTTCTACACCTACGACAAGGACCGGAAGTTCGTGCCGCACCCGAGCGACGACTTCTCCAAGCAGCCGGCAGGGCCGTCGGGCGGCGGCGGGCTGGTGTCGACCGCGACCGACTACATGCGCTTCTGCCAGATGCTGTTGAACGGCGGCGAGCTCGACGGCCATCGATTGCTGTCGCCGCTGACCGTGCAGCTGATGCGCTCCAACGTGCTACCGGCGAGCGCGCGCACTTTTTCCCCGGGCACTGGGTTTGGCCTGGACTTCGCAGTCGTCGAGGATCCGGTGTTGGCTGGCGGCTACGGCGGCGAGGGCACGTTCTACTGGGGCGGCTACGCCGGCACATGGTTCTGGATCGACCCGGTCTACAGCCTGATCGAGGTCGGCATGATCCAGCACCGTGGCGACGGCTTGCCTGACGTGCGCGCTCTGTCGCGGAGCCTCACCTACCAGGCCATCGTGAAGTGATCGATCGCGCGCACCGGCGGGTGATCTTCGCGTCGTCGCTCGGCACGGTGTTCGAGTGGTACGACTTCTACCTGTACGGCTCGCTCGCCGCGATCATCAGCAAGCAGTTCTTCGCCGGCGTCAATGAAACGACGGCGTTCATCTTCGCGTTGCTGGCGTTCGCCGCGGGGTTCGCCGTCCGGCCGTTCGGCGCAATCCTGTTCGGGCGCCTCGGCGACATGGTCGGTCGCAAGCACACGTTCCTGATCACGATCGTCATCATGGGCGTGTCGACCGCGCTGGTCGGCGTCCTGCCCACGCATGCATCCATCGGCGTTGCGGCGCCGATCGCGCTGGTCGCGCTGCGGCTGCTGCAGGGCCTCGCGCTGGGCGGAGAATACGGCGGTGCTGCGACTTACGTGGCGGAGCATGCGCCGCCCGGCAAGCGCGGCGTGTACACGAGCTGGATTCAGACGACGGCGACGCTCGGGTTGTTCCTGTCGCTGCTCGTCATTCTCGGATGCCGCTTGCTGATGGGCCCCGAGTTCGAGACCTGGGGCTGGCGCGTGCCGTTCCTGCTCTCGATATTCCTGCTGGCGATCTCCGTCTATATCCGCCTGCAGCTGAGCGAATCGCCGGTCTTTCTCGAAATGAAGGCGACTGGACAGACTTCGCGCGCGCCGCTGACCGATTCGTTCGCGCGCTGGTCGAACCTGAAGATCGTGCTGCTGGCGCTGCTCGGCGCCACGGCCGGCCAGGCGGTCGTGTGGTACGGCGGCCAGTTCTACTCGCTGTTCTTCCTGACGCAGACGCTGAAGGTCGATGCGCAGACGGCCAATCTCCTGGTCGCCGGCGCGCTGCTGCTGGCGACTCCCTTCTTCGTCGTGTTCGGCTGGCTCTCGGATCGCATCGGACGCAAGGTTGTCGTCCTGGGCGGGTGCCTGCTCGCCGCGCTGACCTACTTCCCGCTGTTCGGCGCGCTCACGCACTTCGCGAACCCGGCGATCGAGCAGGCGCGGCAGGCGAGCCCGATCACGGTCGTCGCGGATCCGGCGGACTGCCACTTCCAGTTCGATCCGATAGGCAAGGCGCGCTTCACGAGCTCGTGCGACATCGCCAAGAGCGTGCTCGCGAAGGCTGGCGCGCCGTACGGGAACGAGGCCGCGCCCGGCGGCGCAGTTGCATCGGTGCGTGTAGGGGACGTCACAGTCGTGTCGTTCGATGGCCGCGAGCTCGAAGCCGCAGAGTTCAAGCAGCGCAACGAGGCCTTCGGTAAGCAGCTGACAACGACGCTGCAGGCTGCGGGCTATCCCGCGAGCGCGGATCCGGCGCGCATCAATCACGTAATGGTGCTGGTGATCCTGACGGTGCTGGTGATCTACGTGACGATGGTGTACGGACCGATCGCGGCATGGCTCGTCGAGCTGTTTCCGGCGCGCATTCGCTACACGTCGATGTCGCTGCCGTATCACATCGGCAACGGCTGGTTCGGCGGTTTCCTGCCGACCGTGTCGTTCGCGCTCGTCGCGCTCACCGGCGATATCTACTATGGACTGTGGTATCCGATCGTAGTGGCGGTGTTCACTGTCGTGATTGGCGCGCTGTTCCTGCCGAACAAGAGAGAAGTGACGGAGTGACGAACGTGACGGAGTGACGTCACTCCGGTCACACCGTCACCTCGTCACTCACTCCAGCGTAAACCACTGCACTTCGACTCTGCGGTTCATCTCGCTGTCCGGCCCGGCCGGATTCTGCCAGCCGCGACCGACGACCTCGACGCGCGAAGCGTCGATGTCTTTGTAGCGGTCGCGTAGCGCCTGGCTCACCGCCAGGGCGCGCTGGCGTGACAGCTCCATTGCCTTGAGCGCCATGCTGTTGACCAGCTGTTCGCCGCCCTGGTCGCGAAATTCTTTGACGCGCGCGTTGTCGACGTGGCCGAGCAGCACCACCGTCGATCCGGGGCTGACCTGCAGGAACCGCTTGATCGTGTCGAGGTAGTCGAGGTTCTGCTTCGCGTCCTTGTCGAGCACCGCGGAGTTCGGCTCGAAGAAGAAGCGGATGTCCTTGCTGAGCAGCGGGTCGCCTTCCAGCGCGGCCCGCGTCGCCGTCTTGATCGGAGCGATCGCGATGCGCTGGTCCGCGAACAGTCCTTTCTTCGCGAGCGCGTCGAGCGCACTCGTGTCGGCGAAGCGCGCGGCATCGGTGGGATTCTTCAGCAGCTCGCCGTAGGCCAGCACCGAGGATTGGAAGATGCCGCCGAACGAGCCGGCGGAATCGATCGTGCCGGCGAAGAACGCCTGGTTCTCGGGCAGGTTCGCGAGGTGCACGTGCGCGAGCTCGTCACGCGCCTCGTCCTCGCTCCACTTGAACGCCTTGGCGACGACGCCGATGTTCGCGGCCTGCTGGTCGCGCAGCCGGCGGTTGCCTTCGAGGATGCCATGCACGAGGCCGCGCACCATGTCCGGATGTTCCTTCGCGAAGCCGCGGTTCACGGCGAGCACGTCGGCGATGACGAGGAGGTTGCGGTTCGACACCAGCACCTTCGCCTTGCCCGCCGACTTCTCGACCACTTCGTCGGTGCGCGGCGTCCAGCCGACGCAGCCGTTCAGGTGCGGCTGGCCGCGGCCGACCTCGTGCGCATACGCATCGCAGGCGACGAACGCGTCTTCGTAGAACACGAGGCCGACTTCGCCGGACGCCGGCCGCGAGTCGAGGTCGCGCAACACCACGACGGGCACGCCGGCTTCCTGCGCGAGATAACGGATGAAGAACTCGCTTTCGTTGAACTGCGAGGCGGCGAGTACCTTGCCCGCGAGCTGGTTGACGGAGGTGATGCCGCGATCGACGACGACCATGTCGGCGCCGCGCGAGTAGCCGATCTGCACCGGCACGACGGCTTCGAACTGCCGGCCGAGCACGGCGAGCGCGTCGGTCGTCGTCGCCGTCGCGGCGAGCCGGCCGTTGTTGAGCGGCGACCAGGTCTCGCTCTCGCTCATCGAGATCTTGACCTTGAAGCCGTACTCCTTGGCGAAGAACGACTCCGGGTTCGGCTCCAGGCCGCCGTTCGCGACGATCAGGCCGCCGTAACCGGCGTACTCGCTGATGTCGATCTGCAGCACGCCGTCCTTCGGCGTGTACGTCGCGGCCGCTTCGAGCGGCGGAGTGCCGTCGACGGGCTCGATCGGCACCGGGGCATCTGCGTCCGCCTCGGCCTTGCCGGCAGGCGTCGTCGTGCTTGCCGGCGTCGCGGCCGTCGGTTGTTCCTTCGCGCCCTTGCCGAGCCACAGCCACACGCCCAACCCGATGATGCCGATCAACAGCAGCAGCGTGATGAGGTTGCCTGCTGCCGAGCCCCGAGATCGAAAACAGGAAGATCGAAGACGGGAGATGTGAATCATGAGTCGCTGCTCCTCATTCCGAAACTTTCTGCCGGCGCGGCGGCGGGCTCTTCGCACGCAACAGGTCGGCGGGCGGGGCCTCGTCGGTCAGGCCTTCGAGGCCCGCAAACAATTCGCGCTGGTCCTTCAACCAGCGGTTCGCCTCGTTGAGCGATGCGGACAGTGCGTCGAGCGACGCCGCGGCGCTGTGCTCGTCGGTGGCGAGCAGTGCCTGCTCGCGCACCAGCGATACTTGCTGGCGCAGCCGTTCGATCTCCGCTTCGATCAGCTCGCGACGCTTCTCGGCGTCGGCGTGGCCGCTGCGCCGCTCGCGAATCACTTCGAGCTGCTGTTCGAGGCTGCGCTTGAGCTCGTCGCCGACGGCTGCGCCGCTCAGTCGATCGATTACACGACGCTCCTGCTCTTCGAGGTTGCGACTTTCGCGTCCCGCCGAGGCGATGACCTGCAGGATCGAGGCGCGCGCGGCGAGCAGCTTCAGGTGCACCCACGCCATTTGTCGCACGTCGCTCATCTGCAATTCCGTCGCGCCGGTGCGCGACAGCAGATCGCAGATCTCGTTCGCTTGTGCTTCGATCGTCGCCTGCTGGTCGCGCCCGTCCTGTCCGAGATAGGAGCTCAGCTGCGCATAGCGCGAATGCCAGTCTGTCTGGCCTTGCTGCGCGTCGACGGTCGCCTGGAAGCGCGGATGGCGCGAGAGCGTCCACAAGTACAGGCCTTCCAGCCCGAGGCCGATCACCCACAACGCCGGGTTCACGAACGCGCCGAGCAGCACGAACGCCGCGACGCCGAACCAGTTCGGCGGCACTGGCATGCCGAGGGGTCGTGCGTTGAAGGCCGCCGCCAGGTACGAACGCTTGGCGCTCATGTGGACGCAGGCTGCGCGGCGTATTTACGGAATGCCGGCGGCACGAACGCAAGGTCGGTCGCTTCGCGGATCGCGATGCGCATCTGGAATTCGAGCACGTCCGCGGGAACGGGATTCTGATAGCCGACGAGACATGCCTCGAGCGCGGCGTCTGCGCCGACGTTCTCGGTGCGCGAGCGTCGATATGCTTTGACGACCAGTGCCTCGGCCGCGCCCGGAGTGAGCAGCGTCGGCATGCGCGGCGTCAGTGTTGCGAGCTGCGCATCGGTCGTCGCCAGTCCATAGCGCTTGGCGAGCACACCGACGAGCGCCGCGCTTTCCGCCTGCGTGCTCGTCGGCAACAGCGGCACCTTCACGTCGACACGCCCCGGACGCTTCAGGTCCACCTCGATCAGGTCCGGGCGCGACGAGGCCAGCAACCACAGCACGCGACCGCGATTCGCGGTGTCCGCCATCTCCTGGGCGATCATCGAGTACAGACGCCCGGACAGCCCGCTGTCGCCGCTGCCGGATTCGCGCCGGCCGAGGCTCTGGTCCGCCTCGTCGATGAACACCATGCAGCGGCCGAGCGCGCGCACCAGCCGGAAAATCTTCTCCAGGTTGCCTTCGCTGGAACCGACCCAACGGTCGCGGAAGTTCTTCAGTTTGACGACCGGCACGCCCGCGTCGCCGGCGAGACACTCCACCAGAAAGGTCTTGCCGGTGCCGACCGGGCCGCACAACAGGTAGCCCATCGGCAGCGCCTTCAAATCCCCGGCGCGCCACAGCGCGATGTCCTGGCGCAGCCACTGCTTGAGCGCCTCCTGGCCGGCGTAGTCGTCGAGCGTGCGCCGCGATTCGACGAACTCGACCAGCCCGGCAGAGTCGCGCTCGACGAGATCTTTCTTGATGCGCGTCAGGTCCGCCGCGCCGAGCACCTCGCCGGAGTGATCGCGAATCTTCACCAGGCTTTCCAGCGCGGTGACGGTGACGCCGACCAGTGCCGCTGCCAGCTGCGGCAGATTCGCATCGTCGGCGAACGCTTTCGGCTCCTGGACTTTGAGGATTGCGAGCGCCCGCTCCAGCGCCGCAGCGTCCGGCAGCGGCACGCGAATGCGCGACGCCTGCGCGCTGTATGCGATCTGCCGTTCGACGTCGTTGAGATTGTCCGCGATCAGGATGCTGGTGAACGGCAGGTCGCTGAACGGCGCCTCCGAGGCCCAGTCGCGCAACACGCTCGTGAGGCTGCCGTGCTCGTAGCCCGACCCATCGGCGGGAACGACATCATCGGCGCCGCGCAGGATGACCGCGACATTCTCCTGCACTTCGCGGCCGAGCACGCGCAGGTTGCCGAGATAGCGCAGGTAGCGGCTGATGTACTGGATCGCAGCCAGCGGCTCACGCGGCAGCGCCTTGAGATTCGCGCCGCCCCATTTCTCGACGAGCTCGCCGCCGCGCTCGATCGTCAGACCGTTGCCGAGGTCGTACGCGAGCACGACCTTGAAGCCGGCGAGCAGATCGTTCTCGAGGTAGCCGGCGAGATTGATCAGGTGCCCGCCGACCGCGACGCGGTCGTGCACGTTGCCGTAGAGAATGAATTGTCCGTGAGCGCCGCTCTCGTAGGCGAGCGCAAGCTCCGCCGCCCACGCCGGCGCACCCTGGGGTGCGGGCATTTCAGCTGCCCTGGCTGCCCGTTTCCGTCGCGCCGAGCGAGCGCGGCGCGGGCGCCGGCGCTTCGCCCGGGATCGAGATGCCTTCACGCGCGGCGAAGTCGGCGAGCGCCTGGTCGGCGAGCGCATTGAGCTCGGCTTCCTTGACCTCGACGCCGCTCATGTCGACCGAGTCCTTGGCGATGCGCGCACGGCCGGCCGCCCTGGTGCGCTCTTCTTCGACCATGTCGTGCAGCCGGTTCAGCGTGTCGCCGGCGCCGCCGATGCTCGAGATCATGCCGGAGGCCATCTCGTGGATCTCGGCCATCGCCTGGTTCATGCGCATGTCGTTGATCGCGCCCTTCAGGCCTTCGATCTTCGCCTTCGCAGTCTGCACGGCGACGTCGCGCGCCTTGACGAGGTTCTTGTACGTGGCCTCGGCCTGCTCCAGCTGCTTGCGGTTCTCTTCGACCTGCGCGTCGACTGTCTGCAAGCGCAGCGCGTACTGGCCGGCGGCGGACTTGTTGCCGGCGCGCAGATGCGCGGTAGTTTTTGCGCGCAGGTCCTTCTGCTCGGCTTCGAGCTTGCGCACCTGGCCCATGATTCGCTCGCACAGTCCAGCGTGCGACGCGAGGCCCTGGTTGAAATTCGCGACCTGCCCGCGCAGGTTCTCCTGCTCCAGCTCGAGCAGCGCTTCCGGGTTGCGGCGCTCGACGCCGGAGATGAACAGCGAGAAAAACCCTTTGATGAGATTGGCCAGGCGGCTGAACATGCATCCTCCGGGAAACAGCCCGATGGTCGGTCCGATTCGAGGGCGCAGCGTAGCGAATATGGCGCGCGGAGAGTAGCGAAGGAGGGCGAGGCGCGGCGCTACGCCGGTGAGCGCCGGCAGAGTGCCGGCCAGCCCTTTGCTAGACTTGCCGCATGACCACCGCCAGCATCGTGCCTCCTCCCGCCCCGCAACACCTGCATGAAGTGCTCGAGCTCGAGCAGCTCGACACCAACCTGTTCCGCAGCCGGGTCAACCAGATCAACAACAACCGCTCGCTGTTCGGCGGTCAGATCCTGGGCCAGGGGCTGAAAGCCGCCGCGCTCACCGTCGAGCCGGGCCGCACCGCGCACTCGCTGCACGGCTACTTCCTGCTCGCGGGCATGAGCGACATCGGCGTGATCTACGACGTGGAGCTGACGCGCGACGGCGGCAGCTTCTCGACCCGCCGCGTCGTGGCGCGCCAGCGCGCCAAGCCGATCTTTCACATGGAGCTGTCGTTCCACAAGCAGGAGCAAGGCTTCGAGCACGAGGTTGCGCTCGACATCGACGTGCCGGACCCGGACAAGCTGATGAGCACCCGCGAGCTCGCCGAGAGGTTCGCCGACCGGCTGCCGAAGAGCGCGAACGCAATCACCACCCAGCAGGCCATCGTCGAGCTGAAGCCGGTCAGCCCCGAGGATTACTTCCTGCGCAAGGCGCAGACCTCGCGCTCGTTGTACTGGATCAAGTCGCGCTCGCAGCTGCCGGACGACGCTCTGACGCAGCAGTGCGCGCTTGCTTATCTGTCCGACTACTTTCTGACCCCCACCGTCGTGCTCCAGCACACCGTGTCGATGATGACCGGCCAGGTGATGATGGCGAGCCTCGACCACGCGATGTGGTTTCATCGGCCGTGCCGCGCAGACGAATGGGTGCTGGTCGACGCGATCAGCCCGTTTGCCGGCGGCGCACGCGGGCTCACGCGCGCGCAGATCTACGATCGCGAGCGGCGCCTGGTCGCGTCGGTGGCCCAGGAAGGGTTGGTGAGACCCGTGGAGAAGAAGTCAGGCTGACAACACCGCCGCGCGCAGCTTCTCCACATCCCTCTTCCCCAGCAACTTCGTTGCGCCGGCCTTCAGTCCCGCTCCGCGCAGCGGTCCGATCGCGACACGCTCCAGCTCGCGCAGCTTGAGCCCGACGCGCGCGAGCATCCGGCGGATCTCGCGCGGCTCGCCCTCGCGGACCGTTACCCCAAGCAGCGTCCGGTCGCCGCGCGCGCGATCGACATATCGTTTGAGGATCTGCACGGATTCCATCGCTGCCCGTTGGGTAGTCTTCGTGCCGTCGGCTGCCGGATTCACCAGGTACATGCCGGCGCGCAGCTTGTGCAACTGCTCGTTGTCCGCGAGCCCGGCGCACAGCGCGCGGTACTCTTTCAGCACACCGAGCTTCGGATGATCGAGCCGCCGAGCGAGCTCAGCGTCGTCGGTGAGCAGCACGAGCCCGGTGGAGTCGGCGTCCAGCAACCCGACCGAGTACCAGCGCTGCTCGCCCCGCAGCGAAAACGGGATGAAGTCGAGCACGGTGCGCCGTCCGGCGCCGCCGCGGGTCGCAGTCATGACGCCCTTGGGCTTGTTCAACAGCAGATAGGAAGACATTAAGCGATGCGCTTCGCGAACTCGTGATTGAGCAGTGCGCGCAATCGTACAGCCTTCAGCGGCTTGTGCATCATCGTCAGTCCGGCTGCGCTCACTTTGCGCAGCTGCTCGGTGGCCGTGTCGCCGGAGATGAGCACCGCGGGGATCGAGTTGCCGAGCTCGGTGCGCAGCTCGCGGATCGCATCGATGCCCGTGCTGTCGCCGCGCAGGCGCAGGTCCGCGATGATGAAGTCCGGCGTGCGCCCTTTGCCGTTGAGGTTGCGCAACGCCTCGGCCGAGTCCGTGGCGGCGACGCACTTGCAGCCCCAGCTCTCCAGCAGGCTCTGCATGCCGAGGCGCACCGATTCCTCGTCGTCGATGACGATGATCAGCTTGCCGCCGATCAGGTTCGGTACTTTCTGCTCGATCGTCTGCGTGATCGACTGCACGCGCGTCGGATCGGCCACCGGCACTTCGATCGTGAAGCGCGAGCCCTTGCCGACGGTCGAGCTCAGCCACAGCGGGTGGCCGAGCAGCTGTACGATGCGGCGCACGGTCGCGAGTCCGAGCCCAAGCCCGCGGCTGCGGTCGCGCGCCGGATTGTTGAGCTGATAGAACTCCTCGAAGATGCGCTCGTGCTGTTCGGCCGGGATGCCGATACCGGAGTCCCAGACCTCGATCTTCGCGACATTGCCGCGCCTGCGACACGCGACCAGGATCCCGCCGCTCTCCGTGTAGCGCAGCGAGTTCGACACGAGATTCGACAGCACGCGGAACACCAGCGTTGCGTCGGTGGCAAGCGTCACCTTCGAGCGCCGCACCGACATGCGCAGCCCCTTGTCCTGTGCGGGCCCGGAGAACGTGGACCGCAACCGGTCGAACACGGCGTCCACCGGCACGATCTCGCGCTTCACCTCGACCTGTCCCGCATCGAGCTTGGAAATGTCCAGCAGGTTGTCGAACAGCTGCTCGAGGGATTCCGTGCACTGCAGGATCTGGTCGACCAGGGCCTGACTGGACCGGCCAGCCGAGTTGTTGCGCAGCGCCGTGGCGAACAATCCAAGCGAGTGCAGCGGTTGGCGCAGGTCGTGATTGGCGGCGGCGAAGAACAGCGACTTCGAGCGATTCGCCTCTTCGGCGCGCACGAGCGCCTGTTCGGCGAGCGTGTTCTGGCGCTGCAGCTGGCCGACCAGCTGCTCGTTCTCGTAGCGCAGGCGTATTTGCGCGACCACGGCGCGCGACTGGCGATCGACGAACAGCAGCACGTAGCCGAGCACGGCGATCCACATCACGCCGAGCGCGGCGTTGCCATACCCGCCGAGCGTGACATAGCGCAACGCCAGCAGGCCGAAGATCGGCACCGTGAACGCGTGCAGCGCCGGTGGGAAGTGTGCGTGCGTGATGATGCTCAGCGTCGCACGGCCGGCGAGACAGGCGGAGATCAGCGCGAGCGGCAGCGACTTGTCGGGCCCGACCAGGACGAATGCCGCGGAGCCCCAGACGACGCCGGCGACGCCGGCTGCAGCGGCGAGCCGCCAGCCCCAGCTGCGTGATGCGGTTTCGCGGTCGCTGGCGCGGCGATAGGCAGCCGAGAGCGCGAGCACCGAGGCTTGGACGAGCAACGCGGCGCCGCCCCATCCGACGATGTTGGCGACGCGCGTGTGCGGCCACGCGATCACCGCGATCAGGGCAGCCATCAACAACGCCGAACCGGAGACCGCCAGCGTATTGTCGTAAAGCATCTCGATGCGTTGTTGCTCAACGCGTCGGAGCAGGGCGGCATCCATGTCGGCTGACGACGTCA
The DNA here is from genome assembly GCA_035275585.1 of Steroidobacteraceae bacterium. Taxonomy (GTDB): domain Bacteria; phylum Pseudomonadota; class Gammaproteobacteria; order Steroidobacterales; family Steroidobacteraceae; genus Steroidobacter. Next base: position 74,529 of record DATEML010000035.1, on the reverse strand, counting down.
GCGGGCGTTCGCGTAGGCCGGCGTGTTGGAGGGCGGAAGACCGGCCGGCGTCGAGGGCAGGAACCCGCGACGCTGCGCGACCAGCACTGCCTGCGTGCGATTACGCACGTTGAGCGCCTCGAAGACGGCGCTGACGTGCGCCTTGACCGTTCGCTCAGCGACGTCGAGCGCGCGCGCGATCTCTTTGTTGGAGAAGCCGCGACCCAACATGCTGATGACTTCGAGCTGACGCAGCGTGAGGCCGTTGGTATCCGGCGCCGCCGTCAGGTCGGCAGTGGCGGGCACGAACACTTCGCCGGCCAGCACTTTCTGGATTGCGACGATCATCTCGTCGGCCGTGAACGATTTCGGAATGAACCCGGAAGCGCCGGCCGAGACCGCGCGCGAGGCGACACCCGGCTGCTCGTCGCCGGAGATCATGATGCAGGCGGTAGTCGGGAATTTCTGGCCGATGACCTTCAGCGCGTTGAAGCCATCGTCGCCGCGCAGATGGATGTCGAGCAGGACCAGGCCGATGTCGGGATCGCGTTGCAGGCTCTGCAGCGCTTCGTTCATGGAAGAGACGCTGAGCACTCCCGCCTCGAGCGCGCTCTGCTCGAGAACGGCGTGAAACCCGGCGCGGAACAGCGGATGGTCGTCGACGATGAGAATTTTCATGACAGGTCCCCGGTAACACATTCTGCCAATGAAGAAATCGCAGCGGCCCTGCTGCTCACGACACGGTTCTAGTCCTGATCTGCGTTGCGGGCCATCGTACGTCCGCACTAGGGCACACGCCAATTGCCCTTTGGTGCAGCGCAGTGAGACCGGCGTCACAGCCCCGCCCTTTGGGCGTATGGCGCGGTCGGGCGTTCGGGGCGAGGATCAATCGCGCAATTCGGTTCCCCCGTGAGAGCGTTACGCCGGCCGTCCACGAGACCGCCGGCGTTTTTTTAGCAGCCCGTGCGCTTCAGCCAGGTCTGCGCTTCCTCGATGTACGGGTGATTCTTTGGCAGCCGCCTGCGCTTGACGTTCTGCTTGTAGATCTCCAGCGCCTTGCGGAACTCGTCCGCAGCGGCTTGTTTGTTACCGCTCGCGAAGTAATAGCGGCCCAGATTGGCGTGATCGTTGCCGACCAGCGTGTGATCTGCGCCGCGCAGCTGCTCGTTCAGGCCGAGCGCCTTGCAGAGATGGTCCTTCGCGGTAGCGAAATCGCCGATCTTCACGAGCAGCGAGCCGAGGTTCGCGTAGGTATCGATCAGGTTCGGATGGCCGGTGCGCCCCAGCACGGTGTCGTAAACGCGCACGGCGTGCTCGTAGCCTTCGCGGGCTGCGCTCAGATTCTTCTGCAGTTCCTGCACGGTCGCCAGGTTCGCCCGATGCGTCGCGTATTTCGGATGATCCGCGCCGACCTGCTTCTCATCGAGCTTCAGCGCCTGCGATAGCGCGCTCGCCGCCGCTGCGAGCTTGCCGAGGCCTTCGAGCGCACGGCCTTTCACATCCAGCAGGCGGCTGGTGTTCGGATCCTCGTTGTACACGCCGCGCTTCCTGAGGATCGCCAGGCCGCTCTCGGCTGCCTTCAGCGCGCCCTTGAAGTCGCCCTGGTAGAGCCGCGCGGCGCCAAGCTCATTCAGATTGGCGGCCAGCGGCAAGCCGCTGCTGCCGTACACCTTGCGGTTGATGACGATGGCTTTCCCGACCTCTTTCTCGGCCTCGATGAGCTCGCCGCGAATGCGTAGCACGCGCGCGTTGCTGTTGTAGCTCGCCGCCGTGTAGGGATGTTTCTTGCCGAAGTGCGCGAGGCGGATCTCCAGCGCCGCAACCACGAACTTGCTGCCGGCCTCGATGCAGCCGCGGTTCAGCAGCGCCATGCCGATCGCATCCAGGATCGTCGCGAGCAGCTCCGGCTGATCGTGCAGGCTGCACGGCGGGCAGGGCGGGAGTGGCTCGCTCGGCGGGCAGCTGTCGCTGCTGCCGGTGTCGCGGCCCATGCTCTTCGCCGGTGCAGCGGCAGCTGCGGGGGCCACACTGCCGCCCAGCGCAATGACCACGCTTTCCACGCTCGGCGTCTTACCTGCCGACGCGCCGACCGGCGCGCGCCCGAAGATGTCCTGCACCGACGCCGGCAGGCTCGTCGAATCGTCGGCGATGAGAATTCGCATGGGGGCTCTCCCTGACTTCAGCTCGTTGTTGGCCGGTGGCGTGCGAAGGCGGAATTCTGCGCGATTGCGGGCGCGCGCGCGAGCCGGACGATAGGGCTATGGGGTGCGCGCGTTGCGCTGGAGGGCTTGCAGACGCGCGAAGTACGCCTGGCCGGCTTGCGGGTTGCCTTTTGCGCGGTACAAGTCATCGATCCAGCGCTTGACGTGCGCCGTCATCTCATCGTCGGGCTGCGACCGCAGCAGTGTCGGATAGCTCTCGATCAGGGCGGGCTCGGCAGCATCGAACCGGCCTTGCAGCGCGAGGGAGCGACCGAGCGCTGCGCGCGCCTGCGCGTACCAGGCGCTGTCGCGGTACTCCTTGGAGAATTCGTCGACTGCGCGTTCGAGCTCGGCTTGCGCCTCGCGCGGCTGCTTCAACTCCAGCAACGTGCGGCCGAGCATCGTGTAAGCGACGGCGGTGTAGCCGTGCCCAGGCGGCAACGTTACGCGATAGATATCGAGTGCCTCGCGGAAGCGCTGCGCTGCCTCCGGATAACGCTCGCGACGGAACGCGAGCTTGCCGAGATTCACGAGGTTGTAGCCGACGTCCACATGCGGCTCGGGATGCGCCTTGCGGCTCGCCTTCAGTGCGGTCTCGTATGCCTCCTGCGCCTCGTCGAGTCGCCCGCGATCCATGAGCAGGCGACCGAGATTGCCGATCGCCTGGATCGTTTCCGAGTGCTCCGGACCGAGCACCTGCTGGAACAGCGCGACGGACTGACGATACAGCGGCTCGGCCTGGTCGCGGTCGCCCTTCTCATGGAGCGCCGTCGCCAGATTGTGCAGGTGCCGGATGTACTGCGGATGGTCCTTGCCGCGCGTGCGCAGGTCGATACGCAGCGCTTCGCGGTACAGACGCTCCGCAGTGTCGAAGTCGCCGCGTTCCTGCGCGATTCGCGCAAGGTTGTCGAGCGGCACCGTGATGTCCTGGTGGTCGCGACCGAGCCGCGCCGTGCGAATGCGCAGACATTCGTTGAATTGCCGCTCGGCATGCGCGAGCTCACCCTTGGCGTGCTGGATCACACCGAGCCGGCACAGACTCCCCGCTGCCTCGAGGCTGTCGGCGCCCTTGAGCAGGCTGTTGATCGCGAGGCTGTCGACGGCGAGCTGCTCGGCGGTCTTCAGGTCCCCTTTCTTTTCGTACACCCGATTGAGACTGTAGAGGCTGCGCGCGACGTCCAGGTGCTGCTCGCCGTACAAGCGCCTTCGCACTTGCAGGCCCTGCTCGATCAGTGGCTGAGCATCGCCCGGCAGATCGAGGCTGAGGTAGACGCTGCCGATCGTGTCGAGCAGCGTTGCCTGCAGCTCGGGCTGCGCGCTCAGTTCCGTGCGGATGCGCGCCGCGCCCTGGTCGAGGATTTCGCGCGCAGTGATCTCCTTGCCGCGCGCGTGCGACGGGTCGGCAAGCTGAAACGAATCCGTCATGAACTGCAGCACTGCCTCGGCACGCTGCTGCGAAGCCTGCGCGCGCGATCGCTCCGCCTCCGCTACGTCACGTTCCTCTGCGATACGTTGTGACTGCAGGTAGGTGGTCAGCGAGAACCCGATCAGAACGGCAGCAAACGCCGCCGCCAGCGCAGTCACGAGCCGGTGGCGGGCCACGAATTTCCCGGCGCGGTAGCTCCATGCATCTGCGCGCGCCAGCACCGGCATGCCCTGCAGGTAGCGATCGATATCGGAAGCAAACTGCTCGACCGAGGAATAGCGCCGCTCCGCCTCCTTGCGCATCGCCATCTGCACGATGTTGTCGAGATCGCCGGCCAGCTCGCGGCGCAGCCGTGCCGGGGTAGTGCCGCGCTGTCTGGCGATCTCCGCAGTGTCGTCCCGCGCCTGCACGACGACGCTGGGCGGCGGCGGGGTCTCCTCGCAGATCGCGTGCTCCAGGTCGCCGAGTCGGTTGCCTTTGAGCGTGAACGGCTTGCAGTCGCACAGCAGCTCGTACAGCACGACGCCGAGCACATACGTGTCGCTGGCCGTGGTGATCGGATCGCCGCGAATCTGCTCCGGGCTGGCGTGGTCGGGCGTCATCACGCGGTAGTCGGCCTGCGTGACCGCCATGGTGTGCATCATCTGGCGGTCGTCGAGCATCTTGGCGATGCCGAAGTCGAGCAGCTTCGGCGTGCCGTCGCGCGTCACCAGGATGTTCGAGGGCTTGAGGTCGCGGTGCACGACGAGGTTCTGGTGCGCGCGGTGGACGGCCGAGCAGACGACCTGGAACAGTCGCAACCGCTGCGCGACGCTGAGGCAGCGCGAATCGCAATAGATGTCGATCGGCTCGCCGTCGACATACTCCATGACGATATACGGCGTGCCGTCGGTCGTCGTGCCGCCGTCGAACAGCCGCGCGATGTTCGGATGGTTGAGCGTCGCGAGGATCTGGCGCTCGAGCTTCAGTCGGCCCTGTACCTGGCGCGACAGCAGTCCGCGCCGCACGAGCTTGATCGCGACCTGTTGCTGGAATTGCTCGTCGGCGCGCTCGGCGAGGAACACTTCGCCCATGCCGCCGCGTCCGAGGCTGCGCACGATTCGATACGGGCCGACGCGCTCGCCGGCGAGATCGAGCACGGCGTCCGCGTCTTCCTCGGCGCCCTCCGGTTCCGCGCCGCTGTCCGCGCCGAACCATTGCTGCCGCGATTCGAGCTCGTGCATCGCGCTCGCGTACAGATCGCTATCGGTGGCGCAAGCTTCGCGGATGAAGCGCAACCGCTCGTCGGGCGGCAGGGTCTGCGCCTCGTCGAGGATCTGTTGCAGGGTCTTGGCAGGCACCTCACGCATCTTAAGGCCGCGGTGCGCTGCCTGTCCTTCGGTCGGCTTGAACCGATGCGCGCGCCTGGGGCACTCTTCACGCTCGGCTTCAACCTCGGAGTTTCGCCATGCGCCGATCCCCCTCGAGACTGCAACCCGTTCGCAAAGGGCTGTTCGGCGGCGGCGGCGTGCATCGGCCCCTGCGGCCCTAGGCGCGCAGGTCTCAGCGATAGCCGCTGTCCGCGGCGACCTTGCCGCGGAACACCGAATATGACCACCACGTGTAACCGAGCACTGCCGGCAGCATGATCAGCGTGCCGGCGAGCACGAACCCCTGACTCCGCGGCGGCGCCGCCGCTTTCCAGATCGTCAGATCCGGCGGCAACAGGTTCGGCCAGATGCCCATCACCAGCCCGACGAAGCCGAGCGCAAAAAACGTCAGCGCCAGAATGAAAGGCATGTAGTCCGCGCGCCGCACGACTGCCTGCCATAGCCAGACGGCATTGGCCAGCGCGAGCACAGGCACCGGCGAGAGCCACAGGAAATTCCCGCCTTCGAACCAGCGCGACATCACCTGGCTGCTCAGGAACGGCAGCCACGTGCTGACCAGTCCCATGAAAGCAACGACGACCACGACCAGCGGCCGCGTCAGCGCGAACGCGACGTTCTGCAGCGCCCCGTCCGTCTTCATGATCAGCCACGTGCTGCCCAGCAAGGCGTAGCCGAACACGACGGCGACCGCGGTCAGCATGGAAAACGGGCTGAACCAGGCAAACGCACCGCCGAGATACTTTCCGCCCTGCAGCGGCATGCCCTCGACGATCGCGCCGAGCATCAGGCCCTGCGCGAAGGCTGCAGCGATCGAGCCCGCCGCGAAGCACACGCCCCATATGCGCCGCGAGGTCGTCGCTTTGAAGCGGAACTCGAACGACACGCCGCGCAGCACGAGAGCGACCAGCATCAACAGCACGGGTAGGTAGAGCGCGGACAGCATCACCGCGTAGGCCTTCGGGAATGCGGCGAGCAGTCCGGCGCCGCCGAGCACCAGCCAGGTCTCGTTGCCGTCCCAGATCGGCGCCGCCGTGTTCATCATGTTATCGAGCTGCTGATCGTCCTCGGCGAACAGCGAGAGGATGCCGATGCCGAGCACGAATCCGTCCATCAGCACGTACATCAGGACTGCGAACGCGATGATGCCGAACCACACGACGGGCAAAAGGGTCGGGCCGTCCATCAGCTGCGGCCCTCGATCGGCTCTTCGGGCATCGAGAGCGGGCGCTGCGCAGTCTTGTGCTCGGGATGCAGCAGCGCCTGCTCGACCGGCTGCGGACCTTTGCGTAGCAGCTTGAGCAGGTAGTACGTGCCCGAGATGAAGACGAACAGATAGACCGTCGCGAAGACGATCAGCGAAGTGAGCACGCTGCCGGCGTCGATCACGGTCGCGGCCTGGGAAGTTCGCAGCAAGCCATACACGACGTACGGCTGCCGGCCGATCTCCGTCGTGTACCAGCCGGCGAGCACGGCGATGAAGCCCGCGGGCGTCATCAGCATCCACGCGCGCAGCACGAGCTTCGACTCGAACAGACGACCGCGGCGCCACTGCAACGCCGACCACGCGACGAGCGTGAGCATCAGCACGCCGATGCCGACCATCACGCGGAACGCGAAGAACACCGGCGCGACCGGCGGCCGCAGCTCGGGCGCGACTTCCTTCAGTCCCGCGACTTCGCCGTCGATCTCGTGCGTCAGGATCAGGCTGCCGAGCTTCGGCACGCTCACCTCGTAGTGATTCGTCTCGCGCGCCGGGTCAGGCCAGGCGAACAGCAGCAACGGCACGCCGCGTCCGGTTTCCCAATGGCCCTCGATCGCGGCGAGCTTCATCGGCTGATGGTCACGGACTTTCAGGCCGTGCAGATCGCCGACCACGACCTGCAGCGGCACTGCGATCGCGGCGAAGCAGATCGACAGCTTGAGCATGAGCTGGGCAGCCTCGCGGTGCCGCTGCCTCAGCAGGTAGACCGCGCTGATCCCGCCGATCACGAAGCACGTGGTAATGAACGCGGCGAGCGTCATGTGCGCGAGCCGCAGCGGGAATGACGGGTTGAACACGATGTGCCACCAGTTCTCCGGCTCGAACACACCGTCGACGATGCGATAACCGGCCGGCGTATGCATCCAGCTGTTCGCGGCGATGATCCAGAACGTCGAGATGAGCGTGCCGAGCGCCACCATGCACGTGGCGAAGAAGTGCATCCGCGGTTGCACGCGGCGCCAGCCGAACAGCATCACACCGAGGAACGTCGCTTCGAGGAAGAACGCAGTGAGCACCTCGTACGCGAGCAGCGGCCCGAGGATGTTGCCGGCGCGCGTCGAGAGCTCTGCCCAGTTCGTGCCGAACTGAAAGCTCATGACGATGCCCGAGACGACGCCGAGCCCGAACGCGACGGCGAAGATCTTCAGCCAGAACACGTACAGGTCGCGCCACAGGGCGCGGCGGGTCTTGAGGTACGCGCCGGCCAGGAACGCCAGCCAGCTCGCCAGGCCGATCGTGAAGGCGGGGAAGATGATGTGAAAGCTCATCACGAATCCGAACTGGATCCGCGATAGCAGCAGCACCGTGGGGTCCGTCATGGCGGCGCGATTGTCGGCGTGTGGGCCGTGCGCGGCAACTGCGGAAACGCACGACCGCGCAGCGGGCGAAAGCTGCCTTCGTGAAAGGAGGATGCGGGAGGAGTTACACTGCCGCGCCGACTGGTCCTCGAAAACAGGCCCTCAAGAACATCTTTCAAGGGGAGTTCCTTTATGCGGTCCACCAGTGCTTCCCGTTCGGAGATTTTCGTGCCCCGCGTGCTTCTGCTGTCCGCTCTCGCCTGCGCCGTCGCGGCCTGCGGCAAGAAGCAGGAGCCGGCGCCCGCGGCGCCCCAGGATGCAGCAGCGTCCACCGCCCTCGAAGGACAAGTCGACATCGTGGCGTGGCCCGGCTACATCGAGCGCGGCGACAGCGACCCGAAATACGACTGGGTGAAGCCGTTCGAGGCGGGCACCGGCTGCAAGGTCAACGTCAAGACCGCCGGCACGTCCGACGAGATGGTCTCGCTGATGAACCAGGGCGGCTACGATCTCGTCACCGCGTCCGGCGATTCCTCGCTGCGGCTGATTCGCGGCGGCACGGTCCAGCCGATCGACATCTCGAAGGTGCCCTCGTACGACAGCGTCGATCCGCGCCTCAAGGAAGCGCCGTGGCACTTCGTCGAGGGCAAGCATTACGGCGTGCCGTACCAGTGGGGACCGAACGTCCTCATGTACAACACCAAGGTGTTCAAGAAGGCGCCGACCTCGTGGAGCGTCGTGTTCGAGCCGGGCAAGCTGCCGGACGGCAAGGCGAACAAGGGCCGTGTGCAGGCGTACGACGGGCCGATCTACATCGCCGACGCTGCGCTGTACCTGATGACGAAGAAACCGAATCTCGGCATCCAGGATCCGTACGAGCTCAACGAGCAGCAATACGCTGCGGCGCTCGACGTGCTGCGCGCCCAGCATCCGCTGGTCCAGCGCTACTGGCACGACGCGAACGTGCAGGTGCAGGACATGACGAACGAAGGCGTGGTCGCGTCCGGCTCGTGGCCTTTCCAGGTCAACACGTTGATCGCGAACCAGCAGCCGATCGCCAGCACGGTGCCGGCCGAAGGCGCCACCGGGTGGGCCGACACGACGATGCTGCACGCGAACGCCAAGCATCCGAACTGCGCGTACAAGTGGCTCGAATGGTCGATCAGCCCGAAGGTGCAGGGCGACGTGGCGGCGTGGTTCGGCTCAGTGCCGGTCGTGCCGGCGGCGTGCGCGAAGAACGCGCTGCTCGGCGACGCGGGTTGCCAGACCAACGGCATCGACAACTTCGACAAGATCAAGTTCTGGCGCACGCCGGAAGCCAAGTGCGCGACGCAGAACGACGCTTGCGTTCCGTACAGCCGCTGGGCGACCGACTATGTCGCAGTGATGGGCGGCAGGTAGCGCCCGCGGGCCTCGACCCTCATGACTTGCGCCATCGAGTTCCGCGATGTGTCGCGAGTCTACGGTGAGGTGCACGCCGTCGATCGCGTCTCGCTGACGGTGCAGCCCGGCGAGTTCTTCGCGATGCTCGGGCCTTCGGGCTCGGGCAAGACGACGTGCCTGCGGCTGATCGCCGGCTTCGAGACGCCCGATACCGGCAGCGTGCTGCTGAATGGTCGCGACGTCACGGACGAGCCGCCGTATGCGCGCGACGTGAACACCGTGTTCCAGGATTACGCGCTGTTTCCGCACATGAGCGTGCTGGAAAACGTCGCCTACGGGCCGCGTGTGCGCGGTCAGAACAGGAATGACTGGCGGCGTCGCGCGCAGGAGATGCTGGAGCTCGTGCAACTCGGCCACTTCGGCGAGCGGCGACCTGCGCAGCTTTCCGGCGGCCAGCGTCAGCGCGTTTCGTTGGCGCGCGCGCTCATCAATCAGCCGCGCGTGCTGCTGCTCGACGAGCCGCTCGGCGCGCTCGACCTGAAGCTGCGCGAGGAGATGCAGATCGAGCTGAAGAATCTGCAGCGGCGGCTCGGCATCACTTTCGTGTTCGTGACGCACGATCAGGGCGAGGCGTTGTCGATGGCGGACCGGGTTGCCGTGTTCAATCGCGGCAGGATCGAGCAACTCGACACGCCCCGCACGCTTTACACGCGGCCGGCCACTGCTTTCGTCGCGCGCTTCGTCGGCAGCGCGAACGTAGTGACCGGCGAGCTGGCCCGGCGTCTCAGCGGTCGCGCCGATCCCTTTGCGGTCCGTGCGGAGAACATCCGGCTGCGCCCGCCGGCGGCAGCCCCCGACGCGGACGCGATGAGTTGCATCGGCGACGTCGCCGACGTGCAGTATCACGGCGCGATGAGCCGGTGGCAGGTGCGGCTCGAAAGCGGCGAGATGTTTGCTGCGGCGCTGCCAGACGTGAGCATCGACGGCAATTTCAGGATCGGCGCGCGCGTCCGCCTCGAATGGTCGCGCGCCGATGCCGTTGCGCTCACTGCCGCGGAGTCGCCGTGAGAGAGCTGTCCACATTTCTCTATCGGCGGCCGAATCTGTACGTCCTGCTGCTGTTGATCCCGCCGCTGCTGTGGTTCGGCACCGTGTACCTGGGATCGTTGTTCACACTGCTCGCGCAGAGCATGTATGCGATCGACGAGTTCACGGCGAAGGTCGTGTACGAGCCGACGCTCGCGACCTACAAGCAGGTCGTCACGCAGCCGGCCAATGTCGACATCATTCTGCGTACCCTGTCGATGGCGGTTGCGGTGACGATTGCCTGCGGCTTCATCGCGCTGCCGATCGCCAACTACATGGTCCGCTACGCCTCGCCGCGCGCCCGGGCGTTGTTCTACGTCGGCGTGATGCTGCCTATGTGGATGAGCTACCTGGTGAAGGTGTACGCATGGCGGCTGATCCTCGCGAAGCAGGGCATCCTCAGCTGGATGCTCGATATCGTCGGCCTCGGCGCGGCGCTCGAGGCCGTGTTGCGGATTCCGGCTATCGGCGGTCCGTCGCTGTCGGCGTCCTACATCGGCATGTTCATCGTGTTCGTTTACATGTGGCTGCCGTTCATGATCCTGCCGCTCGCGGCCGCGCTGGAGAAAGTGCCGGAGTCGCTGCTGCAGGCATCCGCGGATCTCGGCGCGCGGCCGCTGCAGACGTTTCGCAGAGTCACATTGCCGCTCGCGCTGCCCGGTCTCGCCGCCGGATCGGTGTTCACGTTCTCGCTGACGCTCGGCGACTACATCATCCCGAGCGTCGTCGGCGCGCCCGGCTACTTCATCGGGATGATGGTCTATCAGCAGCAGGGCACGGCCGGCAATATCCCGCTGGCCGCGGCGTTCTCCGTCGTACCGATCGTGCTGATCATGATCTATCTCGCTATCGCCAGGCGCGCGGGAGCATTCGATGCGTTATAGGCGGCGTTGGAATCAGCCGTCGCTCGGCGCGCGGCTCGCTGCGTATGCCGTGCTTGCGTTCATGCATCTGCCGGTGCTGGTCATCGTGCTATACGCGTTCACGACGGCCGATCGCACATACGAGTTCCCGCCGCCGGGACTGACGCTGCACTGGTTTGCGGCGGCATTCGCGCGCGCCGACATCTGGGCGGCGATGCGCTTGTCACTGTCGGTCGCCGCCGTCGCGACTCTGCTCGCGATCCTGCTCGGCTCGCTCACCGCGCTGGGTATGGCGCGGGGCAATTTCCGTGGCAAGGAGAGCATCACCGTGCTGCTCGTGCTGCCGATCGCGCTGCCGGGCATCATCACCGGCATCGCGCTGCTCTCCGCTATCAAGAGCGCACACCTCGATCCCGGCTTCTGGACCATCGTCGCCGGCCACGCGACGTTCTGCATCGTCATCGTCTACAACAACGTGGTGGCGCGTCTGCGCCGCCTGCCGCGCAGCTGGATCGAGGCATCGATGGATCTCGGCGCCGACGGCTGGCAGACTTTCCGGCACATCGTGCTGCCGCAGACAGCGAGCGCGCTGCTCGCCGGCGGTATGCTGGCGTTCGCGTTGTCGTTCGACGAGATCATCGTCACGCTGTTCACCGCCGGCCACGATCGCACGCTGCCGATCTGGTTCTTCAACGAGCTGTTCCGGCCGCGCGAGCGGCCGATCACCAACGTGGTCGCGGTCGTGGTGATGATCGTGACGTTCGTGCCGATCCTGCTCGCTTACCGTCTCACCCGGCGAGGTTCCGAATGAATACGAAGTTGCTCATCAACGGCAAGCTGGTCGCCGGCAAGGGCGCCAAGGAAGACGTGCTGGACCCCGCGACCGCAAAGCCGCTCGTGTCCGTCGCCGAGGCGTCGCTGGACCAGATCGAGAGCGCAGTGGCTGCTGCAGCGAAGGCATTTCCCGCGTGGAGCGCCACCGTGCCGAAGGACCGCGCCGCGCTATTGCTGAAGATTGCGGACCGTATCGAAGCGGAGGCGGCCGACTATGCGCGCCTGGAGTCGCAGAACTGCGGCAAGCCGTACGCCGCGATGATGAACGACGAGATTCCGGCGATCGTCGACGTGTTCCGGTTCTTCGCAGGCGCTGCCCGCACCTTGCACGGCGCGGTTGCCGGCGAATACCTGCCCGGCTTCACGAGCATGCTCCGCCGCGATCCCATCGGCGTGGTCGCGTCGATCGCGCCGTGGAATTACCCGCTGATGATGGCGGCGTGGAAACTGTCGCCGGCGCTGGCGGGCGGCAACACGATCGTGCTGAAGCCGTCCGAGCAGACACCGCTCACGACGTTCAAGCTCGCGACGCTGCTGGCGGAGCTGATGCCGCCGGGCGTCGTCAACATCGTGCACGGCAAGGGTCCGACGGTCGGTGCGTCGCTGATCTCGCAACCGCAGGTCGCGATGATCTCGCTGACCGGCGACGTCTCGACCGGCGAGAAGGTGCTACAGGCGGCTGCGAAGGGCGCGAAACGCACGCACCTCGAGCTCGGCGGCAAGGCGCCCGTGATCGTGTTCGACGATGCCGATCGCGAGGCGGTGGTGAGCGCCGTGCGCGTCTTCGGTTTCTACAACGCCGGCCAGGACTGCACCGCTGCGTGCCGCATTTACGCCGGACCGAAGATCTACGACAAGCTGGTCGCGGACCTGACCAGCGCAGCCGCCTCCATCAAGGTCGGCCGGCAAGACGAGGAGGGCGTGGAGATGGGCCCGCTGATCAGCGCGAAGCAGCGCTCGCGCGTCGCCGGCTTCGTCAGTCGCGCCGACAAGAGCCGCCACATCGAGATCACCACCGGCGGCAAGTCGCGCAGCGGCGGCGGTTTCTTCTTCGAGCCGACGGTCGTCGCGGGCGCGAAGCAGAGCGACGAGATCGTGCGGCGCGAGGTGTTCGGCCCGGTCGTCTCGGTGACGCGCTTCAAGGACACGGACCAGGCGATCGCCTGGGCCAACGATTCGGACTACGGGCTCTCGTCGTCGGTGTGGAGCAACGACATCGGCAAGGCGATGCGCGTCGCTGCGCGACTGCAATACGGCTGCACGTGGGTCAACACACACTACATGCTGGTGAGCGAGATGCCGCACGGCGGCCTCAAGCGCTCCGGCTACGGCAAGGACCTGTCGGTGTACGCGCTCGAGGACTACACGGTGCCGCGGCACGTCATGATCAAACTGTAGGTCGGGTTCAGCCCGACTCTGCTCCGGCGAGCGCCGCCGCCTTTTTCGTCAGCGGATGATCGGCGCCCACCGTCGGAGTGAGTTGCGCGAGCGCCTGCGCAGACAGCTCGTGCGCACGCCCAGAGTGTCCCAGCGCCTGTTCCACATCGACCTGTGTGAGCAGCGCAAGGCCCAGCCAGTACGAGGAGTGGCCCGGTACCGCCACCTTCCGGGCGAGCGCGCTTGCTTGCGCCGCAAGCTCCGCTGCACGGCTCGGGTCGCCAGTCTTCAACGCGCACTGCGCGAGCGCGGCAAGCGCGACGATCTGGTCCGTGAGGCGCCGGTTCGCGCTCTGGAACTCCGTGAGCACCTGTTGCAGCCGCGCCCTGGCGTCGTCGAGTGAGTTGTCCGCGAGATCCAGCAAGCCACTTTCCAAGACGAAGTTCTGGCGCTGATTGTGCTCGGGCGGCAGATGGGCCTGGATGAACTGCTCGGCCTGGTCGCGCGCCGCGCGCGCCGCCGCGAAGTCGCCCCGCTCGCGATTCACTGAGAGCAGGCCGATCAGCGCGCCGATCTGCATCTCCGCATCTTCTTCGCCTCCGGACTGGCGCAGGGCGCTCGAGAAATGCTGTTCGGCCTCATCGAGCCTGTTGAGCAGCACCAGCCGTCGTCCGTAGCTGACGCTGACCCACTGGTCCGGCGCGGCGCCGACCCAGAGCGCACGACCGACCGCGAGCGCGGACTCGAACATCTGCGCCGCGCCCGCGAGGTCGCCGATATCCGCTTTCACGATGCCCCAGCTGTTGTACAGGAGCACGGCGTTGGCCGTGCGCTCCCGACCGAGCTGCCTCAGCAGGTCGAGCGTGCCGCGGTGCATGTCGTCTGCGGCCTTGAAGTGGCCCTGCGCGCGCAGCGACGTTGCGAGCTGAACGCGTGGGGATATCCAGTGGAGCGGGGCTCGCGGAAACAACCGCTGCGCCTGCGCGAGAGACGCCTGCGCCGTCGCGATGGCCATGGGGACGTTCTGCCGCGTCAGCTCGAGATCCGATTTCTGCTCGAGGCATTCGATCAGTGCGGGCGAATCCGGCGAGTGTCGTTGCAGGTCCGCGATCGCAGCCTCCAGCAACGCAGCGCCCTGCCGCACGCGCCCGGCGTAGTGGTGCAGTCGACCGAGCTCGCACGCGGACTGCCATCTGAGCTCGGCAAAGTTACCCGCGAGCGCGCGAGCGTTCGCCCGCTCGAACAGCTCCAGCGCTTTGCGGTACTGCCCGACCCGGGCGAACAACATGCCGAGCTTGATGAGCTGCTCGATCGCGGCCGGGTTGTCGACCGAGCCGTATTGGGCCGGGATGGCTTGCTCGGCGCGCAGCAGCAGCTCAGCCGTCGTGAACGGGCGCCCGGTCGTGCCCGCATCGGTGAGCACGAATTCCGCGAAGTCGCGGGCGAACTCCGCGCGTGCGGCCTGATCCTCGGCGTGCCGGCGCTGCTGGTTCGCCTCGATCATCTGCCAGAGCGAGAACGCACCGGCAACGATCAGCGCAATGGCCATGACACTCGCGCTGGCCACCGCCGCCCGGTTCCGTCGCACGAACTTCGCGGCGAGGTATCCAACCGACCGCGGCCGCGCCGAGACAGGCTCGTGAGCGAGGTGATGCCGCAGGTCCTGCGCCAGCAGCTCGGCGGTCCGATAGCGTTCGCCAGGAGTCCTGCGCAGCGCCGTCGCAACGATATTGTCGAGATCGCCGCGCAGGCTCCGCCGCCACTGCGTCTGCAAAGCGACGTCCGACAGCCGCGGCGCATCCGCCTCGAGCGTCAGCTGCAGCATTTCCGCCGCCGCTTTCGGTTCTTCATGGGTGGACCAGGGGCGCCTGCCGGCGAGCAGCTCGAACAACACGATTCCGAGCGCATAGACATCGGTCGCAGTCGTGATCGGCTGGCCGAGCAACTGCTCGGGCGAGGCATAGCCTGGCGTGAGCCCGGGCCCGATGTGACCCGTCAGCGGCGTGACATCGTCACCGTCGCGCGACAACAGCGCGGCGATGCCGAAATCGAGGAGTTTGACCTCGCCCTTGCCGGTCACGAGGATGTTCGAGGGCTTGAGATCGCGATGCACGACGAGATTGCTGTGCGCGTGCGCGACGGCGGCGAGCACGTCGAGGAACAGCCGGATGCGTTGCTCGATGCCCAGACCGTGCCGGTTGCAGTACCTGTCGATGCGTTCACCCTGCACGTATTCCAGAACGAGATACGGCTGACGATCGGCGTCGACGCCGGCATCGAGCAGACGCGCAATGTTCGGATGCTGCAAGCGGGCGAGCACGCTGCCCTCGCGTTCAAACCGCTGCTCCGATGGATGCCCCACGAACGCGAGGTTCAGCAGCTTCACCGCCACTTGTCCTTCGAATCGGCCGTCGCTTCGATGCGCCAGCCAGACCGTGCCCATGCCGCCGAAGCCGAGCTGCCGGTCCAGCGTGTACGCGCCAAAGGCGCGGCCTGCGAGACCGACCGGCAAGTGACGACGGATCGGAGCTTCGAGGAACTGCTGCTGATTGAGCTCCGCGACCTGCAGCAGGCACGACCTGACGTGCGCAGCCAGCTCGGGTGCGCGCCGCTCGAGATCTTCGAGCCATGACTCGCGCGCGCTGTCCGGCAGCTCCAGCGCCTCGTCGAGCAAGGGGCTGATCTCGCTCCACCGGTCCTCGAGCGTTGGCATAGCTCACCGCTCCGACTGCGCGGCCACTGCGGTTACTTGCGTGGGCAGCGTCCCAAGCCAGCGCGCGGGCAGCGACAGCGCGCTGAGCAGCGAGACCAGCACCGCCGCGCCGTACGGCACTGCCTGGATCAGCAGCACCGCCACCCAGACCGAAACATCCGGGCCCTTCAGCTCCTCCGGAATTCCGACGATCAGCTGCGATCCGAGTGCGAGCTGACGCGTCAGGCCCAGCGCGGCAAGCAATATCGCGAGCAGCATCAGGCTCTCCGTCCGTGCCGCGGCGAATCCTGCCGCGACAGCATGCGGTTGTTTGCTCTTCGGCGTGCGGAAGAACGGCTGGTTGCGGGTGAACAAGGCTTTGATCACTGCTACGCCGATAGTGGGTGACAGCGCGAGGCCGGCAAGCGCTGCGGCGAGCGTCTGGCGGATATTGGCGCCCACGCGCGCAGCGTAAAGATGCGCGAGCTTCACGAGCTTGAACGTGAACAGCGCCAGCGGCAGCGCCGAGAACATGATCAGCGGCGGGTCGATGCGGTGAGGCGCGACGATCATCGCGAACGACCAGACCAGCGAGGCGATCGTGAACAGCAGATTGAGACCGTCGGCGAGCCACGGCAGCCAGCCTGCGACGAAGTGATAGCGCTGGCCGCGTGTCAGGCGCTCGTCGGCGTGCGAGAACAGCGCTCGCGCATGCGCCCGCAGGATCTGCACGGCGCCGTAGGCCCAGCGGAACCGTTGCTTCTTGTAGTCGGCGAACGTCTCCGGCATCAGCCCGCGGCCGTAGCTGAGCGGCACGTACTGCGCCTCGTGGCCGTGCTCGAACAGGCGCAGGCCGAGCTCGGCGTCCTCCGTGATGCACCACTGCGCCCAACCGCCGACCTGCTCCAGCGCCTGGCGCCGCACCAGCGTCATCGTGCCGTGCTGGATGATCGCATTGCGCTCGTTGCGCGTGATCATGCCGATCAGGAAGAAGCCGCGATACTCCGCGTAGCACATCGCCTTGAAGACGCTCTCGCCGCCGTCGCGATAATCCTGCGGCGCCTGCACGATCGCGACTTTCGGCTCGGCGAAGCCGGGCACGAGATCGCGCAGCCACGCGGGCTCGACCTGGTAGTCGCTGTCGATGACTGCGACGATCTGCGCGTCCGCCGCGCAGCGCGCGAGCGCGAAGTTCAGCGCGCCGGCCTTGAAGCCCGGCAACGGGTCGACGTGGAAGAAGCGGAAGCGCGCGCCGAGCCGTGCGCAATGCTGTTCTACCGGGCGCCACACCGCTGCGTCCTTCGTGTTGTTGTCGACGACGATGACCTCGTAGTCCGGATAGTCGAGCCGCGCGAGCGCGTCGAGCGTCTCGATCAGCATCTGCGGCGGCTCGTTGTACGCGGGCACCTGGATCGACACCTTCGGCAGAGAAGGGTCGGCGCTCGCGATCGCGAACGGCCGGCGCCGCGGCCTCGACCAGCGCGCTTCCGCCCATTCGTGCGCTTCGGCGATCAACACCGCGATCACGACGAACATGCCCAGCATCAGCGGTCCGCCGACGAGCACGCTGCGTAGCGTGATGTACTGCTGCGAGTAGTCGTAAATGATCCAGACCGCTGCCGCGGTGACGGCATAGACGACGATCGCGAGCAGACTGCGGCCGCGCGCGTCGAGCGTTCGACTGTGCACGAACAGCAGTGCGACCAGCATCGATGCGAGCACAACCGAGATCGCAGCGAGCGTTTGCCACTGCGGAATGCGCACGATCGGTTCGACGAACGCAAACTTCGGCTCGCGATCCACGTCGTACACGCCCCAGTACGCTTCGACCGCGCCTTGGTAGCGCGCCTTCCATGGCTGATCGAACGCTTCCATGATGTAGTAGAGATAGCCTTCGTCGCGCGCACGCTGCAGAAAACGCCGCAGGAACATCGCTTCGTTGCTCGTCGACGCGACGGCTGCCTCGCGCGTGCGTCCCTCGGACGGCCAGCCGACCTCGGCGATGACGACCTGCTTGCCGGGATACGCGCGCTGCAGCTGCTCGACGCGCATCGCGAGATAGTCGACCGCCTGCTCGACGGGAATTCCCTCCCAGTACGGCAGGAGATGCACCGCGATGTAGTCGACGTGCTCGACCAGCTCCGGGTTTGCGATCCAGACGTTCCAGGGCTCGGCCGCGCTCACCGGCTGCTCGACCGCTGCGCGCACGCGATCGAGCTGGCGCGACAGGTCGGCAACGCTCAGATCGTTGCGCAGGATGACTTCGTTGCCGATCACCAGGCGGATGACGTTCGGATGACGGTTGGCGATGTCGATCGCGGCGGCGATCTCCGCCTCGTTCGTCTGCAGGTTGCGATCGAGCCAGGCGCCGAGCGCGACTTTGAGCTGATGCCGGGCGGCGATGTCCGCGATCTGCCCGAGGCTCTTCAGCGAAGAGTAGGTGCGCACCGCCGTGACCTTGCCGGCGAGCAGGCGCAGGTCGGCGTCGATCTGCTCCGGTGTAGGCAGGATCTGCGGCACCGGATCCTGGCCGGAGCCGAACGGCGAGAACGCCATGCCCTGCACGTGATCGGGCCAGGGGGGCTCGGGGCTCGGCCGGTTCAGCCACGCCCACAACGCGAACGTCAACGCCGCGAAAACGGCGGCAACGACAATGCTGGACGCTCTCATCGTGTTAACGTACTCACTGCACCGCGACCCGATGTCGTCAGGAGGCGTCACCGGCGAGTTGCGAGGAGTATACGAGATGGGTAACCGGATATTTTCAGGATCTGCCATCGCAGCGGCGGTGCTCCTGTGCGCAGCCTCGCCCGCGCGGGCCGAGGAGCCGAGGAAGTACAACAACTTCGAGTTCACGCCGTTCGTGGGCTACATGGCCGGCGGCGAGTTCGAGGATCCGACCGACAGCAGCAGCCGCGACCTCGACGCAGGCAGCGACTTCGGGATCTTTATCAACGCCGCCTCGGACTGGTGGCGCCACTACGAGATGTTGTACGTGCGCCAGAGCACGAAGGTGAAAGGATTCGATCCGTTCGACCTGGACGTGGAGTATCTCCAGTTCGGCGGCACCGTCAGTTATCCGGACGCGGAGGCGACTCACGTCATTCCGTACTTCGGCATGACAGTCGGCGCCGCACGCTTCAGCCCGGACGGGGCAGGTCTCGACGATGAGACGAAGTTCGCGTTCACGGTGGGCGGCGGCCTGCGCGTGCCGATCACCGATCGCTTCGGCGTCAGGCTCGACTTGCGTGCCTATGCCACGGTGCTGGATTCCGAGAGCGACATCTTCTGCGTCTCGTCCGGCGGAGCGACGTGCCGCGTCAGGGTGAAGTCGGACATGTTCCTGCAGTACGCGGCGAACCTGGGCTTCATAGTAGGGTTCTGAACCTGGGTGCGGCGCAGGCGGCACCGAGGGAATCCCGCCGGATGACCGAGATGCTGGCGGTCGAGAGCGTCAGGAAATCCTTTGCGGGTGCGCGCGCCCGTGTCGTGCTGCACGACGTCTCGTTGCAGCTTGCCGCCGGCGAGTACATCGCGGTGATGGGCGAATCGGGCGCCGGCAAGTCCACGTTGCTCAATCTCATCGCCGGGCTCGACGTGCCGGACTCGGGCCGCATCCTCGTCGCCGGGCAGGACCTGGCCGCACTCGACGACGCCGGGCGCACGAAACTGCGACGCGCCCGCATGGGGTTCATCTTCCAGGCGTTCCATCTGCTGCCGCACCTGACGGTTGCTCGCAACGTAGGGTTGCCGCTGGCGCTGAACGGCGCCGCGAGCTCGGAAGCAGCCGCGCGTGTCGAGGAAATGCTCGCAGCGGTCGGCATGCTCGACCGGCAGCGCGATCTGCCGAACCAGCTGTCGGGCGGTGAGATGCAGCGTGTCGCGATTGCACGCGCGCTCGCGCATCGGCCGAGCCTGGTGCTGGCCGACGAGCCGACCGGCAATCTCGACGCGCATTCCGCCGCCGAAGTGCTCGCGCTGCTGCGCGACCAGCTCGAGCGCGACAACGCGGCTGGAATTCTCGTCACGCATTCCGAAGTCGCGGCCGCAACTGCGCAGCGGACTTTTCGGCTCACGCATCAGGGACTGCACGAGCGCACGAGCTGAGCATGGCAGCGTGGCCGCTCATCGATGCCGCTCTCGCCGGACCCCTGCGGCGCTCGCCCGGCCGCAATGCGTTGCTCGTCGTCGCGATTGCGCTCGGCGTGGCGCTGGGTTTCGCGATCTACCTGATCAACCGGTCGGCGGCCGACGAGGTCTCGCTCGCCGCGCGCAGTCTCTACGGCCTGGCCGATCTTTCGATCGAGAGCAGCGCCGGCCTCGACGAGAACCTGTACCCGCGCATCGCCGCCGTCACCGGCGTCGCGGTCGCGAGTCCCGTGGTGGAAGTGGAAGCGAAGCTCGCCAACCGACGCGCTTCGCTGACGCTGCTCGGGGTCGACGCATTTCGCTCGCGACAGTTGCAGGCGTCGCTTGCCGCGCTCGCCGGTACGATGACGAGCGCAGGTTCCGCGGCGTTCGATCCGCAAGCGGTCTTTCTGAGCGCAAGCGCCGCGCGCGACTTGCAACTGGATACCGGCGATGTTCTCCCAGTCCAGATCGGCGAGAAGACGGAACAGCTGCGGGTGGTCGGCGTCCTGCCGCTGGCAGGGCTGGAGGATCGCGCCGGCGTGCTGGATATTGCGGCGGCGCAGTGGAAGTTCGGGCGTCTCGGAAAGCTTTCGCGGATCAATGTGAGGCTGGCGAGCGGTGCGCGCGCTGACGCCGTGCGTGCCGAGATCGCGGCGTTGCTACCGCCGGACGCGAGGGTCACGACGCCCGGTGAGGCGAGCAACGAAGCGCTGCGCTTGTCGCGCGCTTATCGGTCGAATCTCACGGCGCTGGCGCTCGTTGCGTTGTTTACCGGTGGCTTCTTCGTGTACTCGACGCAGTCGCTGGCGACGCTGCGCAGGCGTCGCGAGTTCGCCGTCCTGCATGCGCTCGGCGTCACGCGTGGACAGCAGCTCGCCCTCGTGCTCGCAGGCAGTGTGATCATAGGCACGTGCGGCGCGCTGCTCGGCGTCGTGCTGGGGATCGCGGCAGCGCGGCTCGGGCTCGGCGCGATCGGCGGCGATCTCGGCGCCGGCTACTTTCGCGGACTGGCCGCCGGGCTACAGGTGCATGGCGGAGAGATCGCAGCCTTCTGCGTCCTCGGAGTGATGGTCGCGGTCGTCGGCGCGTTGCGGCCTGCTATTGAAGCCGCTCGCGTGCCGACGGCGAGCGCATTGAAATCCGGTGACGTCGCCAGTGGCGAGCTCCGCACGCACGAGCGCATCGTCGCGGTGCTGCTGCTGCTCGCCGCGGTCGTGCTGTTGCTGCCGCCGATTGCCGGCTTGCCGTTGCCCGGCTTCGTCTCCATTGCATTGTTGATGATCGGTGTCGTGATCGCGATGCCGTCCATCGTCAGCTTCGCGCTCGGACACGCACCGTTCGCGCGGGCCGTTCCTTACCAGGTGGCCATTGCGCAGATCGCGGGCACAGCGCGCTACGCGACGCTCAGTGTGTCGGCGATCCTCGTGAGCTTCAGCCTCATGGTGTCGATGGCGATCATGGTGACGTCGTTCCGCACTTCGCTCGATCAATGGGCACAGCGCGTGCTACCTGCGGATGTCTATGTGCGGCTCGGCTATGTCGGTCAGTCGGCGCATCTCGATGCGAGCACGGTGCAGCGCCTCGCGTCTCTGCCCGGCGTCGCGCACTTCGAGACAGGTCGCTTCGCGCGCGCGCAGCTTGCTCCGGACAAGCCGCCGCTCACGCTGGTCGCACGCAGCGCCAACCACATGTCGATCGCGAGCGCACTGTGGATGACGACTACCGCCGGGTCGAAAGCGCCCCGCGGCGCGCTGCCGACGTGGGTCAGCGAAGCTGCCGGCGACCTGTACGGCATTCATGCCGGCGATACTTTCGAGTTGTCCGTCGCAGGCCGCCGCCTGACCGCATTCGCGGCCGGCATCTGGCGAGACTACGAGCATCAGAACGGCGCAGTCGTCATCGGCAGCGCAGACTACGTTCGATTGTCGGGTGACACCGGCATCAACACAGTCAGCCTGTGGCTGCAGCCGGGCGCCGAATCGCAATCGGTCGAGAACGCCATTCGCGACTTGCTGCCGGCCACTCAATACGACTTGCGCACGCCGCCGGAGCTGCGCCGCCTGTCGTTGCAGGCATTCGATCGGACTTTCGCGATCACCTACCTGCTCGAGCTGGTCGCGGTCCTCATCGGCTTGTTCGGCATCGCTGCCGGGATCAGCGCGCAGGTGCTGGCGCGGCGCGGTGAGTTCGGCGTGCTGCGGCATCTCGGATTCACCCGCGCGCAGGTCGCGAGGATGCTTGCGATCGAGGGCGCGGTGCTCGGCGCGATGGGCGTCGTGGTCGGTCTGTTCACCGGCGGTGTCGTGAGCCTGATTCTCATCTATGTCGTGAATCGACAGTCGTTTCACTGGAGCATGGATCTGTCGGCGCCGGGCTGGCTGCTGGCTTCGCTGAGCGCCGTGCTCGTCGCCGCCGCTGCCGGGATCGCAGTCGTCAGCGGCCGGCAGGCGATGAGCACGGATGTGGTCAAGGCCGTGAAGGAGGACTGGTGAGGACGCTGGCGTGTACGGCACTCGTGCTGCTGCTCGTCGCGAGTGCGACGATTCGTGCCGCCGCAGTCGAATATCCCGCAGTCACACCGGGTTACTCGATCGAGCTGCCGCGCGATGAAGGCAGCCATCCGCAGTTCCGCACCGAATGGTGGTACCTGACCGGCTGGGTCGAGAGCGAAAGCGGCGAATCGCTCGGCTTCCAGATCACGTTCTTCCGCAATCGACCGGGCGTCGACGAGGACAACCCGTCGCGCTTCGTCGCGCGGCAGGTGCTGTTCGCGCACGCGGCGGTGAGCGATCCACAGCGAGGTGCGCTGCTGCGCGGCGAGAAGTCGGCGCGTGCGGGCTTCGGCCTGGCCGAAGCTGCGGAAGGGTCGCTCGCGGTCAAGATCGACGACTGGTCGCTGCACCAGGACGGCGAGCGCTACGTGGCCGTCGCAGCGACGGGTGAGTTCGCATTGCGGCTGGAGTGCATTCGCGTGCAGCCACCGCTCTTGAACGGCAAGAATGGGTTCAGCCAGAAAGGTCCGCAGCCGCTGTTCGCGAGCTACTACTACAGCCTGCCGCAATTGCAGACCAGCGGTCGCATAGTGATCGGCGGCCGCGAGCATCGTGTGCGCGGAGTCGCCTGGTTCGACCACGAATGGTCGAGCAGCATGTTCGACGAGCAAGCGCGCGGCTGGGACTGGGTCGGCCTGAATCTCGATGACGGCGGCGCGCTGATGATTCAGCGCATCCGCGACGAGGCGGGAAACCCGTATTGGGGCGGCGCGACGCTGCGCGAGCCGGGTCAGCCGGACCGCGTCGTTGCGCCGGGCGACATTGCCTGGTCGCCGACGCGTCGCTGGCGCTCGTCACGCACCGGCGTTGCCTATCCCGTCGAATGGAAAATTACCGTAGGCGGGCGCACGATACTTCTGCGCCCCTTGCTGAACGATCAGGAGAACGATGCGCGCGCGAGCACCGGGACGCTCTACTGGGAAGGCGCGGTGCGTGCATTCGACGAGGGCGGCCGAGCGATCGGCCGCGGCTATCTCGAGCTGACTGGCTACGGCGAGCGTCTCAGGCTCTAGAACCCCACGATTGCGGAGCGCACTGCATGTCACGCCTCTACCAGGAAGGACACCGCGAGCTGCAGCGGCAGTTCGACACCGAGCGGCTGGCAGACCGGCTGGAGCAGGTGACTTATCACACCCTGATCACGCCGGAGGATCGCGAGTTCATCGAGCGCCGCGACATGTTCTTCCTCGCGACCGCGGATGCGGAAGGCCGCCCGAATTGCTCGTACAAGGGCGGCGACCCGGGATTCGTGCGCGTGCTGGACGAGAGCACGCTCGTATTCCCGAACTACGACGGCAACGGCATGTTCCTGTCGTGCGGCAACACGCGCATGAACCCGCACGTCGGCATGCTGTTCATAGACTTCGAAGCGGGCAAGCGCATCCGCGTGAACGGCACTGCGTCGCTCGAGCCCGCCAGTGCCGTAACACCCGCGTATCTGCAGGCGCAGTTCGTCGTCAAGGTGCAGGTGCGGGAAGTGTTTCCGAACTGCCCGCGCTACATCCACAAGTACCAGCTCGTGGAGCGCTCGAAGTTCGTGCCGCGCGCCGACGTCGCCACGCCGGTGCCGGCGTGGAAACGTTATGACTGGGCGAAAGACGTGCTGCCCGAAGGCGACCCGGCGAAGGACTGAACCTGCTAGCCGACCTTCGCGCCGGGCTTGGCGACCCACACCTTGCACCAGCCGTTCGCGTCGACGAGCTTGCCGGGGAAGAGATTGCAGGGCCGCCACTGGTCGCCGTCCTTGCCCTGCAACTGCAGGCAGTTCGCGCAATGCGCGCCCTTCTTGTACTGCGGCACTTTGCTGGCGTCGATCTTCGACGCGTCGTGCACGTAGCCGAGCGAGACCGCGAGCTGCTCCTTCTCATCCAGGTGCGGCGTCGCGTCGGCGGCGTGCACCAGGCCAGCGGCCGGCAACGCGGCGAGTCCTGCGAGTGCGCTCTTAAGAACTGTACGACGATCGTAGTGGCGGTCGGTCATGATCGGTCCTCGTTCTCGTGGTCGTGCTGAAGGGAGTACGGTACGGCGCGCATGATAAACGCCCACTGAAAACGCCGTAAATGGTCGCCGGGTTTCATGACAGCGAACGCTGCGCGACCACGACGCCGTCCTCGTCGGCGTACAGCCAATCGCCCTGACGAAAATTCACACCCGCGAAACGCACTGGCACGTCGCGCTGCCCTTCGCCGCGCTTGTCCGTTCGCAGCGGACAGGTACCGAGGGCTTTCACGCCCAGCGGCAACTGCGCAATTGCGAATGCGTCGCGAATGCAACCGTACACCACGACGCCGCTCCAGCCGTTGTCGATGGCCTGCTGCGCCAGCATGTCGCCGAGCACGGCGCGACGCATCGAGCCACCCGCATCGACCACGAGCACGCGCCCCTGGCCCGCCTCGGCAGTCAGGTCGCGTACGCGCGAGTTGTCCTCGAAGCACTTGATGGTGGCGACCGGGCCGGCGAAGCGTGGCCGGCCGCCGTAGTCGCGGAAGATGGGTTCGCCGATCTGCAGCTCGGCAGCGAAGCGATCGCACAGGTCGGCAGTCTTGAATTCCATGCACGCACTCCTGCACCGGGCTGTTTGCCCGCTGCAGAAGTATCAGTGCAACGTGGAGCGCGCGCTACTTGGTCAGCTTGCCGAACATGCGCGACAGCAGCGAGTCGTTCTTCGGCAGCTTGCGGATGCCGCTCTCGGACAGCTGAACTTCGCGCGCCTCGTCGAGCAGCTGCTCCGCGAGGCTCTTCCTCTCGATCGGCGGCAGCGTCTTGTGCTTGCCGGTGTTGCCGGTCTTGCCACTATGGGCGCGGGCGCTGCGGCTGCTCGGCACGGCGGACTTGGCCGCGCTCTTCAACGCCTTGTGCTTGCCGCTCGCGCTGGTCCTGAACGAGCCGGTATCGAGCGCCTTGAACGAGCCGGTCGCGCCGGTGTCGACGCCGGTTGCGACTTCCATCGTCACCGTCGGAATGACCGGGCGCGCGCCGCGCGCGTTGTTCAGCTCCAGAACCTTCGCTTCCTGGGCAGGCGCGGCCGGCTTTTTCGTCGACGGCGGATCCTTGAAGCGCGCGTGCTCGGCGACGCTGACGCGCATGACGGTCGGCGAGCCGAAGAACGTCTGCAGGTAGCCCATGACCGCTTCGGCGGACACGGCCTCCTTGAAGAAGCCGAGACGCAGCGAATGCACGATCTTGCCGCTGCCCGCGGACGCGACGGAATACAGGCGATAGGCCTCGAAGATGTCGAGACGCGGCATGGCGTCGAGATTCACGGGTTGATCGGACACCGCGAGCTGCACCGCGAACCATTTTTCCTGCTGCGCATCCTCGATCTCCGCGCTCGTCAGCGCGCGAATCGTCTGCGTGCTGTCGAGCTCGGGCGGCGCAGCGTTCGACGCGGCGCTGAGGCGGATCGGCGGCGGCATGGGGGCAGCGGCCGGTTTCGGCGCGGCGGGCTTCGCCGCGGCAGCGACCGGTGTCTGCGCGGGCTTGGCAGTTTTCTCGGGAACCTTCGGCGTGGGCGTCGCGATCGGCCTCGCCGCCGCGGGCGCTTTGTCGGGCTGGGCCTTGGCCTGTGCCGCCGGCTTGGCGGGTTCGGACGCGAGGCTGATGCCGGTGTCCTTGAACTCGACGCCCTTGCCGACGTGGAACGGCTGGGCCGGAGCAGCGCGCTGCGTCTGTGCTTGGGTCGGTGCCGGCGGCGGATCCGAGAACGTCAGGTCGAGCGCACGCACGCGCATGCTGCTCGCCGTGTCCGGCTTGCTCGTCGTCGCCGCGATCGGTGCGGCCGGCTTGGCGGCCGGTCTTGCAGCGACCGGCGTCGCGGGCTTCGCAACAGGAGGTGCGGCCTTCGCTGCCGCGGGCTTCGCGGCGGCGACTGGCGCCTTGCTCGCGGTGGTCTTCGGCGCGAGCTTGAGCGCGGGATGCTTCGCAGTGTCGGAGGTGCTCTTCTCCGGACCCGGCTTCGCTTTCATGACACCCGTGGCGGCCGTCTTGGCGATTGCCGCATCCGCGGCCGGCGTGAGCGACGGAGGTTCCCAGCTGAAATCATCGAGACCGTCGGTCGGGCCCACGGCCGGCTTGGCAGCCGGGCTCGCAACCGTCGGTGCCGTCTTCGGCGTTTCCGGTTCCCAGTTCAGCTCGATGACTTCCGGCTGGGCCGGCGCGAGCGTCTTCGCGGCGGCTGGCGTCTGTTTCGCAGGTGCGGCGGGCGGCGCTTGCTTGGTAGTCGTAGCAGAGGGAGCTGCCGTCGGTTTCGGTTGATGGCCAGGTGCGGGCGCGGGCTTCGCGACCGCAGCGACCGGGCGTGGCGCGGCGGCAGCTGTTTCCGGCAGGAAGCCGCGTGCAAAACGGCGATCTTCTTCGCACAGACACGCAGTAAATGCAGTCGGATATTGCTGGCGCACCACGGCGAGCACGCTTTCGGCGTGCGATTCGCTCGTGAAGAAGCCGAGCCGCAGGCGGTGACGCGTGCGGCCGTCTTCGTTGCGCGCTACTTGATAGAGACGATAGTTCTCCAGCCCGGGAATGTTGTTGCCGTCGAGTCGCACCGGCGCGATCGATGCGCACAGATTGATGACGAACAAGGCCGAGCCGGTGCCGTTGGCCGCTGCAATGGGCGCGAGCGGCGGCGTTACGACGGCCTGAGCGGTGCTGTTGCTCTTTTCCACGTCTTCTTCCCCATGCCCAAAACTGACCCACAAGCGGCGAGCGATCGCGGCCCGACGTGACTCATTTCGGTGGGGGAGGGAGCGCGCTCGATGCGCATCGCGCTCAGTCACGGGCGGTTTCGCGTTTCTCTTTATCTATCGGCTGTTGGGCCGATGGCGAATCCGCTGCCGCGATCGAATCGCGGCTCCCGTGGCAACCCCGCTGTCTTAGGAAATGAATCCGTTAGACCGGAAGCTTTGCGTCCTCGCCTTTCGGCGAGTTTGCCCTTGGAAACTGGAACGCTTTGATAATCCGCTTCGTAGCGGGGATAAGTCAAGCGCTTTGGTCGCTTTCAGCCGACAGTGGATTTGGCGACAAGTCGCAGTCTGTAGGGAATTTGAGGTTATGTCTTACCCGGGACGGGCGCGGGGAAGAGCGCGTGAACGACTACCAGTGATTGGTTAAATCACACCGCCATCCGTGTCCACGCTTCCTTGCTGGCGCTCGCCGGCTCGCCCGCCATGATGCGCGGCGCGAGCTGCGAAACGATGTGCACCTGTGCGGCGTCGGACAAGCCGAGCGCGCGCAACGCGCCTTCGAGTCCGTCGATGAGCTGGCGGCGCTCGCTCTCGTTCGGGCAGCTGTCGCGCGCGAGTGCCGCGAGCTCGTCGCCGACGCTCTGCAGCGTCTCCGCGATCGACGGAGCGAACTCGCTCAGATCGCCGCGCAGGCGCGCAGCGAAACGAAACGAGTTGTACGCGCACTCGTAGGCGCGATGGCGCAGCTTGAGATTCTTCAACATGCCCACGTGCAGAGCCTCTCGCGATGGCACGGGGCAAAGTGTGGAACGCGTCGCACGCAAGGCGGTGTGCGCTGGATCGCAAAACGCGGGCGTTGCTTTTACGCTGCCTTACGGATCAAGCGCGTAGCGCAGCAAAAAAATGCGTTGACTTTTTTCTCAGGCGCGGCCGACGTTGCGATCGGTGGGCGAGTGAAAGTATTCGCTCTCTTCGGCGAATTGCCGCATCAGGCGGCGCAGCTCTTCGATGCGTCCCTCGGCAGTGCTGATCGGCACGCACTCTTCGCACTCGGGATCGGCGCACGGCTGGCGCGAGTACAGCCAATATTGCACGGCGCCGGCGAGCAGGCCGTCGGCGATGTCCCAGATGTCGGCCTTGTCGTCGGTGTCGGCGATCCTGTTACCAAGATCGACCGCCTTGCCGAACGCTTCGCTGAATGGATTATCGGTTTCCTGCATGGCGTGCCTCACGCCCAATGTGTTTCCGCCCGCTGGCGAGTTGCCGTCATTGTACCGGAGCGTCCGGCTTCGGTGCGCCTTGAAGATCCCCGCCGGCGCTGGTCTACTGACGCATCGCAGATTTGCCGGGTGCCGCCATGGCCGATGAACGTAATCAGGATTCGCAGATGGATGCGGCGGGACTGTACCGCGAGGAGATGTTCACCGACCGCAAGGTCGGCGCGATTCGCCGCCTCACGCCTGTGACTGCCGACGGTGCGCCGGACACCACGCGGCCCGTGCTGTTCGTCGGGCAGGCGGAGATCATGACGAACATGGGGCCGGTACCGCTGAGCTTCGAGATCGAAGGCAAGACGCTGGATCAGGCAGTCGCGGGTTTCTCCGCCGCAGCAACTGTTGCGATCGAGCGCACCGTGCAACAAATCCAGGAGCTGCGGCGCCAGGCTGCCTCGCAG
The DNA here is from genome assembly GCA_035275585.1 of Steroidobacteraceae bacterium. Classification (GTDB taxonomy): domain Bacteria; phylum Pseudomonadota; class Gammaproteobacteria; order Steroidobacterales; family Steroidobacteraceae; genus Steroidobacter. Next base: position 45,722 of record DATEML010000035.1, on the reverse strand, counting down.
CTGGTCGTGCCTCAGGGCGGCATGCCGAATCTCGGCCCCGGCGGTCCGGGCGCACGCGGCGGCAAGATCCAGATTCCGTAAGAAGTCGGGCCGAAGCTGCTGCGCAGGGATGCGCGAATGGCGCGGGCGCAGGATGCGCTGGAGCGGCCCGACCTACTGCGTCGCCTGCTGCGCGACCGGCTCGCCGCCGGGCGCCGGTGCAGCGCCCGTTTGCTGCACCATCAACAGATTGCCGTTCTCGGCGCTGATCGCCTGTTCCGTGCGCTTGTTCATCACGACGATGCTGATGCGGCGATTGATCGGGCTGTCGGGCGCCGACGGATCGAGCAGCACGCTCGAAGCGAGACCGACCACACGGCCGATCTTTTCCGCCGGCAGTCCGCCTGCGATGAGCGCGCGGCGGGCCGCGTTGGCGCGATCGGCCGAGAGCTCCCAATTCGTGTAGTTCACCGCGACGTACGCCTTCACGTCCGTGTGGCCGCTGATGCTGATGCGGTTCGGCACGCTGCTGATGATGTGCGCCAGCTCCTTGATGATGTCGCTGCTGAAGTTCTCGAGCCGCGCGCTGCCGAGCGGGAACATCGAGCGGCGCTCGTGATCGACGATCTGGATGCGCACGCCTTCCGGAGTGACGTCGAGCAGGATCTGGTCCTTGAACTTCGCGAGCGACTCGCGCTCGTCGATGCCTTGCTTCAGCGCCTCCATCAAACCGGCGAGACGCTCGTTGTCGAGCTTTTCCTCTTGGGCGCCATCGTCGTCCGGGCGGGTTGCGGTCTGCACACCGGGTGTGGGTGGCGCGAGCGGCGCGGGCGGCGCCGGATCGTGGTGCAGCTCCATGCCGCCGCCGAGCTTGATCATGCTGGTGCTCGCGCCGCCCGGACCCTGGATCGGCGACGGCGAAGGCACGGGGCTCGCGCCCTGCACGTCGGAAGGATTGTTGAAGTATTCGGAGATCGCGCCGCGCTGCTCCTCGGTGGTCGCTTCCATCAGCCACATGAGCAGGAAGAACGCCATCATCGCGGTCGCGAAGTCGGCGAACGCCACTTTCCACGAGCCGCCGTGATGACCGTGGCCGCCCTTTTTGACCTTCTTGATGATGATCGGCCGCGGCGCATCGGCCTCTTCGGTCTTGGGCTGAGGGCGACCCATGGCGTCAGCCCTTCTTGCGCAGCTGCGTTTCCAGATCCTTGAAGCTCGGGCGCAGCGGCCCCGGCGTCGACTTGCGGCCGAACTCGATCGCGACCTGCGGCGGCTGGCCGCGCAGGAAGCCCATGATGCAGGTCTTGATCGTCGTATAGAAATGCGTCTCGTCGCGCGCCATGCGCTCGAGCGCGTTGCTCATCGGGCCGAGCAGGCCGTACGCGAGCAGGATGCCGAGGAACGTGCCGACCAGCGCGGCCGCGACCTTGTGGCCGATCTCGGAAGGCGGGCCGCCGAGCGCGCCCATCGTGTTCACGATGCCGAGCACCGCGGCGACGATGCCGAAGCCGGGCATCGCGTCGGAGAGCTTGCTCATCGCCTGCGCCGGCTCCTCGCCATCGTGGTGATGCGTTTCGATCTCCTGGTCCATCAGCGCTTCGAGCTGGTGCTCGTCCATGTCGCCGCTGATGATCAAACGCAGATAGTCCTGAATGAACTCGACCACGTGATGGTCCTTGAGGATCAGCGGCCGCTTCTTGAACACCTCGCTCTTGGCCGGTTCCTCGATCACGCGCTCGAGTCCCATCATGCCTTCCTTGCGCGCCAGCGACAGCAGCTCGTACATCACGGCGAACAAGCCGAGGTAGTGCTCCTTCTTATAGCGCGAGCCTTGCAGCAGCGTGCCGAACCCGGCCGCGACGCGCTTGGTGATGCGAAACGGGTTGGCAATGATCAGCGCGCCGGCCCCGGCGCCGCCGATGATCAGCAGCTCGGACGGCTGCCACAATGCGCCGAGGTGGCCGCCGTGCACGGCGAAGCCGCCCAGAACGCAACCGAATACGACCAGGATGCCGATGATGAGATTCATAGCCTTGAGTGCTGCTTCGGCAGCCGCGGGCGGAAATTGAGGCACAATCGTCCTCATGCGTGATTTCAAGGGCCTGCCGAGCCGTGCCGCCCGCCCCCTGGCGTGGGTCCTCGTCAGCTTTTGCCTGATTGCGTGCCCCGTTCTGGCGCAGTCCCTGGAGGTCATCGACCTCAAGTACCGGACGGCCGCGGAGGTCATTCCGGTGCTGCAGCCCCTGGTCGAGCAGGGCGGGGCGCTCACCGGCCAGGACTACCAGCTGTTCGTGCGGACGAGCCCGGCGAACCTGCGGCAGCTCCGCGACGCCGTCGCGCAGATCGACCGCCGGCCGAATCAGCTGCTGGTCTCGGTGCGACGGAGCACGCAGCAGGAGGTCGAGCGCGAGCGCGCACAAGTCAGCGGCACGTTGAGCAATCGCGGCGGCGACGTGTCGGTGCACGCGACCGATGCGAATGCGCGCGATCGCAGTGACGGTGTCGCGAGCGTGCAAGTCATCGAAGGCAGCGCGGCACTCATCAGCAGCGGCAGCGACGTTCCGATCGTTACGGCAGTGGCGGCGAGTGTCGGACACCGGCGCGCGTTTGCGGGAGCGACCACCGAATATCGCAACGTGAGCAGCGGGTTCCTCGTGACGCCGCGGCTGAACGGTCAGACAGTCGTGCTCGATATCGAACAACAGGACGAGCGCGTAGTGAACGGCAGCATCCAGACGCAGCGGCTCACCACACAGGTGAGCGGCACGCTCGGCGACTGGATCCAGCTCGGCGGGGTCAGCGAGTCCTCATCGAGTCAGCAGCGCGGGATTCTCAGCCGTCAGTACTCGACGAGCAGCGATGACCGTAAGGTCTGGGTGAAGGTGGAGAAGCAATGAGTCGGGCTTTAGCCCGACTCCCTCGGCAGCTTGCAGCGCGCGACCAATCCGGGATTGTTATCCAGCAGTTCGATGCTGCCGCGATGCAGCCGCATCACCGCTGTGACCAGACTCAGGCCGAGGCCGCTGCCGACCTGCTCGCGATCTCGCTCCAGCCGCACGAACGGCTGCAGGATGCGTTGCCGGTCCGCGGCGGGAATGCCGGGCCCGTTGTCCGCGACCTGCAGCACGATTGCTTCGGGCTCCATGGCGACGCTGACGTCGATACGTCCGTTCGGCGACACATATTTGATGGCGTTCTCGATCAGGTTGACGAGCACCTGCGCGAGCAGCTGGCTGTTGCCGTGAATGGCGGCAACGTCCGCCCCACTGTATTCGAGCGTGATTTCGCGCGTCGCCGCTTCCGGGCGGTACAGCTCGACCAGCTCCTGCGCGAGCGCCGCGAGATCGACCGGCTCGGTCGGAATATCGCGGCCACGGCCCTCGGCCTGCGCGATCTGCAGCAGCGTGCCGAGCGTACGTTGCACGCGCTCCAGCTCCGCGAGCGTCGCTTCCATCGTGCCGCGAGCGTCGTCACTCAAGCCGTCATGCTGCAGCGACTCCTCGATACGCACTCGCGCGCGATAGAGCGGCCCGCGAAGATCGTGCGCGGCGCTGTCGAACGTCGTGCGCAACATGTCGGTTTGCAGCTCGATGGTTTCGAGCATGCGATTCACGGCCGTGCCGAGCTCGTCGAATTCGTCGTGCGATTTTTCCACGGGCAGGCGCCGCGACAGGTCGCCGGCCATGATCGACTCGCAGGTGCTCGCGAAGGCCCGCACACGGCGCCGGATGCGGCGGCTATAGCTGAGCCCGAACACGGTGGCGAGCAGCACACTGGAGCCCGCGCCCCACAACATCGCTGTGCGCAGACGCGAGGCCAGCTTGTGGCGCTCGAGAATATCGGTGCCGACGAGCAGCCGACGGCCGCCGGGCAGCATGAATACCTGCGCACGCACGGGGTGCGACACGATGCCGCCGGCCTCGCTCGCGTCGATCTCGAATTCGATCCAGCTGCCGTAGGTATCGAACTCGTACGGCCAGTGCGCGAGGTTGCCGGCGATCGGGTAGCCGCTCGGCTCGATCAGCAGGTACACGGCACCGGTGCGGTCCCAACTGTCGGCGCGGCGCCGCAGCGTCGCGACCAGCTGCAGCAGGCCGCCGGTCGAATAGTCGTCGACGAGATGCGTCACCTCGCTGCGAATGACCGAATCGACCTCGCGATCGAGCACGCGCGCAGTGAGGACGTAGACGGCGGTCAGCACGAGCGTGATGGCCGCGGCGAAGATGACGACGAACAGCCCGGCCAGGCGCGCCGAGGACAGCCGCATGCGCGGCGCGGCGTCGGTCATGAGCGGGCGGCTGTGCGGCGTATCATTCCTTCAGAACATAACCCGCGCCCCGCACCGTGTGAATGAGCGGCTTGGGAAAACCCTTGTCGATGGCGTTGCGCAGCCGGCTCATGTGCACGTCCGTGATGTTGGTCTGCGGATCGAAATGCAGGTTCCACACGCCTTCCAGCAGCATGGTGCGGGTGACCGTCTGCCCGGCGTGGCGCACCAGGTATTCGAGCAGCTGGAACTCCTTGGTCGTCAGCTCGATGTTGCGCCCGGCGCGGGTGACGCGGCGCGCCAGCAGGTCGAGCTCGAGGTCGGCGATCTTGAGCCGCGTCGTCTCGCTCGCCGCCGCGCCGCGTCTGTTCAGCGCCTCGATGCGCGCGAGCAGCTCCGCGAAGGCGAAGGGCTTGGTCAGGTAGTCGTCGCCGCCGGCCTTCAGGCCGTGCACGCGGTCGTCGACCGTGCCGAGCGCCGAGAGGATCAGCACCGGGGTGCGATCGCTGCGCTCGCGCAGCGCCGTGATGATCGCCAGGCCGTCCAGGTACGGCAGCTGCCGATCCGCGACGATCACGTCGTACTGGCCGCGACTGCTCTTCTCCAGGCCGTCGCGGCCATCCGGACTGTGCTCGACGCTGTAGCCGCTCTCGCGCAGTCCCTTGACGAGATATTCGGCGGCTTGCAGGTCGTCTTCGATCAGGAGCAGGCGCATCAACCCCAACTCAACCGACGCGCACGGGCACGAAGATCTGCGCATTATCGCGCTCGATCAGCAACGCGACCACTTTGCCGTTGCGCTTCTTGGCCGCGGCCCGCAGCTCGTCGATCGATTTCACCTTCGCGCCGTTGACGCCGAGGATGATGTCGCCCGGCTGCACGCCGGCGCCGGCGGCCGGCCCGTCGACCTGTTCGACCAGCAGGTCGCCGTCGGTCTCGGCCTGGCGCTTCTCCTGCTGCGTCAGCGGCCGCACCGCGAGTCCGAGCTTCGCGGTTTCGTCGCCCTGCTGCGTGTCGTTGTTGGCGACGCGCTCGCTCTTCTCTTCCATCTGCACCGGACGCACCGTCAGCTCCTTCGCGCCGCCGTTGCGCCACACCTCGATGTTGACCGGCGTGCCGGGCCTCTTGCCCGCGATCAGCACCGGCACCTGCGGCGAGGTCTCGATGGTCTGGCCGTCGACCTTGAGGATGACGTCGCCGGCCTTGATGCCGCCTTTCGCGCCCGGGCCGTCGTCTTCGACCATGCCGACCAGCGCGCCGCGCGGACGGTCGAGGCCGAATGACTCCGCGAGCTGCGCGGTGACGTCCTGGATCGAGACACCGATGCGGCTGCGCGTGACGTGCCCGCTCTTGATGAGCTGGTCCTTGACGCTGTTGGCGACGTCGATCGGGATCGCGAACGACACGCCCATGTAACCGCCGGTGCGGCTGTAGATCTGCGAGTTGATACCGACGACCTCGCCGTTCATGTTGAACAGCGGGCCGCCCGAGTTGCCGGGATTGACCGCGACGTCGGTCTGGATGAACGGCGTGTAGTTGCCGCCGGGCATGGCGCGCGAAGTGGCGCTGACGATGCCCGCGGTCACGCTGTTCTCGAAGCCGAACGGCGAGCCGATCGCGACGACCCATTCGCCGGGCCGCAGCTTGTCCGGATTGCCGAGCTGCACGGTCGGCAGGTTCTTCGCCTCGATCTTCAGCACCGCGACGTCGGTCTGCTCATCCACGCCGACGACCTTCGCGGTGTATTCGCGCCGGTCAGTGGTCTTCACCGTGACTTCGTCCGCATTCTCGACGACGTGCGCGTTGGTCAGGATGTAGCCGTCCGGGCTCACGATGAAGCCCGAGCCTTCGCCGCGCACCGGCTGCGGATTGCCGCGTGGCTGGCCGAAGCGGCGGAAGAAGTCACCGAACGGATCGTTCGGCGACATGCCAGGGAAGTCAGCGACTGCCTGCTGTTTGCCGACCACCCCGACGTTGACCACTGCCGGCCCGTAGTGCTCGGCGAGCGCCGCGAAATCCGGCAAGGCCGCGCCGTAGCGGCCGGGCGCGGGGGCAACGTTCTGCGCAGTGCCGGCTGCAGCCGCTTCGACTGCGGCGGCGCCGGCCGTAGCGACGTTCCCGGAACAGGCCGCCGATGCCATCGCAGCGGCGAGCACGGCGACGCCGACCCGAAATGAATTCGCCACCATGAAACACTCCCGAATAAATGCTGAGGGGGACAGGGAGTGAGACGGTAGCAGGCGGGATAAGTTTTCGTATTACAGAGAGTTAACCTTGACGCAAGCCCTGGATTTCGCGCTCCAGCTGCGCCACTCGCTGTTCGAGCTGAGCGACTCGCTCCTGCAGGGAGTTCGTGTCCGCGCGCGGTATCGCAGCAGCTGGGGCTTCGGTCGCGATGTGCTGCTCGATGCCCGCGGCGGCGCCCTCGACCGAACCGCTCAACAGGTGGGCATAACGAGACTCCCGTCTGCCGGGCTCGCGCGCCAGGCGTACCACGAAGGGTCCGTCTTCGCGGCTCGCCAGTCGGGCGAGCGCCGCTTCCACTTCGCCGACTTCGCTGATCGGCGCCATGCGGCTGGCGCGACTGCGCAGCTCGCCGGGAGTCTGTGGCCCGCGCAACAGCAGCTCGCACAGGATCGCGGTCTCCTGCGGCGTGAACTCCAGCGAGCCGAAGCCGGTATTGCAGAAACGGTGCTGATACTTCGGCACGCGGCTGCCGAAGCCCGAGCGCTCGAGAACCAGGTGCTTCTTGGTGAGCGCGTCCAGCGTCTCCTGCACCGTGCGCTCGTCCAGCTCCAGCACCGGGTCGCGATTGCTCTTCTGGTTGCACGCGTTCGTCAGCGCATTGAGCGACAGCGGGTACTGGTCCGGAGTGGTGATCGCCTTTTCGATGAGGCTGCCGATGACGCGGGCTTCGAGCGCGGTGAGCTGAACGTTCATGGGAGCGAAATATAGCTGGTGTGGTTCATCGTAGGTCGGGTTTTAACCCGACTCTTCTTCTACAATCCGCCCCTCATGCGTCTGCGCGAGATCCCATACAACTACACGTCGTTTTCCGACCGTGAAATCGTCGTACGTCTGCTCGGCGCACCTGCCTGGAGCATCCTGGACGAGTTGCGGGAGGAGCGCCGCACGGGCCGCTCGGCGCGGATGCTGTATGAAGTGCTGGGCGACATCTGGGTCGTGCAGCGCAATCCCTACCTGCAGGACGATCTGATCGACAATTCGCGGCGGCGGCAGCTGCTCATCGAGGCATTGCATCACCGCTTGAACGAAGTGCAGCGGCGTCGCGATCCCGCGGACCTGACACGCGACGCCAGGGTCGGCGAGTTGCTGCAGGCGGCCCGCCAGTGCGTCGAGGAATTCGCGGCGGATTTCGCGCGCACAGTACAACTGCGCAAGCGGGCGCGACGACTGCTCGAACGCCACACGCGCGCCGACAACATCCGCTTCGATGCGTTCGCGCGCGTATCGCACGTGACCGATGCGACCGACTGGCGCGTCGAGTATCCGTTTCTCGTGCTGGCGCCGGCCACCGAGGCGGAGGTTCCCGCCCTGGTGCGCGCCTGCATCGAGCTCGGACTGACGGTGATTCCGCGCGGCGGCGGCACGGGCTACACCGGTGGGGCGATTCCGCTCACGCCGCTCGCGGCAGTGATCAACACCGAAAAGCTCGAAGCGCTCGGCGCCGTCGAGCAGAGCTCGCTCGCGGGCGTGCCCGGGCTGGTGCCGACGATTTTCACCGAGTCAGGCGTGGTGACGCGCCGCGTAGCGGAGGCGGCCGAGCGCGCCGGACTGGTGTTCGCAGTCGATCCGACTTCCGCGGATGCATCCTGCATCGGCGGCAACGTCGCGATGAACGCCGGCGGCAAGAAAGCAGTCCTGTGGGGCACGGCGGTCGACAACCTCGCCTGGTGGCGCATGGTCGACCCGAACGGCGACTGGCTCGAAGTGGCGCGTCTCGCGCACAACCGCGGCAAGATCCATGAAGCTGCAGTCGCGAGCTTCGAGCTGACCTGGAAGGATGGACGCGAGGCGCCCGATAGCGCACGCGTGCTGCGCACCGGGCGCATCGACATCGAGGGCCGCAAATTTCGTAAGGCCGGGCTCGGCAAGGATGTGACCGACAAATTCCTCGGCGGCCTGCCCGGCGTGCAGAAGGAAGGCTGCGACGGCGTGATCACCGCGGCGCGCTGGGTGTTGCACCGGATGCCGAAGCACATCCGCACGGTGTGCCTGGAGTTCTTCGGCCACGCGCGCCACGCCATTCCGTCGATCGTCGAGATCAAGAGCTTCCTCGATGCGCGCGCGCGCGCCGACGGCACACAGCTCGCCGGACTCGAACATCTCGATGAGCGCTACCTGCGCGCCGTCGGCTACGCGACCAAATCCAAGCGGGGTGCGCTGCCGAAGATGGTGCTCCTCGGAGATATCGTGGGCGATGACGAGGATGCGGTCGCGCGCGCGACGTCCGAGGTCGTGCGCATCGCCAACAGCCGCTCGGGCGAGGGCTTCGTGGCGGTCAACGCGGATGCGCGCAAGAAGTTCTGGCTGGACCGCTCGCGGACCGCGGCGATCGCGCGTCACACGAACGCGTTCAAGATCAACGAAGACGTCGTGATTCCGCTCGAGCGCATGGGCGACTACACCGATGCGATCGAGCGCATCAACGTCGAGCTGTCGTTCAAGAACAAGCTGCAGCTGCTGCGCGAGCTGCAGGGCTACTTCGCCGGCCAGCTGCAGCTCGGCAAGGTCGACGATCCGGATCTCGAGCGCGTCTCGCCCGAGGAGCTGCTCGGCGAGCGGCAGACACAGGCCCGGCAGGTGTTGGCCGACACGCGCGAGCGCTGGGCGTATCTCGCCGAGCATCTCGACACGCCGCTCGCGCAGGCGCTGCCGCGTCTCGCAGCGCTCGGCTACGAGCCGTTGCGCAGCGACATGGAACGGCGCATCGAGCGCGAGCCGGATGTGCGGGTCTTCGATCTGCTGCAGGATCGCTCGATTCGCACGTCGTGGAAATCGGAAGTGCGCGGCCACCTGCGGCGCCTGTTCGCAGGCAGTGCATTCGCGCCGGTGCTGCAAACCGTCGAGGAAATCCATCGGCGCGTCCTGCGGGGACGCGTCTGGATTGCCCTGCACATGCACGCGGGCGACGGCAACGTGCACACGAACATTCCGGTCAACTCGGACGACTACGAGATGCTGCAGGAGGCAAACCGCGCAGTAGTGCGCATCATGCAGATCGCGCGCGGCCTGGGCGGCGTGATCTCCGGCGAGCACGGCATCGGCATCACGAAGCTGGAGTTCCTGTCCGACGCGGAAACCGCCGAGTTCCGCGACTACAAGCAGCGCGTCGATCCGCAGGGACGTTTCAACCGCGGCAAGCTGCTGCCGGACGGCGACCTGCGCAACGCCTACACGCCGAGCTTCAATCTGCTCGGCCACGAGTCGCTGATCATGCAGCACTCCGACATCAACTCGATCTCGGATGCGATCAAGGATTGCCTGCGCTGCGGCAAGTGCAAGCCTGTCTGCGCGACGCACGTGCCGCGGGCCAATCTGCTGTATTCGCCGCGTAACAAGATCCTGGCGACCTCGCTGCTGATCGAAGCTTTCCTGTACGAGGAGCAGACGCGCCGCGGCGTCTCGATCCGCCACTTCGACGAGTTCTCCGACGTCGCCGATCACTGCACCGTGTGCCACAAGTGCGAGAAACCGTGCCCGGTGAACATCGACTTCGGCGACGTCTCGATGGCGATGCGCGACCTGTTGCGGCGGATGGGCAAGAAGCGCTTCAACGCCGGCGCCGCGGCCGCGATGCTGTTCCTCAACGCGACGAATCCGGAGACGATCAAGCTGGCGCGCAAGGTGATGCTCGAATGGGGCTTCCGGGCGCAGCGGCTCGGCAATCGCCTGTTGAGTGCGTTCGCGAAAAGCCAGACGGCGCGGCCGCCGGCGACGACCGGCAAGCCGGCGCTGCGCGAGCAGGTCGTGCACTTCGTCAACAAGAAGATGCCGGGCGGTCTGCCGAAGAAGACGGCGCGCGCGCTGCTGGACATCGAGGACCGCCACTACGTGCCGATCATCCGCGATCCCGCCCGCACGAGCAGCGAGTCCGACGCCGTGTTCTATTTTCCAGGCTGCGGCTCCGAGCGCCTGTTCTCGCAGGTCGGCCTCGCCACGCAGGCGATGCTGTGGCACGTCGGCGTGCAGACCGTGCTGCCGCCCGGCTACCTGTGCTGCGGCTATCCGCAGCGCGGCGCCGGCCAGTTCGACAAGGCCGAGAAAATCATCACCGATAACCGTGTGCTGTTCCATCGCGTTGCCAACACGCTCAACTACCTCGACATCCGCACCGTGGTGGTCAGCTGCGGCACCTGCTTCGATCAGCTGCAGGGCTACAAATTCGACGAGATCTTTCCCGGCTGCCGCATCGTCGACATCCATGAGTACCTGCTGGAGCGCGGCGTGCAGCTCGCGGGCGTGACCGGCGTGCGCTACATGTATCACGATCCGTGTCACTCGCCGATCAAGGGTCACGATCCGCTGCACGTCGTCAACACGCTGCTCAACGACCAGCTCAACGGCCGGATCGAGAAGAACGACCGGTGTTGCGGCGAGTCCGGCACGTTCGCGCTGACGCGCCCCGACATCGCGACCCAGGTGCGTTTCCGCAAGGAACAGGAGATGCGGGCCGGCGCCGCGCGCCTGCGCGCCGATGGCTTCAAGGGCGAAGTGAAGATCCTGACGTCGTGCCCGTCGTGCATGCAGGGTCTGAAGCGCTATAACGACGACGCCGATGTGGATGCCGACTACATCGTGGTCGAGATCGCACGGCATGTGCTCGGCTCGCAGTGGTTGCCGGAGTACGTGCGCGCGGCGAACAATGGCGGCATCGAACGAGTATTGGTATGAACGAGAAGGAGGTGGGGCGTATGAAGGCGAGTTGGTTTTGCGGCGCCGTCGCGGTTCTGGCCACTGGCGGCGCAGCTGCGCAAGAGCAGCCGGGTTCCTCGGCTGCGGGAGTCATCGAGCATTTCGGATTGCAGCAGGCTGAGACAGCGGTGAGCGAGCGCCCCGGCTGGCGCAAGCCGAAGCGGATTCTCGTGACCGGCGGGTTCCCCGGCATCGTCGAGGCGCTGCAGCCCGCGGCGCCCGGCGTGGAGTTCATCGTGGCGAAGCCCGGCGAGGAAGCGCAGCAGGCCGCGAAGGCGGATGCCGCGATCGGACTGTGCTCGCCCGAGGTTCTTGCAGCCGGCAAGTCGATCAAGTGGATTCAACTGTTCACCGCGGGCGTCGAGCGCTGCGTGTCGATTCCCGCCGTGGGCGAACGCGACATCCTCGTCACGAACATGCAGCGCATCGGCGGGCCGGTCATCGCGGAGCACGTGATGGCCATGTCACTGGCATTCGTGCGCGGCATCGACGGTTACCTCGATCTGCAGGAGCGCAGCGAATGGCGCCGCGGGCCGCCGCCCGGGCGGCGCATGTCGGTCGTCGACGGCAAGACCATGCTCGTGGTCGGTCTCGGCGGCATCGGCAGCGAGGTCGCGAAGCGCGCGCACGCGCTCGGCATGAAAGTCACCGCGACGCGCGCCAGCGGCCGCACCGGCCCGGACTTCGTCAGCTACGTCGGCCTGCCGGATGAGCTGCCGAAGCTCGCTGCAGAAGCGGACTTCGTCGTGAACGCCGCGCCGCTCACGCCGCAGACCACCGGCATCTTCGACGCGGCGTTCTTCGCGAAGATGAAACCGACCGCCTACTTCATCAACATCGCGCGCGGTCGCAGCGTCGTCACCGCGGCGCTCGTCGATGCGCTCAATAGCGGCAAGATCGCTGGCGCCGGGCTCGACGTCACGGATCCCGAGCCGCTGCCGGCCGATCACCCGCTGTGGAAGGCGCGCAACGTCATCATCACGCCGCACGTCGCCAACGAGTCGGACCTGGGCACGGAGTCCGAGCTGAGCGTGGTGCGGGAGAACCTGCGCCGCTACGTGGCCGGTGAGCGCATGCTGTCGGTAGTCGACGTCAGCAAGGGCTATTGATGCGAGGAACCGCCCGCCGCCCGCAGGCGTTTTGCGACGCATGGCGGCGGAAAAAGCAGTGCGGGCGGGTCTGCTCGCGGTCGATCGTAATTGCTGGCGCATCGAGCACGCCTCGCGGGCGGGGTTCCTGATCGATGCGGACGCGTACTTCAGGGCATTCGTCGAAGCCGCCGGCCACGCGCGCCGCTCGATCCTGATCGCCGGCTGGGATTTCCACAGCCGCACGCGGCTGCTGTGCGCCGACGGCCGCGACTGCGAGCTGGAGATCGGCCGCTTTCTCAACGACCTGGTGCGCCGCCGCCGCGAGCTGCAGGTCCACATCCTGATCTGGGATTACCCGATGATCTTCGGGCTCGACCGCGAGTGGGCGCCGCTGTACGGCCTGTCGTGGAAGCCGCACCGCCGGATCTGTTTCCGCTACGACAACACGCATCCGACCGGCGGCTCGCATCATCAGAAAGTCGTGGTCGTCGACGACGCGGTCGCTTTCAGCGGCGGCATCGATCTGACGTCGCGTCGCTGGGACACCTGCGAGCATGCCCCGCAGAACCTACACCGCGTCATGGCCGGCGCGCCGTATCCGCCGTTCCACGACCTGATGATGGCGGTCGAAGGTCCGGCGGCGCGCGCGCTGGGCGACATGCTGCGCGAGCGCTGGCTCCATGCGACGCACGAGACGCTCGATGCGCCGTGGGCGAAGAAGAGCCTGTTCCGGCGCGTCGGCCCGCATCCAGCCGGCACGGTGTGGCCGCAATCACTGGATAGACCGCTGCGCGACGTCGACGTCGGTATCTCGCGCACCGCGCCGCCCGTCAACGGTCGGGCCGGCGTGCGCGAAGTCGAAGCGCTGTATGTCGACATGATCGCGGCGGCGCGCCGCTCGATCTATATCGAGAACCAGTACTTCACCGCCGACAAGGTGGGCGACGCGCTCGCCGCGCGCCTCGCGGAACCGGAGGGCCCGGAAGTCGTCGTCGTGCTGCGCGAGCTGAGTCACGGCTGGCTCGAAGAGCTGACGATGCAGACGCTGCGCACGAAGCTCATCGAGCGGCTGCGCAGCGCGGATGTGCACGGCCGTTTTCGCGTCTTCTATCCGTTCGTCGACGGCCTGACGAGCGGCACCTGCATCGACGTGCACTCGAAGCTGATCGTCGTCGACGACGAGATCGTGCGCATCGGCTCGGCGAATCTCGCCAACCGCTCGATGGGGCTGGACACCGAGTGCGACCTGACGATCGAGGCGCGCGGCCGCGAGGACGTGCGCGCCGGAATCTGCGACCTGCGTGCGTTGTTGCTCGCCGAGCATCTCGGCTTCGACCCCGCGCGCGTGCGCGCAACCATCGAGCGCACCGGCTCGCTGCTCGGCGCAATCGACCTGCTGCAGCAGGATCCTCTGCATCGTAGCGAGCGTACTCTCAAGCCGCTCGCCGACCTGCCGCAGGCGTCGCCGGCGCTGCTGAGCGTCGTGAGCGTCGCCGATCCCGAGAAGCCGGTCGGGCTGAGCGATCTCGCGAACCTGCTGAGCTCCGACGACGAGACCGCCCCCGACGGCGCGCGCTCGCCGGCGTGGGGCAAGATCGCCGCATTCGCGCTGGCGTGCCTCGCGCTGACCGCGCTATGGAAGTACACGCCGCTGGCGACATTCCTCGACAGCAATCACGTGACCGGCTGGGCGCGCCGCGCCGGCGACGAGTGGTGGACGCCGATCGTCGTCATCCTGCTGTACACGCCCGTTGCCTTCACGCTTTTCCCGCGTCCGTTGCTCACGCTGTTTGCCGTGATCGCATTCGGTCCGCTGCAGGGCTTCGTGTACGCGATGCTCGGTATCGAGCTGTCGGCATGGGTGAGCTTCGCGCTCGGCAAGGCGATGGATCGCAACACCGTGCGCCGCATCGCCGGCACCAAACTCAACGGCATCCTCAGCGTACTGCGCCGCCGCGGCCTGGTCGCGATGACGGCGCTGCGCCTAGTGCCGATCGCGCCGTTCCTCGTCGAAGGCGTCGTGGCGGGCGCGGCGCGCGTCAAGTTCTCGGATTTCATGATCGGCACCGCGCTCGGCATGCTGCCGGGCACGCTGACTTCGACGGTGTTCGGCCATCAGCTGGAGGTCTGGCTCGATGATCCGAGCCGCATCAACTACTGGCTGATTGCGCTCGTGCTGCTGCTTCTCGGCATCGCCACCTGGCTGGTGCGGCGCTGGCTCGTTGCATCGGCGCAGTCGCCGTCGCGACGAGGCGCAGGTGCACGCGTCCAGTAACAACAGCGCGAACGGTAGCAACGACAGCAGCGGCACTGGCGTGCAGCGCATCGCTATCGGCTCGTACAACATTCATAAGTGCGTCGGCTGGGACTTCCGGCGCGTGCCGTCGCGGATCGCGGCCGTACTGAAGGAGCTCGACTGCGACATCTACGCGCTGCAGGAAGTCGACAACGAGGAGGGCGAGGGTGAGGACTCGATGCAGCTCGAGTACCTGTCGCGCGAGCTGGCGATGGCGGCAGTTCCGGGGCTGCGCATCGTCCGCCACAGCGGCCAGTACGGCAATGCGCTGCTGACCCGCCTGCCGATCCTCAGCGTGCATCGCCTCGACCTGAGCTATTCGCGTTTCGAGCCGCGCGGCGCGCTCGACGTGGAGCTCGACCTCGGGCATCACAAGCTGCGCGTCATTGCGACCCATCTCGGTCTGAGCCGGTCGGAGCGGCGGGTGCAATGGCGGCACTTGCTGCAAGCTGTCGCGGCTGCGCCGACCGAGCTGCCGACGATCGTGCTCGGCGACATGAACGAGTGGCTGCCGTCTTCCGCGACGTTGCGCGACGCGCACCTCATCCTGGGCGAGGCACTCGCGCCGGCGGAGTTTCCGTCGTTCGCGCCGTTCCTCGCGCTCACGCGCATCTGGGTGCGCCCGGTCGGAGCGATGGTATCGATCGAAGTGCATCGCACGTCGCTGTCGCGGCGCGCGTCGGATCACCTGCCGGTGAAAGCTCTCGTGGACGTAGCGAAGTTCGCAGGCAGCGACTAGACGTCGGCCGCTAGTGACTGCCGAGAATCCGCGCCTTGCTCTGCTCGTATTGCTGGTCGCTCAGTACGCCGAGCTCGCGCAGCCGATGGTGCTCGCGCATTTCATCGCGCAGCAACTGCGGCCGCTCCTGCCGGCGCTCCGCCTTCGCAGCGTTGATGCTCTTGATCAGCTCGATGAAGAAGCGCTTGCCGGAGCGCGCGCTGCCGATGCCGCCGACCACGCTCACCAGCGTTGCGCCGCCGTGCGTGCTGACGAACTCCAGCGATTCCACGGTACGACGCAGGAACAGGATCGTCGCACCGCCCGCGGCCAGCAGCGTCACCAGCGCAGTCAGGAAGATCACGCTCGACCAGCGGCCGGCGCCGGTCGACGTCGCCCAGATTCCGCCGATCGCGAGCAGGGCGAGGCTGATCGCGAGTGTCAGCCAGAACCACGAGATCGAGCGCACGAGCACCGGCTTGGGATTGGCGAAGCGCAGGTCCACTTCGTACTTGAGCGGGTCGCGGTCCGGCCGCACGATCCGCACGGCCGCGAAGTGATCCTCGTGGATCGCGACTTCCGTTTCGCAGCCGCGTAGCCGGCTCTTGAGCGCGTAGCTCGTGCGCACCGTGCGGCGCCGAAGCACCGTCGGAGCGGGGGCGATGCCGGGCTCGGCTTCGATACTAATGTGCTCGGCGCGCGCGATCACGACGGCGCGACTGTCGGTCGGCATCTGCTCAGCGCGCGCGGGCACGGCGGAATTCCTGGTAAGACGACAGCTGGCGAGGCAACGGCGGACTCCCTACAAATCCCCTTTGATGCTAGGGCCAGCGGCCCTGCGCGCAACGAGAGGTGCGTCACACTCGACGCGTGCCCGCGTCGCGGCGAACCGCCATTTAGGGGACTGCCCGATGCAACTGTTAACTCGACATCCCAGCGGACCGCTCAGGGCAAACCGGTGCCGTCGACGAAGCGCAGGAACTCGGCGCGGGTGCGCGCGTCCTCGCGAAACGCGCCCAGCATCGTGCTCGTGACCATCGAGACGCCGCGCTTGTGCACGCCGCGAGTGGTCATGCATTGATGGGATGCGTCGATGACCACAGCGACGCCGCGTGGCCGCAGCACGCTCTCGATGCAGTTGGCGATCTGCGCCGTCAGCTTCTCCTGCACCTGGAAGCGGCGCGCGTAACCGTCGACGACGCGCGCCAGCTTGCTGATGCCGACGACCTTGTTGGTGGGCAGGTAGCCGACGTGCGCGCGGCCGATGATCGGCGCCATGTGATGCTCGCAATGTGACTCGAACTCGATTCCGCGCAGCACGATCATCTCGTCGTAGCCTTCGACTTCTTCGAACGTGCGCCGCAGGTAGTCGGCCGGGTCGATGAGATAGCCGGAAAACCAGTCGCGATACGCACGCACGACGCGCCTCGGCGTGTCGCGCAACCCTTCGCGCGCGGGTTCCTCGCCCGCCCACTGCAGCAGCACGCGCACGGCCTGCTCGGCTTGTTCTTGAGTCACGCGGCTGCGGCGCGCCGCCCGCTTGCTGGTCGCGCTCACTCGCGCCATTGGGGTCGTCCTGTCGGGGTCGTGGACCGGTCCGCGCACTATAACCGCACCGGCTGTCCATTTCCGGCGGGTCGGCTACCATGCGTAAAACCCGGGGAGAACCAGCCCATGCGCTTGCCCTTCATCGTCATCGTCAGCATCGTCGTGTCGTCGGCGCTGGCATGCGCAGCCCCGGCGCGTGCGGAGATCGTCAGCGCGGGACCCTCCGGATTCAACCTGCGCCATGTCGCGGAAGTGCCGAACCCGGCGCCGGTCGTGTGGGCCGCGCTGGCCGACATCGGCAAGTGGTGGGATCCCGAGCACACCTATTCCGGCGACTCGCGCAATCTCACTCTCGAGCCGTTCGTGCGTGGCTGCTTCTGCGAGAAGCTCAGCCTGTACGCGGGCATCGAGCATGCCAGCGTGATCTACGCGCTGCCCGCGAAGACTTTGCGACTGAGCGGCGCGCTCGGCCCGCTGCAGGAATTCGGCGTAAGCGGCGTGATGACCTGGAACATCGAGCCCGCCGGCGGCGGCTCGCGCATCACGCTGACCTACAATGTCGGCGGGTTTGCCGACCGGCCGCTCGCCGACTGGGCACCGATCGTCGACGAGGTGATCGGAAGCCAGCTCAAGCGCCTCACGCGCTACATCACCCAGGGCAATCCCGACGCGCCGAAGAACGAAGGCACGCGCTGAGATCGCTGGCTGCGGGAACCTGAGCGTGCCCGGAACCCTTACGAGGTGTCGGGCTGAACCCCGATTTACACGTGAGTTGCCACCCATGCGTATTCGCAGACTGCTCATCATCGCCGGCGCGGTTTTGCTCGCCGCCGGATGCCAGACCGTGCAGACGACGCAACCTGGCGCCGTGGGCGTCGACCGCAAGCAGCACATGCTGGTGTCCGAAGAGGAGATCGAGAAGGGCTCCCAGGAGGCCTATCACCAGGAGCTGCAGAAGGCCAAGGACAAACATGCGCTGAATACCGATCAGCAGACCTACCAGCGCGTGCAGAACATCACGCGCCGGCTGATCCCGCAGACCGGCACGTTCCGCCCGGACGCGCCGCAGTGGAAGTGGGAAGTGAACGTGCAATCGACGGAGGACGTGAACGCGTACTGCATGCCCGGCGGCAAGATCATGGTCTACACCGGCCTGATCGAGCAGCTGCACGCGACCGATGCGGAGCTCGCCGCGGTGATCGGGCACGAGATCGCGCACGCCTTGCGTGAGCATTCGCGCGAGCGCATTTCGCGTGCCTACGCGGAACAGCTGGCGCTCGCCGGCATCGCCGTTGCGACCGGTGCAAGCGGTACGACGATGCAGCTCGCGAGCCAGGTTTCCGCGGTGACGTTCCAGCTGCCGCACAGTCGCGAGCAGGAGGCCGAAGCGGATCGCATCGGACTGGAGCTCATGGCGCGCGCCGGCTACGACCCGAATGCCGCCATCTCGCTGTGGCAGAAGATGGGCAAGCTCGCCCAGGGCGGGCCGCCGGAATTCCTCAGCACGCATCCTTCCGGCGAGTCGCGCATCCGCGATCTCGAAGCCGCCGTGCCGCGCGTGTTGCCGCTGTACCAGGCTGCGGCGAAGTGACAGGAGCTACAGGGCTACGATCAGAGCGGTGGTTGCGAGGATGACTGCGACCGCGGCGGCGGCAGTGAGCCACAACACGCGCTTGTGAAGGTCGGTAACGGCGCGCGCGACTCCCGCAAGTTGCTCGGCCATCTGCGCGACGAGCTCGGCCTGGCGGCGTTCGTTCTCTTCCAGGCTCGCGATGCGCGCTGCCAGGTCTTCATAGCTGTGTGACGCAAGCGCTGGCGCCGGCGGCGTCTGCTTGGTGCGCTTCATCAGCTCGCGCGAGACATCGAGGATCGACGGGACGAGCTGTACGATCTGTAACCACGGGACGGGCATGGCGCAATGGTGCCAAAAAAAGAGCTCCGCGGCATCGCGGCCGCGAAGCTCTCGTGCTTGCACTTATTCCGTGGGTATTCCGTGCGTAGGCGCTAGATCTTGCCGCGGGCCATGAATTCGTCCTTGCTCAGGTAGCCGTCTCCGTTCGTGTCCAGCGACGCGAAGTTGTCGGACAGCTTGGCATCCGTGGTCGCCTCCGTCTTGCTGATCTGCGAGTCGGCATTCCTATCCAGCGCCTCGAAGGTGGCCGCCGTCGCCTGCGTGCCCTGGTCGTGCGGCTTGTCGTTTGTGTCGCCGGCCTGGGCGGCGAAGGCCAGGCAGGCGGCAGCGATCAAAGCCAGGAATCTCGTCATGGTCGTCTCCTCCTCCTCTAGTCCGCAAAGGACCGCGCCCGGTAAGACGCGGCGCACGCGACCCGTGTTCCAGCCAATTTGTTGCCAATTCGTAGCGCTGGGCCGGGCAGACCCGTGTTGCCGACCCCGCCCACTTGACGAAACTTGGCAGCTGCTGCAATACCGGCTGTGCGATGTTTCCTGGCTCCCCAAGCTGAATGACGGGCTTTCGACCATGACCCTGCCAGCGTCCCTGCTGATCGTCGACGACGACCGCGAGCTCGGTCAGATGCTCACCGAATACCTGACCGGCGAAGGGTTCCAGGTGACGCTGCTGCGCGACGGCGCCGAGGCACTCGACAAGCTCACCGAGCAGTCGCATCCGTTCGACCTCGTGATCCTCGACGTGATGCTGCCTTCGCTCAGCGGCTTCGAGGTGCTGCGTCGGTTGCGGCACAGCTTGTCGGTGCCAGTGATCATGCTGACTGCGCACGGCGCGGACGTCGACCGCATCGTCGGTCTCGAGCTGGGTGCCGACGACTATCTGTCGAAGCCCTTCAATCCGCGCGAGCTCGTCGCACGGGTGCGCGCAGTCTTGCGTCGGTTCTCGCCGCGCGACACCGACATGCCGGCGCATCCTGTGAGCGTCGGGCCGCTGCGGCTCGACCCGGCGACGTTCGAGGTCACGCTGTCGGGGCAGTCGGTGCGGCTCACCGGCACCGAGCTGCGACTGCTCGAGGTGTTGATGCGCGCGGTCGGACAGGTGCAGTCGCGCGAGTCGCTGACCGAACGCGTGCTAGGTCGCCGCCTGACACCGTACGATCGCAGCATCGACACACACGTCAGCAACCTGCGCCGTAAGCTCGGTCTCGGCGAGAACGGCCTGCCGGAGATCCGCAGCATCCGCGGCGCCGGCTACGTGCTGATCGCGACGAGTGGTGAAGCGCGCGCGGAGTCGTCGCGGTAATGAGATCGCCCGCATGAGATCGCCCCGATGAGATCACTGTTCCTGCGGATCTTCCTGTCGTTCTGGGCGGCCATGCTGCTGGTGCTGTCCGCGACCGCCGCAGTCGCGTGGTACCGGTTCAACAAAGTGCAGAGCGTCAGCATCGACATCAAAGCGCTCGGCAACGAAGCTTCGGCTCGGCTGCTGGTCGGCGGTCTGCCGGCCCTGCACGAATGGATCGACGAAACCGAGGATCGGCTCCGCGACCGGCGAATCTTCATCGTTGACCAGAGCGGCGAGGACATCCGCAAGCGCGAGCTGCCGACGACCTATCGCAACTACGTCGAGCGCCTGCGCGATGCCGGCTTCCTGGGCAAGGAGCTGATCCCGAGCCGGCGCGACGATCCGCTGCTGCTCACGCCGCTGTTCACCGACCGGGACGGCCGCGTGTACACGCTGATGGTGAGCCGGCAGATCTGGAGGAACCTGCTGTTCGCGCCCGACGTGAACATCGTCCTGCTCGCGTCCGCGCTGCTGCTGAGCGTGCTGATTTGCTGGCCGCTGGCGCGCTACCTGAGCAAGCCGGTCGAGCGATTGCAATCGAGCGCTCGCTCGCTGGCGGCCGGCAACATGGAGGCGCGCGTCGGTCAGGAGTTCTCGCGGCGGCGTGACGAGCTCGGCGTGCTGGCACGAGATTTCGACACGATGGCCGATCACGTGCGCAACCTGGTCGCTTCCAAGGAGAACCTGCTGCGCGCGATGTCCCACGAGCTGCGCTCGCCGCTCGCCCGCCTGCAGGTCGCGGCAGGCCTGGCGCGCCGGCCGGGCGCCGACATCGGACGACAGCTCGATCGCATCGAACTGGAGGCCGAGCGTCTCGATACGATGATCGGCCAGATCCTGCAGCTGTCGCATCTGCGCGCCGTGCCGACACTGCCGCGCGAGCCGCTCGACCTGACGAGCCTGCTGAACGAGATCATCGAGGACGCGCGGCTGGAAGCCGGCGCGGCCGAAAAGAGCGTCGACTGGGCTGCGCCCGGCGAAGCGATGATGGTCGAAGGCGATCACGGCCTGCTGCGCAGTGCGATCGAAAACGTCCTGCGCAACGCGGTCCGCTTCACCAAGCCTTCCTCGGCCGTGCGGGTGCGCGCCGACCGGGCCGGACGCGACGTTTCGATCGTGATCGACGATCGCGGACCGGGCGTGCCCGAGCCCGACCTGCAACGCATCTTCGAGCCGTTCTATCGCGTCGCCGAGGCGCGCGATCGCGATTCCGGCGGGACGGGGCTCGGTCTCGCCATCACCGCGCGCATCGTGTCCCTGTACGGCGGCAATGTCAGCGCGCGCAACACGCCCGACGGGCTCCGCGTCGAGATCGCTCTGCCGGCCAGCTAGCGGGGTCCCCGCGAAATCGCTCCGCGAACGTAAGCACTCAACCGCGCTTGCGCGATTTCGTGGGGTGCTCTAGTGGGGTGCTCTAGTGGTGATCGCGAGTGGTTCTTTGCGCGAGCGCGTGACTGCGCAGTAGCTGCGCCCGCTCGCGAATCGCGCTGACTTCTGCGGCCGGCACCGGGCCGGCGCCCGCCTTCGAGAGCGTCAGCATTCCCTGCAGATCGAACCGCAGCTCGATCGGCTCCGCGCTCGACAATCCGCTGCCGGAATAGTGCAGCAGGCGAGCGCCGCGAAACTCGTATTCGCCGCTGCGCGTGTCGGCGCGCTGCTCGACGATGCGCAGCTGCTGGTCCGCTCCGAATGTCGCTGCGTACGTCGCGGCGATTCCGGCTGCATTGATGCGACTGCTCAGCGTCTGCACGTCGGTGGCTGCTTTCTGCGCTTGCGGGATCGCGGCAGCGAGCGGCGTGCTCGGCGGCGGCGATGCCGAAGGTCCCTTCGAACAAGCACCGAGTGCGAGCAGAATCAAGCCCGTCTGCAGGCTGCGACAAGTGCTGAACATAAGCTTCAGTGCGACGATGAACTACGCTTTTGACTGAGCGGCGCGTCATTCGATCACTGCAGCAGCACTCGGATCAAGCGCCCGAGTGGTTCGAACGTGAAGCAGCGCACGCGGCGGTTGCAGCCGTTCCTCTAGGCTGTTCCGCGTCGATCGTCACGCACGCCCACGACGGAGGATTTCGATGAGCGCAGGCCATTCCGCTTCTACCCAGGTCCGACGCACGGCTCCGGCCGCGCCTGCGCGCCCGACTCAGGCTCCGCCCGCCCGCAGCACGGGGCAGTTCGCGTTCGCCGCTACGAGCGCCGACGACGAGATCCGTCTGAACCTCAGCGACATTCCGCTGCCGCGCCAGGACAACGCGATGCACGTCGAAGGCTTCAAGCCCTCGCTGCTCAGTCGCCTGCTCGACCTGGTGATGCCGCTGCGCTGAGCGTGTACTCTGCGGAGCCGTGCTCCGCCCGTTCGCGATTCTCTTCCTGTTCCTGCTGACGGCGTCCGCCGCCGCCGAGCCGGCGTTCGCCGATCCCGACGCGGACGTGCGCGAGGTGTTTCGCCTGATCGGCGAGCGCCTGCGCTCGATGCATGACGTCGCAGCGTGGAAGCATCTGCATCGCGAGCCCATCGTGGATGCGCCGCGCGAGCAGCAGGTGCTCGAGCAGACGGTGCAGCGTGCCGCGGCGCTCGGGCTCGAACCGCAGTCCGCGCGCGAGTTGCTCGCACTCCAGATCCGACTGGCCGTCCGCGTGCAGCAGTCACTCGACCAAAGCTGGCAGTCGGGTGCGCCGTCACCGCTGCAAGCTCCAGACTTGAAAACCGAGCTGCGTCCCAGGCTCGACGCAATTGGCGCGCAGCTCCTGCGCTCGCTCGCGCTCGCGGCTCCGCAGCTGCGCGAGCCCGGCACGGCCACGCGTCTCGCCGACTACGCGCGCGCCATCGACTTGCCGCAGATCACCGCTGCAGACCGCGAGGATCTCGCGCGGGCCGTAGCCGCAATTCGAGCCGGCGACATGACGCCGTCCGCACGCATCGAGGCCACAGGTGTGCTGCGGATCGGCGTGACGGGCGACTACGCGCCGTTCAGCGTGGAGGAGGGCGGCTCGCTGCACGGTGCAGATGTCGATCTCGCCGTCGCCCTGGCCGCGTCGCTGCGCGCCCAGCCACGCTTCGTGCGTACCAGTTGGCCCACCCTCATGCAGGACTACGCTGCAGGACGTTTCGACGTCGCTGCCGGAGGCATCAGCGTGACGCCGGCGCGCGCGGCGCGAGCGAAGTTCTCGATTCCTTATCATCGCGGCGGCAAGACTGCGATCGTTCGCTGCGGCACGCAGGCCCGCTTCGACACGCTGCAGGAGATCGACCGGCCTGGCGTCAAGGTCATCGTCAATCCCGGCGGAACCAACGAGCAGTTCGCGCGCGAGCGTCTCGGCGCCGCGCAGCGCATCGTCCACGCCGACAACCGCACGATCTTTGCCGAGCTCGCGGCTGGAAGGGCCGACGTCATGGTCACCGACGATGTGGAGGTCGAATTGCAAGTGCGGCGCGATCCGCGCCTGTGCCGTGCGACGACCGCTACGTTCACGGTTGCGGACAAGGCGATCCTGCTGCAGTCGGACGCGCAGCTCGAGTCCGCCGTGAACAGCTGGCTGGAGCGCTCGCTCGAGTCCGGCGCGACGGCTGCCTGGCTCGAGCACGCGATGCATTGAATCCGCTCACCGGCGCACGGCGGCAATTCGCCGGCAGCACTGATCGCGGCGCCGCGCTTTCTGTATGCTTGTTCAACTGCGGCAGTTCGCAGCTGGAGGTTACGTCAGATGGGCTGGATAGTGTTCGGCGTCGTCATCGCTATCGCACTGTTCTTCGTTTCGATCTACAACCGGCTGGTCGGCGGCCGCAACGCCTACAAGAATGCGTTCGCGCAGATCGACGTGCAGCTCACGCGGCGTCACGACCTGATTCCAAACCTGGTGGAAACGGCCAAGGGCTACATCAAGCACGAGCGCGAGACGCTCGAAGCCGTCATCGCCGCGCGCAACAGCGCCGTCAGTGGCCTGAAGCGCGCCGCCGCGAATCCAGGCGACCCGACTTCGGTGCAGCAGCTCGCGGGCGCCGAAGCCGCGCTCAACGGCGCGCTCGGCCGCCTGTTCGCGGTCGCCGAGGCCTATCCGGACCTCAAGGCGAACCAGAACATGATGCAGCTGTCCGAGGAGCTGACCACGACCGAGAACAAGGTCGCGTTCGCCCGCCAGTCGTTCAACGATGCGGTCATGAACTACAACAACCTGCGCGAGATGTTCCCCAACAGCGTCGTCGCCGGCATGTTCATGTTCACGCCGGCGCAGCTGCTGGAGATCGAGTCGCCGGAGAAGCGCGCGGTGCCGCAGGTGAAGTTCACCTAAGCAGATGAACTTCTTCAAGCGTCAGGACGAGGCGCGTCGCGCATCGCGGCGCCTCGTCGTCCTGTTCGGCCTGGCGGTGCTGGCAGTCGTCGCGTCGGTCGATCTCGTCGTGTTCCTGCTGATGCGGCAAGGCGAGGCGCGCGCGCTCGGCTACTTGCCGCCGCTCGGCGACTGGCTCGCGACGCATCCGCGCATGGTCGTCGGCACGACGCTCGCCGTGCTCGCAGTCATCACGCTGGCGAGCTTCTACAAGACGATGGTGCTGGGCGGCGGCGGCGGAGTCGTCGCACGCTCGCTCGGCGGCGTACGGATCTCGCCCGACACCACCGACCCGCTGCAACGCCGGCTTCTCAATGTCGTCGAGGAGATGGCGATCGCCTCCGGTGTGCCGATGCCTGAGGTCTACCTGCTGGAGCATGAGAGCGGCATCAACGCTTTCGCCGCGGGCCACAACACTTCGAATGCGGCGATCGGCGTGACACGAGGCACGCTCACCGCGCTGAACCGCTCCGAGCTGCAGGGCGTCATCGCACACGAGTTCAGCCGCATCCTCAACGGCGACATGCGGCTCAACGTGCGGCTGATGGGACTGCTGTTCGGCCTGCTCGTGATCGCGTTGATCGGACGCACGGTCCTGCACGGCGCGACGCGCGTGCGTGGCGATCGCAAGGGCGGCGTGCTGATCGTGCTGCTGATTGCGATTGCCGTGCTCGTCATTGGCTACGTCGGCCTGTTCTTCGGCCGGCTGATCCAGGCTGCCGTGTCGCGCTCCCGGGAATCGCTCGCCGACGCCTCGGCGGTGCAGTTCACGCGCGATCCGGGTGGACTTCGCGGTGCGCTGGTCAAGATCGGCGCGAGTACCGCCGGCTCGCGTGTCGCCAATCCGGAGGTCGAAGAAGTCGCGCACATGCTGTTCGCGCCCGGCATGGGCCGCTTCTTTGCCACGCATCCGCCGCTGCTCGAGCGCCTCAAGGCGATCGATCCACGCTTCGACCCGAAGGAGATCGACGCGGCGCGCGCTCGCATGGCGGCTGACGCTACAGCTGCAGTCGAAGTTGAATCGGCGCCGTCGACGGCGCAGGCGGGCGCAGCGTCAGCTGTCGCCGCGCTGCCGGCCGCGGCTCCCTCGATGATCGCGGCGCTCGTCGGCAATCCCGGCACGGCGCACATGCAGCTTGCGCGCGAGATCCGGCGGTCGCTGCCCGAGAGCATCGTTGCAGCAGGGCGGCATCCGCAGTCGGCACGCGCGCTGCTTCTCGCCCTGGCGCTCGATTCCGATCCGGACACGCGCTCTCGACAGAAGCAGGTAATTGCGCTGCGGCTCACCTCGGACATCGCCGCTGCGACCGCTGCGCTCGAACGCGACGTCGATGCGCTGGCACCCGAGCAACGCAGCCCGGCGCTGATGCGAAGTTTCCCGGCACTGCGGCAGCTCACGCACGAAGAGCGTGTGCAACTCATGGCGTGTCTCAACGGCATGTTGCCGCGGGACGCCGGCGTCGGGCTGCACAGCTACGTCCTGCGCAAGCTCGCGCAGATGCATCTGCGAGACGATCTGGATCCAGCCGCGCGTGCGCGCCGTCTGACTCTGGACGTCGTGCAGCAGGACGCGCAGGTGTTGTTCTCGGTGCTGGCGCGATTCGGACACAGCGACGCAACCAGTGCGCGGCGCGCGTACGAAGCAGGCATGCATCATCTGTTCCCGCGTGAGCGGCCTGCGTACGGCGTCGCCGATCAGTGGTCGGCCGCGCTCGACCTGGCGCTCAGCCGGCTCGATCAGCTGGCGCCGATCGCGAAGGAGCAGCTGGTCGAAGCGATGCTCGCGACCGTCACCCACGACCAGCAACTGACGATCGGCGAAGCGGAGCTGCTGCGCGCTGTGTGCGCGAGCCTGCATTGTCCGCTGCCGCCGCTCGTCGCGACCTGACGCTCACAGCGACTTCAGGTACTCGATGACGTCCGTCTTCTCCGCCGGCGTCAGCCCCAGCGCGAATTCACCGTCGTAGTGGTCCACCACCTCGCGCAGCGAGGCGAATCGCCCGTCGTGATAGAAGCCGCCCTTGGTGTGGGTCCACAGTCCCTTGAGCGGCGCGGTGCGATAGCGCTCGTCGGGCGAGCGCTGTGCCTGGAACGCGTCGATGCCGATCTCTTCCGGCGTGTGCATGTTCCAGCCCGGCTCGGTGTACAGCGGCGGGACATGACAGCGCGCGCAGTCAGCCTTGCCGGCGAATAGAGCTTTGCCGCGTTTCGCGGCTGACGCGTTGAAGCTGCCGTACGGCGCTTGCGGCGCGGGCAGGCTCAGCTGATACACGTGCAGCGGTGCAAGCTTCGCAGTGATCAGGTCAGGATCCTTGCGCACATCGGCGAAGCCCGCTGCTGCGGCGATCGGGAACTTGGTCGCATCGTTGAGCCGCGGATCGAAGAACGTGCCGCTCCCCTGCATCTCGAGATTCGCGACGAACGCGTTCCAGTGAGTCACCGATCCCCACCCGGTCCAGGTGTGCATGTTGACGCCGGCGAGGCCGAACGCCGGCGGAATCAACGTGGCCGCCGACTTGCCGTCGGGGCGGAACGCCTTGCCGTCCAGCAGCAGCTCGGCGTCGAACTTGCCCGGTCCCCAACTGCGCAGCACCGTGCGTACCGTGCGTGCGTCGATTCCAGGCTGCGCCAGTCGCAGCAGATCGACGAACGGCTGCACGTTCGGCGATAGCGCGATGATCGCCCCGACGTTCAGATCGCGCGCTGCCCAGCCGTCGAGGCGGTTGCCGATGCCGGGTGCGAAAGAGTTGTCGACGGTCGAATGGCATAGCGCGCAGGTAATCCCCACCGATTGCAGCCGCCCGCTGTGCTCGTCGAAGAATCCGCGCACGCCGACGACTGCGTCGAGCTTCAGCAGGGCGAGTGTCGTCGCCGGATTGGTGAGGTCGACGCGCCCGCGACGCAGGTCGCTGCGCAGCTTGCCGGGCAGCGCATCGATATCCACTTTCAGGCCGAGCTCGAGCGCTGCCTGCGGGCTCAGGCCCGCTCCGACGCCGCCATTGGCCTGGCCGGCGATCGCGCGGTGCAGGCCGAGAGTGTCGCCCCAGAACGCCTGGTCGCCGAAGGTGTCGAAGCGGAAAATCTTGCGACCGCGCAGGATCTCCGTGAAGCCGCTGGCGATGTTCTCCCGATCGGCGCGCGGCAACGATTGCGCGTCGCGTGCGATGTGCGAGAGGTCCGACGAGTCGTCGTCGTTCGCGAGCGCGGGCCCGCACAACGCCAATGAGAAAACAGTGATCACGGTAAGCGCGCGCAGGCTTTGCATGGCAGTCTCCGTCCAATGCATCTGCAACGATGACGGAAACCGCGAGCCAGACGTTCCCGTCAGTGGCCGGCAACGTTCTCGCGAAAGTTTCGGAAACAAGACACGCGGTGACACTTTTCTGGTATTGAATATGCAAGTTCCCGCCCGACTCATGAAAATAGTCCGCACACACCAGCGTGTTGTGCGTCGGTTCCACTTTTGGGTTCCATGTCGCACTCCATCGTCATCCGCGGCGCACGCCAGAACAATCTGAAGAATCTCGACCTCGAGCTGCCGACGAACGAGCTGATCGTCGTCACCGGCGTCTCGGGCTCGGGCAAGTCCTCGCTCGTGTTCGACACGATCTACGCGGAGGGCCAGCGCCGCTACGTCGAGACGTTCTCGCCGTACGCGCGCCAGTTCCTCGACCGCATGGATCGCCCGCAGGTCGAGCGCATCGAGGGCATCCCGCCGGCCATCGCGATCGACCAGACCAATCCGGTGCGCACCTCGCGCTCGACGGTCGGCACGATGACGGAGCTCAACGATCACCTGAAGCTGCTGTTCTCGCGCGCAGCGCAGCTCCACTGCCGCGAATGCGGTGCGCCGGTGCGGCGCGATTCCGCGCAGAGCATCTACGCCGAGGTCGGCGAGCGCCTGACGGCGGAGGAACTACGCGACCACCGGCTCGTCGTCACGTTCCCGGTGCCGGTGCCGCACAACTTCAGCGAGACTGAGGTGCTCGGGCTGCTGGAGAAGCAGGGTTACACGCGCGTTTTCGCGCGCAGCGAGCCCAAGGCGGTTGCTGCGACTGCAACTGGCGGACGCAAGGGCCGTCGCGCCGCGGCGCCGGCGGCGGTGAACGGCAACGCGAATGTCATTCTCGAGATGATCCAGGATCGCGTGCGTTTCGCGACCGCCGATCGCGATCGCGTGATCGAGGCGCTGGAGGCGGCGCTGCGCATCGGCCGCGGCCGCGTGGCCGTGCACGTGCTCGACGACGCGGAGAGCCCGACGCGAGTCTGGCGGTTCTCCTCGGATCTGCATTGCGCCGACTGCGACATTCACTACCGTGAGCCGACGCCGAGCCTGTTCTCCTTCAACTCGCCGCTCGGCGCCTGCGACAGCTGCCGCGGCTTCGGCCGCATCATCGGCATCGACTTCGGACTCATCGTGCCCGACGAAACGAAATCGCTGCGCGGCGGCGCGGTGCGGCCGTGGCAGACGGAGTCGTATCGCGAGTGCCAGGACGATCTGGTGCGGTTCGCTCGCAAGCGCGGTATCCCGCTCGACACGCCCTGGCGCGATCTGAGCGCCGAACAGCGCAAGTGGGTGCTCGAAGGCGAAGGCAGCTGGGAAGACAAACTGTGGTATGGCGTGCGCCGCTTCTTCGCATGGCTGGAGACCAAGGCGTACAAGATGCACATTCGCGTGCTGCTGTCGAAGTATCGCGCCTACACGCCTTGCACGGTTTGCGGCGGAGCGCGTTTGAAGACCGACGCGCTGCTGTGGCGACTCGGAACGCAGCAGGATGCAGCGGCTGTTCTGACCGAAGCCACTCGCTTCGCGCCGCGCGGCACGCGCTGGACTGCGGCAACGCTCGCACGCTTGCCCGGTGTCGGCATCCACGAGCTGATGCTGTTGCCGATCGAGCGTTGCGCGGCGTTCTTCGAGCGGCTGGCGCTGCCGGCGCCGCTCGACCAGGCGAGCGATCTGGTGCTGCGCGAGATCCGCAGTCGCCTCAGGTTCCTGCTCGATGTCGGCCTTGGCTACCTGACGCTCGATCGGCAGTCGCGCACGCTGTCCGGCGGCGAAGTGCAGCGGATCAATTTGACGACGGCTCTCGGCACGTCGCTCGTCAACACCCTGTTCGTGCTGGACGAGCCGTCGATCGGCTTGCATCCGCGTGACATGGGACGCGTGATCGAGGTGATGAAGCGCCTGAAGCAGTCGGGCAATTCGCTGCTCGTGGTCGAGCACGATCCGCAGGTGATGCAGGCCGCGGACCGCATTCTCGACATCGGGCCCGGTCCGGGCGAGAAAGGCGGGCAGGTCGTGTTCTTCGACCGGCCAGCGCAGCTGGCGCACGCGCAGCGCTCGCTCACGGCGGACTACCTGACCGGGCGGAAGAAAGTGAACGGGCACGATGCAGCGAGTGCCCCGCGGGAACCGGCGGGCACGCTCAACATCCGCGGCGCGCGCCAGCACAACCTCAAGGGCATCGACGTCGCGATTCCGCTGAATCGGCTCGTCTGCATCACCGGCGTGTCCGGGTCCGGCAAGTCCACACTCGTGCAGGACGTACTGTATCCGGCGCTGCGCAAGCGGTTCGGCAAGCCGACTGAAGCGCCCGGGGCGCACGAGCGGATCGAAGGCGCGGACGCGCTCGGCGCAGTCGTCATGGTCGACCAGGCGCAGATCGGCCGCACCACGCGCTCCAATCCCGCGAGCTACGTCGGCGCGTTCGATGCCATCCGCAAGCTGTACGCCGACGAGCCGCTCGCGAAGGAGCGCGGTTACACGCTCGGCACCTTCAGCTTCAACTCCGGCAACGGCCGCTGTCCCAGCTGCCGTGGCAACGGCTTCGAGCACGTCGAGATGCAGTTCCTGTCGGACGTGTACCTGCGCTGCGCCGACTGCAACGGGCGGCGCTATCGCACGGAGATTCTCGAGATCACGTTGAACCGCAGCAACACGCGCGGGCGCAGCATCGCGGACGTGCTCGACATGACCGTCTCCGAAGCCGTCGAGTTCTTCGTCGGCGAGCGCGAGGTGCTCGCGCGGCTGCGACCGCTGGTCGAGGTCGGCCTGGACTACCTGAAGCTCGGTCAGCCCGTGCCGACGCTTTCCGGCGGCGAGGCGCAGCGCCTGAAGCTCGCGGGCCACCTCGCGGAAGCGGACGACGGTCCGCGCGGCGCGAGCGGCGCGCCAGGCACGCTGTTCCTGTTCGACGAGCCGACGACGGGCCTGCATTTCGACGACATCGCCAAGCTGCTGCGCGCGTTCCGGCGCCTGCTCGACGCCGGCCATTCGCTGCTGATAATCGAGCACAATCTCGACGTCATCGCCGCGGCCGACTGGCTGATCGACCTCGGCCCCGAGGGCGGCGACGCGGGCGGCGAGATCGTCTGCGAAGGCACGCCGCGCGAGGTGATGAAGGTCGCGCGGTCGCATACGGGGAGATCGCTGAAAGAAGCGGTTGGCGGTTGGCGGTTGGCGGTTAGTGCAGAGGCACGGGACTCTGCGTCCAGTTCCGCATCAACCGCTTCCTCTTCGATCTCCATCCACGGAGCGCGCGAGCACAACCTGAAGAACATCGACGTCGAGCTGCCGCGCAACCGCTTCACGGTCGTGACGGGTGTGTCCGGCTCGGGCAAGTCGACGCTCGCGTTCGACATCGTGTTCGGCGAAGGACAGCGCCGCTATCTCGAGTCGCTCAACGCGTACGCGCGCCAGTTCGTGCAGCCGGCTTCGCGTCCCGACGTCGACGCGATCTTCGGCATTCCGCCGACCGTCGCGATCGAACAGCGCACCAGCCGCGGCGGACGCAAGAGCACGGTCGCGACGCTGACCGAGATCTACCACTTCCTGCGCCTGCTCTACGTGAAGCTCGGTACGCAGTTCTGCCCGGACTGCGACGTGCCGATCGAGCCGCAGAGTTTCGAATCGATCGCGGCGCGGGTCCTGAAGGACTACCGCGGCAAGAAGATCAGCGTGCTGGCGCCGCTCGTCGTGGCGCGCAAGGGTTACTACACGGATCTGGCCGCATGGGCCGGCAAGAAAGGTTTCGGACAGCTACGGGTCGACGGCGCGCTGCTGCCGACGGACAACTGGCCGCGCCTGTCGCGCTTTCACGAGCACACGATCGAGTTGCCGATCGCTACCGTCGCAGTGTCGCCGCGCGCGGAGCGCGAGCTGCGCGCTGCTCTGACGGC
The DNA here is from genome assembly GCA_035275585.1 of Steroidobacteraceae bacterium. Lineage (GTDB taxonomy): Bacteria > Pseudomonadota > Gammaproteobacteria > Steroidobacterales > Steroidobacteraceae > Steroidobacter. Next base: position 14,129 of record DATEML010000035.1, on the reverse strand, counting down.
AGCGCTCGATTTTGGCAAGGGTGTCGTGCACGTGCTCAAGGCGGACGGTCGTGCTGCGATCTTCTCCACGCGACGTGCGTGTCCATCGTGTGCCCGCAGCTTCGCCGAGCTCGATCCGCGACTGTTCTCCTTCAACTCCAAGCACGGCTGGTGCGAGGAGTGTTTCGGTACGGGGCTGAAGCTACGCGGTTTCGACGAGGAGCAGAGTGGCGAGGAATGGTGGTGGAGCGAGGGTGCGGATGCCCGACAGACCTGCGCCGCATGTGCAGGCGAACGTCTCAACGAGATCGCGCGCAACGTGCGGTTCCGCAAGATGTCGATCGCCGCGCTGACTGCGCAATCCGTTGCCAGCATGCGCGAGAGGTTCGCTGCGCTGAAATTGCAGGGCCGCGACAGCGCCATCGCGCGCGACGTGCTCGCCGAGATCAACTCGCGGCTGGCGTTCCTCGAGGAGGTAGGGCTCGGCTATCTCGCGCTCGATCGTTCGGCGCCGACCTTGTCGGGCGGCGAAGCGCAGCGGATCAGGCTCGCCGCGCAGCTGGGCTCGAATCTGCAGGGGGTGTGCTACATCCTCGACGAGCCGACCATTGGCCTGCATCCGCGCGACAATCGCATCCTGCTGGACACGCTGGCGCGACTCGCGGCGAAGGGTAATTCGCTGCTCGTGGTCGAGCACGACGAGGACACGATCCGGCGCGCCGACTACGTCATCGATCTCGGGCCGGGCGCGGGCACGCGCGGCGGGCAGGTCGTGGCGGCCGGAACCGCCGATGAGCTGCAACGCTCGCCGCAATCGATCACCGGGCGTCTGCTCGCGCAGCCGCTGCGCCATCCGATCGCGCCGCGGCGCGCGGTCAACGGTCGTTCGCCGGTGCTCAGGATCGAAGCGGCGTCGCTGCACAACTTGCGGCGGCAGACGTTCCGCCTGCCGCTCGGCCGGCTCGTGGTCGTCACCGGCGTTTCCGGATCGGGAAAGTCGACGCTGGCCCGCGATGTCCTGCACGACAACCTGCGGGCGGCGCTCGGCCGCCGCCGCGGCGCGAAATTGAGCTGGCAGGGATGCCGCGGAATACACGGCTGGGAGCAGGTCGGGCGCGTCCTGGAAGTCGATCAGACGCCGATCGGCAAGACCCCGCGCTCGTGCCCGGCGACTTACGTCGGCTTCTGGGATGCGATCCGGCGCGTGTTCGCCGAGACGACGCAGGCGCGCATGCGTGGTTACACGGCGTCGCGCTTCTCGTTCAATACGGCCGGCGGGCGCTGCGACGGCTGTGAAGGACAGGGCCTGCGCCGGATCGAGATGAGCTTTCTACCCGACGTGCGCGTGATCTGCGATACCTGCGGCGGCCGCCGCTTCAATCACGACACGCTCACGGTCGAATACAAGGGCAAGAACGTCGGCGAAGTGCTGATGATGAGCGTCGACGACGCCGTCGAGTTCTTCGCTGCGCACCCGCGCATTCATCACGCGTTGCGGCTGCTGCAGGACGTGGGGCTTGGCTACCTGACGCTCGGGCAGCAGAGTCCAACGCTGTCCGGCGGCGAAGCACAGCGCATCAAGCTGGTGACCGAGCTGTCGAAGGTGAACTACGTTGGCGCGCGCTCGAATGGCAACTCGCACAGCACGTTGTACGTGCTCGACGAGCCGACTGTCGGGCTGCACATGGCCGATGTCGAAAAACTGATCCGCGTCCTGCACCGGTTGGTCGACGCCGGCAACACCGTGGTCGTGATCGAGCACGATCTCGACGTCATCGCAGAAGCGGACTGGATCCTCGATCTCGGGCCGGAAGGGGGCGAGCAGGGCGGACGTCTCGTCGTGCAGGGTGCGCCCGACGATGTCGCGCGCGCCGCGCGCGACTCGCACACCGGGCAGGTGTTGCGCGCGTTTCTGCAGGAGCGATCAGCTCGCTAGTGCGCGCTCGAATGCCGGCACGTGGCCGCGCAGCCAGCGCTCGAACGGGCGGATCTCCGGATACAGTTCGCGCGACTTCGCCTGATCGAGGCGCCGGTTCGGAACGTACGTGCGGTTGAATTCGAACATGTCGGCGAGATCGCGCGCCCCGGGAAAGTCGAGCGCCGCGAACGCATCGTGCGCGACGTATCGATAGGCGAACGAACGTCCGAGCACGCGGCGCATGATCTCCGCGTAGTCGTCGCAGCGCAGGTCGTCGCCGACGATGCCGACGACCTTGTCGCGATACCAGAACGACTCCGCGAAGATAGCTGCGACCACGCCGCCGACGTCTTCCGCGGCGACTGCTGCCAGCGGCGTGCTGCCCTGGGGGAAGCCGAAGACATAAGTGCCGTTGGCCTGACGGCGCGGCGGGAAATGCTTGAGGAAGTTCTCGTAGTAGAAGGCGACGTGCACGTACGTCGCGGGCAGGTTCGCGCCGCGCGCGTACTCCTCGATGTGGCCTTTCGTATCGAGGTGGGGAACGGCCAGGCGGCCGCCCGAAAGCAGTTTCGCGTGCGGCAGCGTGCTGATGACGGCGTGCTGTATACCGGTCGCGATGAGCGCATCGACGAAGTTACGGCCGTGATCGTACTCGCGCTCGAAGTGCTCCCAGTAGTTGGTGACGCCGAACGCGCCGTCGCAGCCGCGCAGCGCGGCGCGCAGCGACGCAGGGTTGCTCAAGTCGCCTTCGACCAGTTCCGCGCCGAGCCTGGCGAATTCCTGCGCGGCCGGCGAGTCAGGATGACGCGTGAGGCAGCGGACACGGTAGCTGCCTGCATGGAGCAGATGGCGCGCGACCGAGCCGCCCTGAGCGCCCGTGGCGCCGACAACGAGGATGCGCAGGAAAGTGGACATGATCGCTTGCCTCCCAGGATGGCATCCCTTTCCCAATCAGAGGCTTCCGTGGAGATGCACCGGCACGTGGACGCAGTGCCCATCGATGCTTTACGAGCGGCGGCGGTTGCGCCAGTCGTGCTTTGCGCAGCCGCTACTACGGGCATGCCACAAAACCCGACGCGCATTTTCCGGCACGTACGGCTGGGACAACACGATCGGACGAGAAACTTCGCGGGGAGTCATCCGCGCCGCCGCCGCACGCTGAAGTCGCGGAAACGCCTACGGCGCAGCGGCGGCTGTATCCCACGCCGTCGCGGCCGTTTGAACCTGTACAGTGGCATTCCTTGGCCAACGACCCCGGAGTGGGGATGAACATGAAGAAGAAAGTGATCGCGGCGTCGCTCTTGTGCTTGTGTGCTGCTGCCTCGCAGTCCGCCGCGGCCAGTGAAGTGGGGTTCTACATCGGCGCTTACGTCGGCCAGGCGTCGAAGGACATCCCGCGCACCTTCTTCGAGGATTTCAAGAACGACATCTACGCGTTCCTCGGCTATACGCCGACCGGCGAGACTGTCTCGTTCGACGATACCGACTCGTCCTTCTCGCTGTTCGCCGGCTATCGCCTGAATACGTACCTGGCGTTCGAAGGCGGCTACACCAGGCTCGGGCAGGTGACCTACAAGTCCCGCAGCACCGGCACCTTCCCGATGGACACCGGCTCAGTCGATACGACTTTCGAGAACGAGACGAGCGGCTTCACGCTCTCGGTGCTCGGCACGCTGCCGTTGAATCGCAACTGGGAGCTGTTCGCCCGCGGCGGCGCGCTGTTCGCGACGAACAGGCTGCAAGTCACGATCCGCACCCACGAGGAGGTCTTCGTCTCCGTGCTCAGCACCGAATTCTCCGATTCCTTCTCCAAGGGCTCGACCGACATCTATGCCGCCCTCGGAGTCAGCCGGCGATTCTTCGAGAACTACGCCGTGCGCCTGGAATATCAGCGCGCATTCGACACCGGGCTGGCCGACACCGGCGGTACCGGCGACCTGGACGCCGCTCTGCTGGGTGTGACGGTGACCTTCTGAGTGCATTAAGTTAAGCCGACAGCGGGCCGTCGTTATTTCGGCCGTTGCAGCTCAGCGCGGGTCCGAATGTGCTTTCGAGAGCCCATGTTGTGTGTTAGCTGCAACAAACGCCCTCTCCTGTGTTGTGGCCTGTATACACGAAAGCTCTACGCGGCGGCCCAAAGGCCGGACGGCAATGGGCGTTTCCCGCAATTTCACGGGCCCAGAGCGCGTGCTGAATTAGCAACGAAGCTTTCAAACGGCTCCGAGCAGTTGTATGCTCCGCACCACGCTTAGGTCCGAGGGTACGGGGAACTGAACACGCTCGGGTCAAAGAAGGGGAGCCTTAGCAGTAGCTGCAGCAACAGCACTGACCAAAGTCCGAAATCAAACCTCTCGCAGGAGGAGCTATCAATGTCGACGAGTAACTCTATTCGGCACGCGGTTCGATACGCGCTGCTGACGGGCGCCGCGGCCGCCGCCGCAGGGCCCGCGTACGCAGCAGACCAAACCATCCAGGAAGTGGTCGTCACCGGTTCGCGCATTGCGCAGCCGAATCTCGAGACGACGAGCCCAGTCACCCAGGTCACCGCCGAAGACGTCGTCACGCAAGGCGTGACGAAGATCGAAGATCTGGTCAACCAACTACCGCAGGCGTTCGCCGCTCAGAACGCAACGGTCTCTAACGGCGCAACCGGCACCGCGACAGTGAACCTGCGTGGTCTCGGCTCGTCGCGCACCCTGGTGCTCGTCGATGGCCGTCGTATGCCGTACGGCGGTGTCACGAACTCCGCAGCCGACCTGAACCAGATCCCGACCGCAATGGTCGAGCGCGTCGAAGTCCTCACGGGCGGCGCCTCGGCTGTCTACGGTTCGGACGCGATCGCCGGCGTCGTCAACTTCATCATGAAGAAGGACTTCGAGGGTGTGCAGGTCGACCTCCAGTACGACCTCTATCAGCACAACAACGATTTCGGCGGTCCGGGCGCAGTCCCGCTGCGCGACGTCATCGCTCAGCGTGCCGAGACCAACCCGGCGCAGTTCGCGCTGCCGGATGACAACGTGACCGATGGCAACGAAGTTCAGGCGACCCTGACGATGGGCGTCAGCACTGAAGACGGCCGCGGCAATATCACGGCGTACGCGACCTACCAGGACAGTAAAGAGGTTCTGGAGCGCGACCGCGACTACTCGGCGTGCGCGCTCGCCGCCAACCCGACGACGTCGTTCGCTTGCGGCGGTTCGGGCACGGCATTCCCCGGCACGTTCACCGATTTCGGCGGGAACGCCGGCACTGCGCGACCGTCCTTCAACTTCACGGTGGACCAGGCCACGGGCAACTTCCGCCCGTTCGTCAACGCCACGGACCAGTACAACTTCGGCCCGAAGAACTTCTATCTGCGTCCCGCTACGCGCTACAGCCTGGGCGCGATGGGACACTATGAGTTGGCGCCGTTCGCCGACGTCTACACGCAGCTGATGTTCACCGACTACCGCTCGGTCGCGCAGATCGCGCCCGGCGGCAGCTTCTTCAATCTCGCTACGATCAACTGCGACAATCCGTTCCTGAGCGCGCAGCAGTTCGGAGCGATCGGCTGCAACACCCCTGATGCGGATGGCACCGTGCCGCTGTACATCGGGCGCCGCAATGTCGAAGGCGGTGGTCGCCAGTCCGAGTTCCACAACACATCGTTCCGTGCACTCGTCGGTACGCGTGGCGATATCGCAGAGGGCTGGACCTACGACGTGAGCACGCAGTTTTCGCGTGTGAACGCCGACACCAAGAATACCAACGACTTCGCCGTGCCTCAGCTGCAGCGTGCGTTGGAAGCGCGGGTGAATCCGGACACGGGTGAGATCCAATGCCAATCGGTGATCGACGGCAGCGATCCGTCCTGCATTCCTTACAATCCGTTCGGCATCGGCGGTGTCACGGCGGGAGCCTTGAACTACCTGCAGGTTCCGGCTCTGGAGCAGGGCGTCATCGACCAGAACGTCACGCAGGGCGTCATCACCGGCGACCTCGGGACGATCGGCGCGAAGCTGCCCTGGGCCGACCAGGCGATCAAAGTCGCGTTCGGTATCGAAAATCGCCGCGACAAGATCGAGGATCAGCCGGACACGATCCTGCTGAACGGCCTGCTGGGTGGTTCGGGCGGTCCGACGACCCCGCTGTCGGGCTCGACCAACGTGAACGACTACTTCATGGAAGCGAACATTCCGCTGGTCCAGGGCAAGCCGTTTGCCGAGCAGCTGTCGTTCGACACCGCGTATCGCTACTCCGAGTACAACTCGGGCATCAACACCGACACGTACAAGTTCGGTGCTGAGTGGGCGCCGGTGGAAGACGTGCGCTTCCGCGGCAGCTACCAGCGCGCGGTGCGTGCGCCGAACGTGGTCGAGTTGTTCACGGCTCAAGGGTTCAACCTGTTCGACCTGGACGGCGATCCATGCGGCGCGGGTGCTCGCAATCCGGAGGCAAGTGATGCCGAGTGCATCGCGACGGGCGTACCGGCCGCGGCCTACGATGGGACCGCCGACGACGCTACGCTGCAGGGAGTGCTCGACAGCCCGGCGGGTCAGTACAACTTCAACCAGGGCGGTAACACGGCGCTGAAGCCGGAGACGTCTGACACGTACTCCTACGGTGTCGTGTTCACGCCGCGCTTCGCGCCTGGCCTGAGCATGTCGCTCGACTACTTCAACATCAAGGTGGAGGACCTGATCTCGACGTTTGGTTCCGCCAATACGCTCGACGCCTGCTACAACTTCGGCGATGCAGGGGCGTGCAGTCGCATTCACCGCAACCCGAACAACGGCGCGCTGTGGGTCGGCAACGGCAATGTTGACAATCTCAACACCAACATCGGCGGTCTGGAGACTTCGGGCGTCGACCTCAACGCGAACTACACCGGTTGGGATATCGGCAGCATGGGCAGCCTGAGCTTCAACCTGACGGCGACGTACCTGCTCGAGCTCATCACCGATCCGGGTTCGGCGGGCTTCCCGAAGTTCGATTGCGCCGGCGAGTTTGCGGGCAACTGCGTGAGCAGCCTGACTACTGCGGTCAATCCTGAGCTGCGCACGCGCTTCCGCATCGGCTGGGAGACCCCGTGGAACGTGGACCTCGCCCTGACCCACCGCTACATCAGCGCGGTTGATCAGGACGGCGCGGCCGCGAACCGCATCGACAAGCACCTGGGTGCAGAGAGCTACTTCGACCTGTTCGGCAGCTGGAACGCGACCGACATGGCGCAGATCCGCCTCGGCATCAACAACATTCTCGACAACGATCCGTCGATCAACGCCAGCGTCGGCACGACCGGCAACGGCAACACGTATCCGCAGGTGTATGACGCCCTCGGTCGCTACATCTTCGGCGGCGTGACGGTCAAGTTCTGACCTGATCCCGGTTCTAAGTCGAAGCATTGGTCGATAACATTGGCGGCGGTTCCTCGCGGAACCGCCGCTTTTTTTATGACCGAAACGTTCCTCAGCGATCTCGCCGCCTCACCCGACGTCTACCTGCAGAAGGTCGACCTGGCACGCGATGCGGCGTTGCTCATACAGCTGAACGAGGGCGCCTACCGGGCGGCGAGCTTCCTCGACGACCGTATCCTTACCCCGGCTCTCAAAGGCCGCTGGACGAGCTTGCAAAGCGTGCTGGCGGCAGCCGCCTCGAGCGGCGGACGCAAGCCGCTGCATTTTGTTTTTCACACCGGCCATGTGGGCTCGACGCTACTCAGCCGCTTGTTGGACGAAAGCGGCTGCGTGTTGTCGCTGCGCGAGCCGTTGCCGCTGCGCACGCTCGCCGATGCGCACGACGCGCTCGCCCTGCCCGAGTCGCTGCTCAGTCCAGGTGACCTCACGAGCCTGGAGGATGCGCTGCTGCGGCTATGGAGCCGTGGCTACCCCGGCACGCACAGCGTCGTTCTCAAGGCCACGAGCAGCAGCTGCAGGATCGCAGCAGGGTTGCTGGACCGGCATGCCACCGCGCGCGCTGTCTATCTGAATCTCGGTGTCGAACCCTATCTGGCGACTCTTCTCGCCGGCCAGAACTCAGCCGTGGATCTGCGCGGGCACGGGCCGGTTCGCATCAGGCAGTTGCAGCGGCGCATCGAGACGCCGCTGCCCCAGCTGCATGCGTTGTCGCTGGGCGAGCTCGCTGCGATGAGCTGGCTCGTCGAAACCTGGAATCAGCACGACGCCGTCGCACGGCTCGGCGCGCGGATCATGCCGCTCGATTTCGACGAGTTGCTCGCGGATATAGCGGGCGGCGTGGGTCGAGTCGCCGCCCACTTCCAGTTGCCGTGCGAGTCGGGCTGGCTCGCAGACATCGCGCGCAGCCCGGTGCTGACGCGCTACTCCAAATCGCCCGACTTCGAATATTCGCCGCAGGTGCGGCGCGAGCTGCTGCGCCAATCGCGGCAGAACCACGCGGCGCAGATCGGCGCCGGCCTGCGCTGGCTCGAGAACCTTGCCGGATCGCAGCCGGCCGTCGCCGCGCTTGTGAGCGCAGGCGGTGCCGCGAGGAGGTTCGGATGAACGACGTCGGTGCGCTCACGACGCTGGGCAAGCGCCTGCTGGTCGGCGAGGGTGTGCCGGTTTCGTCGCAGAAGGGCGTAGCAACCCTGCGTGAAGCAGCTGCGAGCGGCGGCGGTGAAGCGGCGGCGCTTCTGTCTGTCTGCGCTGCCTGGGGCGTGGCACAAGCGCGCAATGTCGATGCCGCGCTCGATCATCTCGCCCGCGCCGCAGCGCTCGGCTGGGCTCCCGCGTTGCGTGAGCTGCAACTGCTTGCGCGGGATTCGGGTGTGGACCCCGCGGCACTACGGCGCAAGGTCGATGTGGCGTCGTGGCGCTCCGCACCCGCTGCCCGCGTTGCATTCGAGCGGCCGCGGATCGTCGTGCTCGATCGGTTCGCGACGGCGGAGGAATGTCGCTGGCTGATCGGCCGCGCCGACAGCGGGTTGCAGCGCGCGAAGGTCTATCGTGGCAGCTCGACGGCTCAGGTCGTTGAGACGCGCACGAACCGCGAGATGTCGTTCACGATCTTCAACGCCGACGTCGTGGTCAGCCTGATCCGCGATCGCATCGCGGCGGCTTACGGCACGCCGGTCACGCACTTCGAGATCGCGAAGCTCCTGCACTACTCGGCGGGCGAACAGTTTGCGCTGCACGCGGACTTCATCGAGCCCAAGACGCCGGAGCTGGCGCGCGAGGTCGCAGCGCGCGGCCAGCGCGCAGCGACGTTTCTCATTTACCTGAACGAAGGCTACGCAGGCGGCGCGACGCAGTTTCCGCGGCTCGACTGGCAGTATCGCGGCGGCTTGGGCGACGCGCTGCTGTTCAGCAACGTCGATGCCAGCGGCGCCCCCGACTACGACACCGTGCACGCCGGCATGCCACCGACCTCCGGCGAGAAATGGGTGCTGTCGCAGTGGATCCGGACGCGCCCTGTCGGGCCCTAGTTCGAGCCGCTCGTCTCTATTCCGGCTTCGCGGAGATACGTCTGCAACGGCGCGATGTGCGCCGCGTAATTGCGCCAGCGGCCCGAGGAGCGCTGATAGAGACGCTCGCGCACTTGCCACACGCTCGCGGTCTTCACCGCCCTCGCTGCCTGCTGGAACGACAGACACGCTTCCTCCCATTCGAGACCGCAGAACTGCGTCAGCCGTTCGATCGCGGGGCGCGGCTCGCGCACGAGCGCGTCATAGTCGAGATCGAAGATGTCCGTGCCGTAGAGCGTCTTCCAGTGCGCCATCAGTCGCCGGTACTGGACGTAGTAGTGCGCGATGTGTTCGAGGTCGAGCGCGTAGCTCATGCCGTGATCGAGGTGCAGGAAGTAGATCGACAGGCAGTTGTCGAGCGGCTCGCGCACCGTGTGCACGATCCTGGCGTCCGGGAACAGGCGCTTGATCAGACCGATGTAGAGAAAGTTGTCCGGCCGCTTGTCCGTGACGCGCTCGCCGTGCGGGAACAGCTGTCCGAGTTTGTCGAGATAGCGGGCGGCCAGTTGCTGCAGCTGTGCGGGCGACACGTGGCGCATCGTGGCTGGAAATGGCGCAAGCTCGCTTCGCACCAGCGAGGGCAGGAACGCGAGCTCGCCGCCCGCTGCAACTCGCGAGTGCGCGGCCAGGATCTGCTCGGCAAGCGTCGAGCCGGAGCGGAACATTCCGCAGATGAACAGCGGACGCGTGGACTGCGGCAGCGGTGCAGCGGCCGGCTGACCCGGTTGGAACGTCGCGATCAGCTCGTCGACGAACCGCTCGTTTGCTCGAGGATCGTAGACGCCGGCGCCGGGCGCGGCGCTCTCGCGGCTGTCGCGATTCGCCGCGGTGTACGCGGCGAACGCGGCATCCCAAGCGCCGCAGGCGTCTAGCGCCCTGCCGAGCGCGAATCCGAGCTCGGCCCGGTCCGCGGCCGTCGTGCGCGCGTCAGCGATCGCTGCGCGCAATCGCGCGACGAGCGGATCATGCGGCCCAGCGATCTTTTGCAGCCCCGTGTAACGCGCCAATGCCGTATGGCAGCGCGGCTCGAGCGCCAGAATACGTTCATAGAGAGCGCCGGCCTCGGAGTGCCTGCCGAAGTCCTCGCGCAGGTTCGCAAGATTGAGCAGGGCGGGAACGTACGAGGGCTTCAGCGCCAATGCCGCCTGCAGCTCGCGTTCCGCCGCCTCGTCCTGACGCAGGTAGTCGGAGTAGATGACGCCGCGGTTGAGATGGACTTCCTCGGGCTCCGAGACGCCGCGATCGAGCGCCTGCTGGTACGAGGCGAGCGCGGCATCGTACCGGCCTGCGCGTCGCTGCAGCAGCGCGAGGTTGTACCAAGTGTCCGGCAGATCGGGCCAGCGTGCGAGCAAGCGCAGGTAGGCTGCTTCAGCCTCCGCGAGGCGGCCGGCCTTCTCCAGCGCTACTGCGCTGCGCAGCAGGGCCTGCGGATCGCTGCTGTCGGGCATATCAGATGCAATGGAGCTGGTAGCGCTGCGCGCTACGTGGTGGACCACATGCGCATCAGGTTCTGGCGCACGACATCGAGCCTCACGCGGTTTTCCCAGCGCATCGAGGTGCCCTCGAGCGCGGCGATCTCGTTCAGCTCGTAGACCTGCATGCGCTGATGCGGATCGGGGATGTAGCTTTCGATGAACGTGATCGCCACGAGGCGCTCGCCGGAGCGCACCGGAACGACTTCGTGCAGCGTCGTCGAGGGATACAGGATCGCCTCGCCCGGCGCTCCCTTGAACGCGATGGCCTGGTTGCCGATCACGATCGACAGCTCGCCGCCCTGGTAGGTCGCAGGGTCGCTGAGGAAAACCGTGCAGGAGACGTCCGAGCGCAGTCGCGAGCTCGACAGGGGGATGAGCGCGGCATCTGCGTGTGCGCCGTACTTCATGCCCGCCGAGTAGCGGCTCAGGAGCGGCGGTGCAACGCGCTTCGGCAGCGCGAAATCCATGAATTCGCGCGAGCGCGCGCAGGCCGCGCTGATCAGCTGCGCGACTTCGGCGTTCTTCGGATCGGTGGTATCCGCCTGCAGGTTGTCCTTGGTCTCGTTGGCAGGGTTGCTCGCGCGGCCCTCGACGAAGCGCAGCTCGCTGCTCAACGCCGTCAGGCGCGCGATCTCCTGCGGGGACAGTAAGTTGCGAATCTTCAGCAGCACGACGGACGTCTCCTTCCTGACCTAGACGCTCGAGCTCGGTTGCGTGCCGTTGAAGGCGTCGGTCGCGGCGATGATTTCGCCGATCGCAGCACGCTCTTCCGGCGACAACCGCGGACTCCAGACGTCGCAGATGAAGATGATGCGGGTCTGGTCGCTGTCGTTCCAGGCCTCGTGCTCGATCGTATCGTCGAACACCCAGGCTTCGCCGATGCGCCACTGGCGCGTCTCGCCGCCGACACGGAAGCCGCAGCCCGGCGGCAGGATCAGCGGCAGGTGCACGACCAGCCGGAAGTTGGCGACGCCAGTGTGCGGCGGGATCCGGGTGTGCGGCTGGAGCACGGAGAACAGCGCCGATGGCGAACGCAGCGGCACCTGCGCCTGCGGCAGTCGGGACAATGCCTGCATCGTCGCCGGGGCCCGCGCGCAGCGCTCGGCGATCGGCTGGCCCTTCTCGTAGAAGTGAAATGCGCTCCAGCGCGGCGAGTGGTTCAGCTCGCGCCACTCGTCCAGCGGCACGTGGTCCTCGTAGTGAATGTACGGCGCGAACGAGGCCTGGTCCTCGCGCAAGATCGTCGCCAGCTCCCGCTGCATCGGCTCGGTCGTCGCTTCCAGCTCCTCCAGCCACGGGAACTCGGCCCGCTCGTAGAACTCGATTGCCGGCAGGCCCGGGTAGAAATACTCGAGCGGCTCCTGCTGATAGCGCTTGCGGACTCGTAACGTCGTCTCGATGAAGGCCTCCAGGCGGCGGCGCTCATCGGGCGGGCACTGGCTCTGCGTTGCGCCGATGTGCGCGCGGATGAATTCCTGGAGGTCGCGCGTGTGCCGGGAGTGAACCTCCCGTGCGTGCGCGACAGCTTGCAGCGTCGGCGGATCGAGATACGCGTCCGGCGGCGCATTGGAGAGGGCCGCACCGTAGGCATTGCCCGCCGCCTTCATGTTGCCTTCCCGCTCCAGCAGCGTTGCGCTCATCAACAGCGCCGGAAAATTCCTCGGCTCGAGCCGCAGCACCTCACGCAAGGCCGCGAACGCGCCGTTGGCGTCGTTCAGACGGCGCCGGACCGCGGCGAGGTTCAGCCAGCCCGGGATGCTGGCGGGGTCGGCGCCGACCAGTCGCAACAACAGCGCTTGCGCTGTAGCGAAATCGCCAGCGCCGAGGGCCCGCGCGGCCGCCTGATGGAGGGCGGCGGGATTCTCACCCATGGCAATGCGTCTGCATGTTGACGAGAGCTCGATGTCGAGTGCGTGGCGCAACTATAGCGGCAGCGTCGAACGGCGCGAAGTTCTACCGCCGCCTCCCACTGTCACTCCTGCATGGGTCATAATGCGGCGCTGCGCGCAAATGCCCGCAATCACGCTCATGAATATCAACGAGATCGAAAGGGTGCTCGCGGCGGAGCCGCGCAACGTTCGTGCCCTCATTCTCAAGGCGGATCATCTGGCGAATGCCGGCGACGCGCGCTCGGCATCGTCCTACTACCTCGCGGCGTTGAAAGCCGCTGGCCCGCCGCAGCAGGCGCCCCGGGAACTGCTGCCCGAGCTGCAGCGGGCGCGCTCGATATACGAGCGGTATGCGAGCGAGTACCAGGACTACATCGTCACGCAGCTGGCGGCGCGCGGTTTCGACCCGGCCAGCAGCAGTCAGCGCTTCGCGCAGTCGCTCGACATCGTTCTCGGCAAGAAGCGGATCTACCTGCAGGAGCCGCGCTACTACTACTTTCCGGGACTCCCGCAGATCCAGTTCTATGGGCGCGAGCAGTTTCCGTGGCTCGCCGCTCTGGAGCGCGAGACGGATGCGATCAGCGCCGAGCTGCAGGCGGTGATGCAGCAGCCCGCCGCGTTCGCGCCTTACGTGCAGGGCGACCGCAAGCGGCCGCCGAACGAGCAGGCCGGAATGCTCAACAATCCGGCGTGGAGCGCCTTCTATCTGTGGAAGAACGGCGAGGTCGTCGCCGAGAACGCGGCGCGCTGTCCGCGCACGATGCAGGCGCTGCAGGACTTGCCGCTGGCGCGCGTGCCGAACCGCTCGCCTTCGATCCTGTTTTCGCTGTTGCAGCCCGGCGCGCACATTCCGCCGCACAACGGCCTGGTGAACACGCGGTTGATCTGTCACTTACCGCTGCTCGTGCCCGGCCAATGCACGTTCCGCGTCGGCAACGAGTTGCGCGACTGGCACAAGGGCGAGGCGTGGCTGTTCGACGATACGATCGAGCACGAAGCCTGGAATCGCAGCGCCGCGACCCGCGTCATCCTGTTGTTCGACGTATGGCGCCCGGAGCTTTCGCAGGAAGAGCGCGCGCTGGTCGTTTCGCTGTTCGAGGCGATCGACGCGCACGGGGGCGGCCGCAAGCCCGATTGGGAAATCTAGCTGGACGAGGATGCAGATGAAACGATTGCAGTTTTTTTCGTGGCTCGCGGCCGGTCTGTGCGTTTGCGCGAGCGCCCTGGCGGCGGAAGCGTTGCCTCCGAGCCTGCGCGCGTGCATGTCAGAGAGCGATCCGACGCAGCGTCTCACGTGCTTCGATCGCGAGAGCGCACGGCTGACGCAGGAAAGCGCACCGGTCGCGCGACGCGCGGATCCACCCGCGCCGCCGCCGGCTGCCGCGCCAGCCGCAGCGTCGGCTGCG
>DATEML010000034.1:0-15000 GCA_035275585.1 Steroidobacteraceae bacterium | reverse complement strand
TTGCAATCGAGGAGATCGCGGAGATCTACGAGCGCGCCAAGCTCCTCCAGGAAGAGCTCGCCTCACGACTCGCGGAGAACACCGGGCGGAATCTCTATGTGCTGTCGCTGCTTACCGCGGTGTTGCTGCCGATGACGCTCGTGACCGGCGTATTCGGCATGAATGTTGCGCATCTGCCCGGCGCGAATTCCTTCCCGCTCGTGATGCTGCTGATCCTCTTGAGCGGCGGTATTACGCTCGCCGTTTTGTTCTGGCGGCGCCTGCTGTGAACGGCTATTCTCGCTCGCTCGCTTTGATGTGGAGAGAACATCGTGAAGACACGAGCGAAGCGCCCCGTCTCCAAATCGCGCAGCGCATTGCGCAGCGCCCTCGACCAGGCGCGCGAACGCTGGCAGAGCGCCAAGAAATCCGCCAAGGAGGCGAAGCAGGTCGCAAAGGCGGCGCGACGGCAGTTCAAGGAGGCGAGAAAGGCCCTCAAGCGCGCGAAGCGCGAGGCGCTCGCGCTCGCCAGGAGGCTGCAAAGCTCGGTCGCGCGCACGGCGCGTGCCAAGAAAAAGGCGCCGACGAAGAAGGCCGCTGCCAAGGCAGCGGCGCCGGCACGGCGTAAGACGCGAGCTCCAGCCAAACGTCGCGCCCGCCGAACCCCCGTCGTCCCCGAAACGGTATCGACAGTCGCGCCGGAGAGCACGAGTCCTGCGCAGCAGGAGACGACCGCGGCATAGCGTCGCGGCGAGCGTGTCACTTTTGTGACAGCTGCGCGCAACGTGACTGTCACCGAGTTCGACTAGCGTTTGCGGCGCATGCATGACGACCGCGCGCCTTTCGACCTCAACACCCCTTTCCGTCAGGTGCCGGCGCTCGGCTCGCTGCTGCAGAACCTGACCCAACGCGCGCTCGCGTTCGAGCGGCTCGCCAATATCCATCGCCAGGCCGGATCCCGGGCGACCTCGCCCGGTGAGTTTGCAGCGCAAGCGCTCGAGTTCCTGCAGGTCCGATTCGAGCTGGATGAACGGCAGCTGGAACGGATTCCGCGTTCCGGTCCGGCGGTCGTCGTTGCGAACCATCCCTACGGCGGACTCGAAGGGCTGTTCCTGATCGCGCAGCTGCAGAAGTACCGCAGCGATTCGCGCTTCATTGCCAACGAGCTGCTGGCACGCATCCCGGAGATTCGCGAAGTGCTGTTCCCCGTCGATGCGTTCGGCGGGCCGCGCGCGGCGAACAAGAATGCCAAGGCGCTGCGCGCTGCGCTTCGGCACGTGCACGACGGCGGCCTGCTGATGATGTTCCCGGCCGGGGCGGTGTCGCATCTGCATCTATCCGCTGGACGGGTTTGCGATCCGCCGTGGCAGCCGGTCGCGGCCGGCCTGCTCCGGCGCTGCGAATGTCCGGTCGTTCCCCTGTACTTTGGCGGCGGCAACAGCGCCATCTTCCAGGCCGTGGGTCTGCTGCATCCGGGCATGCGCACGGCGATGCTCACACGCGAGTTGCTCAACAAGCGGCACCGCACGATCCCGGTACGCGTCGGCCGTCCGATCGGTGCGGAGCGGCTGGCGAAGCAAACGGACAATGCCAAGCTCGCGACGTTCCTGCGCCTGAGCACGTACGCACTCGAAGCGCGCAATACCACGCCCGTGGAAGAGTCGACTGCTACGACCATCGTACCGGTCGCAGCGAATATGCCAGCGCGTCTGGTGGCTGCGGAGATCGATTGCCTGCCGGAAGGCCAGACGCTCGCGAGTGTCGGCGACGTGAGTGTCGTATTCGCGTACGCAGAGCAGATCCCGTGGACGCTGCGCGAGCTGGGCCGTCTGCGTGAGATCGCGTTTCGCGCCGTGGGTGAAGGAACTGGCAGCGACACCGATATCGATCGCTATGACCGGGACTACGTCCACCTCGTCGCCTGGCATCGTGCGCGCAGCGAAGTCGTCGGCGCCTATCGCATTGGCCACGTCGATCGCATCGTCGCGGCTCGCGGCAAGCGCGGTCTGTATACGCATTCGCTGTTTGCCTACGGCGATCCGTTCGTGCGCTCGCTCGGCCCGGCGCTCGAGCTTGGACGGTCGTTCGTCAGCTGCGCCTATCAGAAGGACTTCGGCGCGCTGCTGCTGTTGTGGAAGGGGATCGCGCAGTACGTTGCCTGCAATCCGCGCTACCACGTGTTGTTCGGACCGGTCAGCATCAGTCGCGAATATCGACCTGCCTCGCACGCACTATTGATCGACTTTCTGCGTCGCCACTGCTTCGACACACAACTGGCGAAGCTGATTCGGCCGCGCCGCGCGTTTCGCCGCACGCACTCGCTCGCGACGCTGAACGGCGACCTCGCGCGGCTCGCGGATCTCGATGACGTTTCGCAACTGCTCGAGGAGATCGAGCCGGACGGCAAGGGCGCGCCTATCCTGTTGCGTCAGTACCTGAAGCTCGGCGGACGCCTCGCGTGCTTCAACGTCGATGCGAGCTTCAGCGGCGTGATCGACGGGCTCATCGTCGTCGACCTGCTGCGCACGGAGCCGAAGGTCCTGCAGAAATACATGGGCCGGGAGCAGGCCGCCGCCTTTATTGCCTACACGAGAGAACAAGCGCGCACCCCTGCAGATACTCACGCAGTGTCGTGAACTGACGGGGAGTTTCCATGCGCGGACTGCTACTGGTTGGCAGCGTCCTGCTGTTCGCAGCTGTTTCGGGTTGTGCGCACTACCGCACGCCCGGCGGCGGCGTGTCGATTCCGGCTATCACCGATTCGAACATCGCTGAAGCGCTGGCGCGCCAGCCCGCCGCGCAGTTTCCAGCGCACGTCATCGTGGCGCGTGTGCAGGCGAGCGGCTACGTATCGACGTCGGGCCGGGGCTACGGCACCGGTCGATTCAGCGTGCTGACGACGCGCGATATCGAGACCGAAGAGGACTTCGAGCTGCTGGCCTCCCTGCCAGGGATCGCCGGCGTCGGCCCCCTCAATCGCATCCTGTTGCCGGCCAATCTGCAGTCAACGCAGGAGTTGCGAGAGGCCGCGGCGCAATTGCACGGCGATATCGTGCTGCTGTACACCCTCGACACGGCGTTCCACACGGAAAGCCAGCTGGTCGCGCCGCTGCAGCTCGTGAGCCTGGGTATCTTCGCCAGCGAGAAATCGCGGATCGTGACGACCTGCGCAGCGGCATTCATCGACGTGAGAACGGGCTACGTGTATGGCGTTGCCGAAGGCAGTGCGACCGATACGCGGCGGTCGAGTGTCTGGACCACCGAAGACGCGATCGACAGGGCGCGACTGAAGACGGAGCGGGAAGCGTTCAGCGCGGCGCTCAACGAGATTGCCAAGGCCTGGTCGTCGATCAACACGGAGTACAACGTCACGACCGCGGCTGCAGACCCTCGATCTGACCGCCGTTGACGAGCCACGCCTCGAGTCCGCCGGCCAGCGGGCGCACGTGCTCGATGCCTTTCGCGCGCAGTTGCTTCGCGATCAGCGCTGCTGTCGCGTCGTTCGGGCAGTCGCAGTAGACGACGATTTGCTCGTAGACGCCGAGCGTGAGCTGCTCGACGTCGGCGACCCACACGCTTCCGGGAATCCAGCCCGTGCGTTCGCGTCGGTCGGCGGTACGTGCGTCGAGGATGATGACTTTGGCCGCGGTGCGCAGAAGGTCCAGCAGTTCCGCGACCGAGATGCGTGCCATGCGGATGCGCACCTTGAACCGCCACCGCTGCCACCACTTCACTGCGACAAACGCGAGCACCGCGATCGCCAGCAGCACGAGCGCAGAGTTGCCCAGCAGCTCGAGCTCGTCGAGGACGGCATCGATCGCCTCATGGAAGATCACACCGAGCGCTACGGCGCCGCCGGCCCACAGCGCCGCACCGATGCCGTCATAGAGAGCGAAGCGCGATGTGGGAACCGCCGTTTCACCTGCGAGCGTCGTAGCGACCGCCGCGAGGCCCGGCACGTACTTCGCAACGATCAACGACGGCGCGCCCCAGCGTGCATAAATCCGCCGTGTGTTGCCGACACAGGAGTCCGGCGAGAGCGAGACGCGGCAGATCATGCGCAGCATCGCGGCGCCGAAGCGGCGACCGCCGGCGAACCACAGCAGGTCGGCGATGAGGGTTGCGAGCACTGCGATAGCGAAGATGGGCCAGACCGGCTCGCCGGCATTCGTCGCGACGCCAGCAGCGACCACGACGAGGGAAAACGAGGGAAACGGCAAGCCGCCCTGATCGAGCAGGACGCCGGCAAACACGATCTGCAGGCCGTAGAGCTCGAGCGCGCGTACCAGGCTTTCCATCACCGTATGGTAGCGCGAGCGGCAACAAGTTGGCGGTTCCAGGCGTTTACGCTGGCATGAGGGTGTCTCCTTTCTATGTGGCTACCGCGCTGCTGGGCGCGTGGGTCCTGAGCCCACGGGTCGCGACTGCGCAGCAGCAGGTCGAAAGCAAGTTCGCCGAAGCGAACGGCGTGCGGCTGCACTATCTCGTGACAGGGCAGGGCGACCCCGTGCTGTTGCTGCACGGGTTCGGTCAGTCGAGCCAGATGTGGCGACCGCTGATGCGCGAGCTCGCGAACAGTCACACGGTGATCGCGGCGGACCTGCGCGGCGCCGGGCAGTCGGACGCGCCCCCCGAGGGCTATGCGAAATCGTCGATGGCCCGCGACATGCACGCGCTCATGACCGGGCTCGGTTACGACAAGGTAAGCCTGGTCGGTCACGACATCGGGATGATGGTTGCGTACGCTTACGCCGCGCAGTTTCCGGGCGAAGTGAAGCGCATCGTGTTGCTGGAAGCCATGTTGCCTGGCGTCGGTGAATGGTCGCGCGCCTGGCGGCGCGACCAGTGGCACCTGCAGTTTTACGGCAAGACGCCGGAAGCGCTGGTGCAGGGACGCGAGCGGATCTACCTGGAACACTTCTGGAACGACTTCGCGGCGGATCCCGCCAAGTCGATCCCGGAAGCGGATCGCAAGGTGTATGCGGCCGAGTACGCGCGTCCCAATCACGTGCACGCCGGCATGGAATGGTTCCGCGTGATCGACGAGGACGCCAAGGAATTCCACGCGTACGCGGCGCAGCCGCTGAAGATACCGATGCTGGTGCTGACCGGCGAGAAGGGCTCCGGCGAATCCCTCATCAAGCAGGCGCAACTGATCGACACTGACGTCCAGGGCGCCGTCGTGCCCGGCGCCGGCCACTGGTTGCTGGAAGAAGCGCCCGGTTTCGTCATCCCGAAGGTCGTCGACTTTCTGGAGCACGCGCCGGATGCTTCCACGGAGTGATCACGCAGCGAGCTCGACCGCCGCGAGATTCGCTACCCGCTCGCGCGCTGCCGCCAGGCTCTGCTGGCGCGATTCCTCGCCGAGAGCGAGCCCTTCCGCGAATACGAACTCGGGCTCGAGACCGATGAAGCCGAGAAACTGCCGCAGATAGGGTGTCTGCGTATCGGCGCCTGCGGCGTAAACGCCGCCGCGCGATACGAACACATACACGCGCCGCCCCTTGAGCAGTCCTTCCGGACCGTTGCTGGTGTAGCGGAAGGTGAGGCCGGCACGCGCGATGTGATCGAAGTAGGCCCGCAGCGTCGAGGGCACGCTGAAGTTGTACATCGGCGCGCCGATCACGATCGTGTCGGCACTGCGCAGCTCGTCGATGAGCGCGTCGGAGTACTCCACGACTTCCCGCTGCTCGGGCGTGCGATCTTCCGGTGCCGTCGAGAACGCCTGAAAGCGTTCGGCCGTGAGATGCGGTGGCGGATCCTCGGCGAGGTCACGCACGATCACGCGTCCAGCCGGATTGCGCCTGCGCCAGTCGGCCACGAAGCGTTCCGCAAGCTGCGACGACTGGCCCTGCGCGCCATACAAGCTCGTGCGCACCAGCAACAGCGTATTCATCTTCGGTCCTCCAATCGGTTTCGGTTCGATGGCGGACATTGAGCTATTGAACTGCTCGATAAAAAAGCGCAAATTTTAGCGTTAACCTATCGAAGGACTAGATAAGTGGCTGCGCAACGACCCGCTGAGCGAGCTACGGCGCCGCGTATTTCGCTGGAACAGTGGCGCTGCCTCGCGGCGGTCGTCGAGGCGGGCGGCTATGCGCAGGCCGCCGAGCGGCTTCACAAGAGTCAATCTTCGGTGACCTACGCCGTGCAGAAGCTCGAGCGGATGCTCAAGGTGCATGCCTTCGAGATCCAGGGCCGCAAGGCCGTGCTGACCGGCGTCGGGCAGATGCTCTATCGGCGCGCGCGAGCGCTGCTCGACGATGCCGGCGAGCTGGAGCGCGCCGCACGCAAGGCTTCAGCGGGCTGGGAGGCGGAGATCGGGATCGCCGTCGAAGTGCTGTTTCCGACCTGGCTCATGTTCCAGTGCTTGAGTCGCTTCGGCGCCGAGAGCCCGCAGACGCGCATCGAATGGCTGGAAACGGTGATCGGCGGCACCGCGGAGGCGCTGCGCGATGGCGTCGCGGAGTTGGGCATCGCGGTGCGCGTCCCGACCGGACTTGCCGGCGAGTTGCTGATGGCCGTGTCCTTCGTGCCGGTGGCGCATCCTGATCATCCACTGCACAAGCTCGGGCGCGAGATCACTACGCGAGACCTGCGCAAGCATCGGCACCTGGTGGTCCGCGATTCGAGCGCGCTGCGAGACAAGAAGTCCGAGTTGCTCGAAGTCGAGCAGCGCTGGACTGTGACGAACATGAGCACCTCGATCGGCGCCGTGTCGCGCGGTCATGGCTTCGCCTGGCTGCCGCAGGACAAGATCCGCACCGAGCTCGACGACGGCTCGCTCAAGATCCTGCCGCTGCGCGGCGGGCGCGAGCGCGTGGCGCAACTGTACTTGCTCTTCGCCGATCCCGATGCCGCCGGCCCAGCAACGCTGCGGCTCGCAGAGATCCTGCGCGAAGAAGTCGCAGGCGCATGCCGGACAGCAGGTGCGGGCAAGCGCCGATGACCAAGCAACGACGCTCGATCAGTGCCCGCGCGTCACGACTGTGATTCCACGCTGACCGGCGCGGGACGCGGCGATATTCTTCCTGCCCACGCAACCGGCGGGCGCTGGCGCGCCAGGAGGATTTCATGAGCACAGCCAAAGGCTCTTTCCTCGAGCGATTGATCCGCGTACTCAGTCGCGGCTCGATTCCGATCGACGCAAGCCAGTGTGACGGACCCTGTGTGATACAGGCGCCGGCGGCAAGCTCCCAGTCGCAGCATGACCGCGAGGCCGAACGGCAATCGCCGATCCGCTGGCTCAATCTGCGGTAGCTCGGCAAGAGTCGCGCCTTTTGTCGGGCGTCGTCGTCGAAAGGGCCTTGGCCGCTTTCGACCCGAAATTGTGCAGCCCAATCGGCTAGTCTTCGCTCACCCGGGGTAGGTCCAAGAGGTGAGCTGTGAGGGTTGTCATCGTCGCTTGCGCGCTGCTCGTTGTCGGCAGCGCGCAGGCCGCCGCAATCGTGATTCATGCCGGCGGGCTGCTCGCCGATCCAGGCCAGAAGCCGTTGCGCGAGCAGACGGTCGTGGTCAGCGACGGCAAGATCACCGCCGTTGAAAGCGGCTATCAGCCTGCAGAGCGCTATGGAGCTGACGCGCGGCTCATCGATCTGAAGGACCGCTTCGTGCTGCCGGGCCTCATCGATCTGCACAAGCACATCTCGATGCCGCTCGACGAGGACGCGGCGAACTTCGCCTCCGAAAGTCGGTTGGCTCTCGTGACTGCAGCCGTCGCCCAGGCGACTCTCGACGCAGGCGTCACCACCCTGCGCGACGTGGGCGACAACGATGGCGTGACCTTCGCGGTGCGCGACGCGATCAATTCGGGCGTGCTGCAAGGCCCGCGCATCTTTGCCGCCGGGCGCATCATTTCCAGCACGGGCGGCCACGGCACCACCAAGGAGTTCCAGGGCGGGGTCGAGCACGCGCATCCGCGCGGTGGTTGCGACGGACCCGAGTCATGCCGTCGCGTAGTGCGCGAGAACATCGAAGCCGGTTCCGACTGGATCAAGATGACCGTGTCGGGCTCGGGCGGCGCACCGAGCGGGCTCGCGGATGCGGAACCGATCATGCTGCCCGAGGAAGTCCACGCGGCAATGGATGCAGCGCGACGCGGTCTACGACCTGTTGCCGCGCACGCTCACAGCACGGCGGCGATCAAGCTGGCGCTGGAAAATGGCGCGCGTACGATCGAGCACGGCACGTACTTCGACGATAGCTGCGCGCGGCTGTTCAAGAGCAAGGGTGCGTTCCTGGTGCCGACTGCATACGTGGCAGAGTTTGTCGGCAAACAGATCGAGAGATTCTCCGGTCAGCAGCCGAACCAATTGCCGCCGGAAGGGTTGCGACGCTGGACGCAGGCTTCGATGGCGAATCCGGGGCGGGCGTGGCGGGCCGGCATTCGACTCGGCGTCGGCAGCGACTCGGGCAGTCGCACTGACGCCCAGGCGACGGCGAGGGAGATCGAGCTGTTCGTCGCGAGCGGAGTGCCGGCGGCCGACGCAATAGCGGCCGCGACTGTCATGAACGCCGAGATCCTCGGCATGCAGGATCGATTGGGACGCATCCGGCCGGGCTTCGAGGCGGACCTGATCGCAGTCGGCGGAGATCCCGTCGTCGACGTCGCGAAGCTGCACTCCGTGTCGTTCGTGATGAAAGGCGGCGCGGTGGTGCGCGAGTCAGAAGTCGCAGGGAGATGACAACGCCGGCTGCAGTGCCGGAACGGTGTCACGAAATCCAACCTTCTCAGCGCGCAGCGCGGCGACTTGCCGCTCGACCTCTTTCGGAGTCACTACGCTGCCGGCTGCGTGGAATACCCAGTCCACGTCCTCGCTGTAGACGCGTTGCTCGCGCGAATCGATCAGACCTTCACGGATGAACCACAGGTTGAAGTTGATCGACATCTGGTCCTCGGGATAGTACGGCTCGCCATGCGTCGCGAGCAGCCGGCCGTCGAGGTAGTAACGCACCTTGTGGCTCGCGATCTGCAGCACCAGCGTGTGCCAGCCATCGAGACTGCCGCGACGCGAATCGCTCTTGCTGACCTGCAGCCATTGCGGCTCGGGCCGGAAGGTTTCCCACGTCGTGGTGTGCAGCGTGAGATCGGCGCCGCCCCAACCGCCGTTCGGCAGATACTCGAAATCCTGTTCGCTGTAATCCGGATCGAGCGGCGCCTTCAGCGGAGCGATCGTGTAGAACGTCTCGACGATCTGATCGCCGTCGGGCCCGGCGATCGGACCATCGCTGAAGCGCACGCGGGCCGCGTACGTGCCTTCACGGTATTTGCGCTGATGACAGAATTGCGCCTGGCGTGTCGCAGTGCCATCGGTCGTCGCGGTCATGCGTACCAGGCGATTGCCCTGGCGCGCCGGATCGTCGACGAAGGTGACCGCATCCAGCCACGTCGCACCCTCGATGCCCGGCCAGCCTTGGGCGGTGCGGGCAATCCAGCCGTTGCTGCGGAACGCCTCGAGCGACCTATAACTGAAGTCGTCGAACAGCAGCGGAGCCGGCCCGGACGCCAACGCCGCAGGGCTCGACGCAAGCAGCAACAACAGGATTCGTCGCATGATGTGGCTACTGCACGGTCATTGCCGTGGCGGCGAGCAGGAACCACGTGGAGTGGGGCAGCCACTGTTCCAGCCAGCGCCAGTTGTTGTCGTCCGGACCGGGAGCGAAGACGATGCCGCGGCCCTCGTCGCTCGCGGTTGCGCCGGTGATGCCGTTCGAGATCCCGCCTCGAACCATCTCGCCGGCGCTCACCGCGTGCGGCGGATTGTTGGCGCCGAAGCCGTATAACAGGCACATGTCGAACGGATTGCGGCCGAGCGTCCAGTCGAGCTGATTCTGCGCGAACCGGGCGAGGCGCGGACTCACCCCGAAGCGGGTCGCGGGATCGCGCGCGACAATCCTGCCGCCGAGAATTGCGGCAGTTGCAAGCGAGGCGAGGCGCGCGCTTTCACCTTGCCACCAGTAGCCGGTCTCGTTCGCATGCGGAATGAAGAATCCCTCGAGCACGCGATCACCCGGGCTGCCGTCCTTGTAGGTGCGGAAGTTCTGCCGCGCGTAGTCGAACGGGTTCGCGACCTTAGCGGTCAGTGCAAGCTGGTAATCCAGCGCCGCCTTGATCGTCTTGCGTGCCGCGTCCGCGCGCTGCGCGTCGCGCTCGATATCGAGGTACTGCACGAGGCTGACGATCGGAAAGCCAGCCTCCGCCGCGTGATAGTACGGACGCGTTCCTGCGTCGCTGCGGAACCAGCCCTCTGGAGTCATCCGCTGGTTCAGGTTGCCTGCGCGCTGTCGGGCTGCTTCGAGATAGGTGTCCTTCTGCGTGGCTCGGTACAACTCCACTGACGCGAGCAGCGCGGTGTAGTCATCGATGATGTTCTCCACACCGTTGTCGCAGTATTTGCGGTTGTTCGCTTGCAGGTGCGCGAACGCACGCTCTGCGTCCTGCAGGTATTGCGCGCTGGAGAACTCACCCTGGATACCCGTCGCCTTGCTGAGCCGTGAAGCGCGGGCGAGCGCTGCGATCGACACGCCGCCGCCTTCGCGGAATGCCGCCTGATAGTCCTTGGTGTAGACACCGTCGATGCCGACGTAGCCGACGACCATGCGCTCCGCACCGGGCGAAGCCCAGCGGTCGAAGACCGTCATGTAGAAGTAGCCGTCCGGGTCGAGGAGGCGGTGCAGATAATCGGCGCCCCAAAGCGCTTCCTCCACGATGCGCTTCTCGAGCCCGGCCTGGCGATACAGCGGGAGCGCAGCATCGTGCGACGCCGCCAGTGACCACACGACCATCGCTGTCTGCTGCGGGTTGAAGTAGTTCGCGTACGAAAGATGCGAGAGGTACTTGCCGTTGTCGCCGCCCGCGTCCTTCCATCCGCCCCAGACGTCGACGTAGCGCTGCGTGTCGAATACGCGGATGTGCTTGTCGGCTGGCTTCGTGTGACGGTTGTGGTGGAAGTAGTCGAGTACGGCCGAGGCCGTCGTAACGAACGTCGCGTTGTCGGCAACGACAAATGCCGGCGAGCGCGCGTGCGCATTGCCCACCGTGACTTCGACGCTATAGTTGCCAGGGTTCGCGAGAGCGGAGAAGTCCGCCTCGAAGTACTTCTTCCCTGCGGTCCACTCAGTGAACGGCGGTAGCGCGGCGAGCGCACCGGACTGCACCGCCGCTCCATCTTTCAGCACCGTGAACGTGCCTGAGGTGGCGGTACCCGCGTACTCGATGATCGCGGCTTTCGGTCCGACGCGTTCGAGAGCGACCTGGTTGACGTGCACGAGCAGGGAAGGGTCCGCTCGCGTGCTGTCCTGCGAGTAACAACAGGAAAATGCCAGCAACGCGAGCGGAAGGGGGCCCAGTACTTTCACTCATTTATCCCGCGGGATTTCCCGGTGCAGCCCGCTGCACCTCGGTCAGAACGAATACCCCATGCGCAGTCCGTAGATGCGCGGCGGATCGTAGTACCCCTTCACCACGCCGCGATTGAAGCCGAAGAAGTTCTTCGTGTCCTCATCCGTCACGTTGTCGCCGAACGCCTCCACGTAGTAGCGATCCGACGGCGCGTTCAGCCGCAGGCTGAGGTTGATCTTGGTGTACGCGTCCTGCGCCTGCGACAAGTGTGCACCGTCGTAGTTGAGCGTGTCGAACCACATCTTGCTCTGCCAGTGGATCGAGGCGAACGGCACGATCGAGAAGCCCGAAGGCAGCCCGAAGCGATGCTCGTAGTTCAACGTCGCGGAGTACTCGGGCGCGAACGGCAGCTGATTGCCGCGAATGTCCGACACCTGCGGATCGCCGCACTCCGGCTGGCCGTAGATGATGCGCTCGGCGCACGCATAGCCGTCCTGGAAGCTGCCCGGATCCTTGATCTCGGTGTCGAGCCACGCCAGGTACCCGAACAGCCGTCCGTCCGTCCAGGGAATCGTGTCGAACTCGAATTCGAGCCCCTTGATCTCCGAGCTCGCCAGGTTGTCGGTCGTCCAGGCGGTCACCGGCTCGCCGAAATTCGGGCTCTCCGGATCCTCGTCGACGCCGATCACCTTGTCGCCGGTGTTCTGCATGTCGCTGTAGTCGCTGAAGAACGCGGTCGCGCTCACTCGCACGCGGCCATCGAGCATCGTGCCTTTCCAGCCGAGCTCGTACGTCTTCACTTCCTCGGGATCGTACGCCAGCAAGATCGGGCACCCGTTGTTGCAGGCGTCCGCCATCTCGTACATGCCGCCCATCTTGTGGCCGGTCGCGAGCGAGGCGAACAGCATGTGATCGTCGTTCGCGAAGTACTGCACGCCGATGCGATACGTACCCTGGCTCCAGCTCTTCTTGACGTTGTTCGGGTCGCTCGCCGGCATCACCGTGCCCAGCGGCGCGCCGCTACCCATGTCGTTGGTCAGGTCGTTCGACTGGTGCGCGCGGATGCCGGTCGGCTCGTGCTCGCCGTTGTACCACTCCGCCGAGCCTTCCCAGAACGCATAGGTCATGCCGTTCTCATCGGTCTTCTCGTCGTCGGAGTATCGATAGCCGAGCGTGAGACCGACCTTGTCGAGGATGCGATAGTCGATCTGCGCGAACGCGGCCTTCGACGTCGTCGTGCGCTTCGCCTGGTCGAACACCCAGCTGTCGGGCAGACCGTCAGGGTTGAAGCCGAGCGGCAGCTCCTCATCTTCGAAGAACGACTTGTTGTTCAGCATCTCCATGTCGTAGCGGATCGACTTGTTCTCGTGCAGGTAGTACAGGCCCGCCACGTATTGCAGGCGGCTCTCGCCGGTCGACTTGAATTGCAGCTCGTGCGTCATCGTGCGGTAGGCACTGTGACGCGTGTTCCAGCTCTCGTCCCAGATCGGGTAGTAGCCGGTCTCGGCCGCCTCCGGCGTCTGCGGCTCGCCGATCGAAGACCAGTCGGCAGCGGGGCGCGTGCCGCCGTCGACGTCTTCGATCTGCTGGCGCTGTTGATCTTCGTACGAGCCGCGATACTCGATCGCCATGCGATCGTTGAGGCTCGCGACCAGCTTCAGCTGGTAGTCGTCGATCGTCAGGTCCTTCTTGCCGGGCACGTTGATGTTCACGTAGCGCAGGCCGTGGGTGCAGGCATTGACTGTGCCGGCCGCCTGGTCGCAATCGATGAAATCGATGTCGCCTGCGCCCTGGTCGGAGTAGTGCGAAAACGTGCCCGTCGCCTCCAGCCAGTCGGTTGCCTGCCAGCGGCCGATCAGGCGGGCGCCCCACTCGTCGGCGTTGTTGTACCAGTCGTCGCTGCCGACGTCGCGATTGCGCCGTTGATCGACGTCCGGAATGCCGTCGAGCTCGATGCCGTTCGGCTCGTACGCGATGTCCGTCGTGTCCTTGCCCTGGAACAGCATGCCGTCGTGCATGTTGACCATGAACGCGGCGCGCAGCGCGAACTTGTCGTTGACGGCGAAGTTGAACATGCCGCGGCCCTGCCGCTCGTCGTAGTTGCCGAAGGCCGCTTCGACCTTGGCGAAGCTGCTGTTGTAGTCGGGCTTCGCCGGAATGATGTTGATCGTGCCGCCCGAGGAGTTCATGCCGAACAGCGTGCCTTGCGGCCCGCGCAGAATTTCGACGCGCTCGATGTCGTACATCAGCGCGAGCGTCCCCTGCGGACGCGGCGAATAGAAGCCGTCGAGGTGAATCGCCACCGCGCCTTCGCCGACTTCGGTGAAGTCGGTCGAGGTCACGCCGCGGATCGTCGCGGCGGTGCCCGAGTCGGCGCCGGTGCCGAGTTGCACGTTCGGAGCGGTGCCGGCGAGGTCGCGTGCGTTACGGATGCCCTCGCGATCGAGGAAATCCTGGGTGAAGGCGGTGATCGCCAACGGCGTCTGCATCAGGTTCGTTTCGCGCTTCGATGCAGTGACGATGATTTCTTCGAGCCGATCGTCATCGGCCGCGAGGGCAGGCACGACGACCAGTGCGGTCAGCGAAGTCAGACAGGCCAAGGCGCCGTTCTTGTTGACGGTGAGCATGATGCCCCCCTGCAGTGAGCCTGGAGTGATTCCCCTTGTTGAGCCGACCATAGTCCCGGATCGGGTGCGCTGTCAATGATTACATCCAATGGATGTTTTTATTCATGGAAGGCACCATGGCGTTGTTGCAAGGCAGCCGTGGGACAGGCGGCTTCGCTAAAGTAGGCTCATGGTCAATCGCGGTACGAATCAGCAGTCGAGCGCGCCCTATAACCGGCGCATCGTCCTCGACGTGATCCGCCGGCACGGCTCGCTGTCCAGGAAAGACATCGTCGACCGCGTCGCGCTCAGCCCGCAGACGGTCGCGAACATCACTTCCGACCTGGAATCCGTCGGACTGGTCGTCGCGCGCCGCTTGAAAGTACAGAAATCGCGCGGTCAGCCGCCGATCGTGTTCGAGCTGAACCCGAACGGCGGCACTTCGATCGGCATCACGATCGAGCCCGGCCGCGTGCGCGCGGCACTGGTCAACCTGGTGGGGCAGGTGATCAGGAAGCAGGATGTCGAGGTCGACACCCACGACCGCCGCGGCACGTTGGCCGTAATGGTCTCAGTGGTGAATGAATTGGCGGGACTCGCCGCTGCGACGGGGCCGGTGCGCGGAGTCGGCGTCGCGCTGCCCGGACCGTTCGCGGTCAGCAGCATGAGTTTCGTCGGACCGACCGTGCTCGAGGGCTGGACCGACCTGTCGGCGCTCGATGAGCTGCATCGGATC
Organism: Steroidobacteraceae bacterium; assembly: GCA_035275585.1. Taxonomy (GTDB): domain Bacteria; phylum Pseudomonadota; class Gammaproteobacteria; order Steroidobacterales; family Steroidobacteraceae; genus Steroidobacter. The sequence continues at coordinate 338 of DATEML010000034.1, read as the reverse complement.
AGCGGCTTTCCCGTGATCTACAGCGTCGACAGCGTAGCCGGCGCGCTCGGCGAATCCCTGTTCGGCATCGCCAAGAACCTCAACAATTTTTTCTACATGCACTTCGGCATCGGTCTCGGCGGCACGCTGGTCGCGAACCGCTCGGCCTACAAGGGCGCCAACAGCAATGCGACGGAAATCGGTCACGTGCCGATCGTGCCGGACGGCAAGGCGTGCTACTGCGGCAACCGCGGCTGCCTGGAGCGCTACCTGTCGCTGCACTCGCTGGCGGAAGCGCTCGGGCGAGCAGACGTCAAGGATGGCGCGCGCGAGTTGCTGGTCGAGATGCTGACGGCGCG
>DATEML010000033.1:0-8653 GCA_035275585.1 Steroidobacteraceae bacterium | reverse complement strand
GACAATCGGCTCGCCTGCGGAAGACGTGTTCCTGCACCAGCTGCGACAGCAGGTGCTGAGCAACCCGCATCCCTCGCTGAGCGGCAGCGAGCTCTGGGTGGGCGGATTCCAGGTGCCGTGCGCGACCACGACGCCCGAGCCCGCCTGCGGCTGGAGGTGGTTGAACGGCGAATCGATCGCGCCGACGAATGGCGCGTCGCCGTACACGAACTGGCTCAATGGCGAGCCGAACAACCAGCAGCGCACGCCGGACTCGTTGCACCGCGCGACCGAGGAGCATCTGGCGATCGGCCTCGGCGGCGCGTTCGGCTGGAACGACGAAGGCAGCTTCCCGAACGTGTGGGGCTACATCGTCGAGTACGGCGAGGGCGCGGTCACCGTGCCGGCCGATACCTGCACGGCCGACGGTCCGGGCTGCAACCCGACCGGCGCACAAGTCTTCCAGCTTCCGCCGAGCGCCAAGCTCGCACCGGATGCGACGCTGACGGCGCGCGTCACGACCGTTCATGACAATCCGAACCGCTGCGGCAATCAGCCGCTGACGCTGTTCAACGGCGCAGTCGTCATCCCGCCGTACCTGTGCGGCCATCCCGACTTCATCGTGATCGAGACGCACACCGAAGGCGTCGAAGTGCTCAGCGGCGCAATCGAGGTCGAGAACCTGACGGAGCAAGTGCTGCCGAACAATCTCTTCGGCTGCGGCCCGGTGCGCCAGAACCCGGCCGGCGCGTTCGATCCCGATCCTTCGCATCGCGACGTCGTCGCGTGGCAGTCGCAGGATCCGCAGCAGATGCTGGAAACCGCGAGCGGCACCGGCCGCTTCCTCGGCACGGTCGCCGAGGTGACGTACGCCTGCGGCAGCTCGCGCGGCAAGGTCGTGAGCGGCTCATACCACTTCGTCGGTCTGCGCATTCATCCGGGACCGGGCAACGAGCTCGCGGTCAACCCGGCCGGCAATCACCAGAGCTTCGTCGAGCTGACGCGCTACAAGCTCGGGCTGCTGCGCGCTTCCGTCGACGAGGCGAAGGTTGCGCTGCCGAAGCTGGATCACCTGGCCCTGCGCGTGCTGCTCGACCTCGCCATCAAGGCTCACGACCGCGGCAACTACCAGCTGGCGGCGCTGGAAATCAAGCTGTTCCTGAAGGCCGTCGAGCACGTGCGTTACCGCGAGATCCCGGGCGAGAACTTCAACGGAGATCATCTGATGCGCGGCTCGAACCTCGAGTTCATGTATGCGGAGAAGATTCTGCCGTTCGACTAGCGGGCTGGCGGGCCTGCTCGCCGCCGGCTCGCTGACACTGGGTTGCGCAGCCGTCGCGCAGGAACAGGTTCCTGCCGTCTACAAGATGCACGAAGTGCGGTTCGTCTACCGCAGCTTCGTCAACCTGTATGACTGCGGCGCGTTGCGCAATCACGTCTCCGTCATCCTGCGTGCGGTGGGAGCGCGCGACGACATCAAGGTGCGGGTCAGCGACTGCGAACTGTTCATCATTCCGGACGAGAACTCGCCGGGGTGGGATCGCTGGGATCGTTACGACCGGCCGTCGGATCGTTTCGATCGCATGCGCGACGGCCGGACGCAGATTTCCAACGTGCGCGTGGAGCTGATGTTCCCGATCGAGGCGACACCCGAGGTGCTCGCGGAGATCGACAAGGACAAGTCACGTCGCGAGCTGGTGTCGCGCGTGACCGGCAATCCGCTCGTCGCGCTCAACGATCCCGCGATCTTCCCGGCGCAACGCCAGCAGGTGACGCTGTCGCGCAAGACGATCCGCCTCGGGCCGGAGGATTGCGAGCTGCTGGAGCAGATGATCCCGACCGTGTTCCACACACTGAAGCTGAAAGTGACCAGCCGGCAGCTCAGCTGCGATCCGCATCAACGCTCGCAGTTCACGCCGAAGCTCGTCGTCGAAACGCTGTGGCCGGTGGGTGTTGAAGTACCGGGCAGCGAGAAGAAGAAATAACTCTTTCAGGGCATTTCTTGCTTGTAGGCCAGCTTGCCGGTCTTCGCATCGATGACGACCGCCAGCGCGCCTTTCGCGTAGCCGCCGCTCACGCTCCAGAACGTGCCCGCTCCCTTGGTCGCCTGCCCCATCACCAGCAACGACATCACGAGCGGCTGACCTTTCGTATCGAGACCGCTGGCCTTCGCCGTCGCGGCCGCGTCGGCGCTGTCGACGAAGTTCGCGATGACGCGATCGATCATGTGCGGCCGCACTTCCAGCTGATCGACCAGTTGATCGCCTGCGAACGTGAACGTGCAGGCCTTGCCGGACTTCGGCGAGTGGAACATGTAATCCCAGTTCGCAGCGCGGCCGTCGAGCGACGCGCGCATCGTGGAGACGCCGGTGAGCACGGCATCCGGCTGCCACTTCTGTGCAGCGGCCGTGGCGGCGGCGACCCCTGCCCGCGCTGTGACACCCGTGTCCGCCGCCCGTGAGCCGACCGACATCGCAACGAGCAGGATCGAGGCGCAGACGAGGATCGATGTGCGCATGCTGGCGACTCCGGCAAGGGGCCGAAATTCTAGCAGTCACCCGGCGCTGGCGGCTGGCGGCAATCCCGTACGTCCTACGAGACCTCGATCTCGATCGTCGGCCCCTGCACGACGCGATCCTTTTCGCAGGTGACGGGGCTGTACGGCGTCAGCTTGTAGCTCCCGGCGACGACCATCACCGCGATGCGCGTGTGATCCATCCGGAACGTCGCATCGAACTCCACGCCGCGATCCGGGATGACCTCCCATTCCATGCGGTCCGCCACTTCGGGTTCCAGCTCCGGCGGCGGCGTATAGAGCCAGCACTGCCCAGGTGTCAGCTGGTCCCTTGGGATCTGTTTCCACTGGCCGACGGCGCGCCGTTGCACGCGCAGAACGACCTGTTCGCCCTGCTTCACGCTGGACGCCGACGCCGACGAAGTCAGAGTCACTTCCTGCTCTGACGCGAGCACATACACCATGGGCGACTGCTGCTTGCAGCCCAAGGCGAGCGTGAGTGCGGCGAAGCAGACGATGCAAGGTGCGGTGCGTATTAGTTGCATGGTGCAAGGATGCCCGTTCGCACCGTAATGCGCGACCTTCGTCAGAAGGTCCGCTGCAGAGGATCACCGGTCGGCGGCAAGCGCGGCTGTCAGCTCGGGGCTGAATCCGTCGAAGCGGTGGCGAATGATGCCGTCAGCGTCGACGATGATGACGGTCGGAGCCTCGCGGACGCCGAACAGCTGGAAGACCTTGCCGCTGGCATCGAGCGCCACGGGATACTGGACTTGCATGCGCTTCTGGTAGTCCGGCAGGTCGGCTGCGGTCGACCAGACCCGACTCGCGATCGCCATCCACGAGAATCGAGCGGGCGCGGCGGCGTAGGCCTGGGTGAGTGCCTCGCGCGACTTGCGACAGGCTGCGGACACGTCCGGTCGCGACTCCTTGAGGTACGACTCGCACCACGGCGTGATGAACGCGAGCACGGTGGGCTTGCCCATCTTGCCCGGCGTGAAGGTCCATGCGCGCCCCGCCGTCTGCAGCGAGAACGCTGGCGCCTTGCTGCCGACAGCGGCGCGTGGGTGAGAGACGAGATGGGTGCGGCCGGACGCCGCGGCCTGCGGGCTCGGCGTCGAACGCGAGAGCGCGTCGAGCGCGCGATCCAGATCGGTGCCGGCCTCGTGCCCGACGTATGCGATCCGGCCGTCCGCATCGATCAACACGTGCAGCGGAGTCACGACCACGCCGAACGCCGTCGCCAGATCGCCGCTGCTGTCGATCGCAACCGGCATCGAGAGCTTCGTCTGGTCGAGATACTCGCGTACGTCGCCGACGTCGTCGTTCAGGCCAAGGTTCACTGCCACGACGGCGATGCGCTCGTGATAGCGCTGCCACGCCGCTTCGAAATGCGGCATCTGCTGGCGGCACGGCACGCACCAGGTCGCCCAGAACTTCAGATACACGGGCTTGCGGCCGTAGAACTCGCCGAGCTCGATGCGCTTGCCATCCACGGTGTCGAGCGTTGCGTCGGGCGCGAGTTGTCCCGGCGATGCTGCGTGTGTCCGCGCCAGCTCCTCACCGGTCGCGGCATGCGCCGTGGCGACGGCCGACAACGAAAGCCAGAGCGAGGCGGCAGCCCACCGCGCCCGCGAGCGCCGAATAGTTTCCACAGACTTCACCGGTATGCGCCATTGCCGTGAGCGGCGACGCGTGCAAGCATGTGCCCGCGACTGGTATTGCAAAAGGTCCACAATTGTCAAATTCGCTGGATCCAATTCTTGCGCTCGGCATCGCGCTGCCGCGCAGTGGTCGCGGCGGCCTGCTGCGAGCCGTGCACACGCAGCTGCGCGCGGCGATTCGCGACGGTCGGCTTCAGCCTGGATTGCAGCTGCCACCGACGCGGACGCTGGCGCACGCGCTCGGCGTGTCGCGTAACACCGCGGTCGCAGCTTACGACCTGCTGCTCAGCGAGGGATATCTGCAGGCCCGCCGTGGCGCAGGAACCTACGTTTCGCGAGCTCGCGCCACCCTTGCGCCGCGCTCCACGCGCGCCCGCGCGGGCAAACCACCGGAACTGAGCGAGTTCTGGCGGAACCCGCCGCCGCTGTTTCCGGGAGTGAGGCGCGCGGATACGGCTGCGCGCTACCGCTACAACTTCTCGATCGGCGAACCGGACGTCAGTCTGTTTCCGTTCCCCATGTGGCGTCGACTGGTCGCGCGGGCGGCGCGCGCACTGTCGAAAGACGTGCTGCCTTGCGAGCCGCAAGGCCGCGCCGAACTGCGGGCCGCGATCGCACAGCATGTCTCGTTCACGCGCGCCATCGCGTGCAGCGCCGACGACGTCATCGTGACCGCAGGATCGCAACAGGCGTTCGATCTGCTGGCCCGTGTGCTCGTCACGCCGAAGCGCAGCGTCGTCGCGCTCGAGGAGGCGCACTATCCGCCGCTTCGACAAGTCTTCCGCGCCGCGGGTGCGCGCCTCGTTACAGCACCTGTCGATCTCGAGGGCATCGTCGTCGATCGCATCTCGACGCGAGCACGCATCGTGTGCGTCACGCCATCTCATCAGCTGCCGCTCGGAGCTGCGATGTCGTTCGAGCGGCGCGCAGCGCTGCTGCAGTTCGCGCGTCGCTACCGCGCCAGCATCATCGAAGACGACTACGACGGCGAATATCGCTTCGGACAGTCGCCGCGCGATGCACTGCAGACTCTCGATGGGGATGAGCGAGTGTTCTACGTCGGCACGTTCTCCAAGACTCTGTTTCCGACAGTACGCGTCGGCTACATCGTCGCACCGGCCTGGGCACGCGCTGCTCTCATCGCCGCCAAGCAACTCACCGACCGGCACACGACCGTGCTGATGCAGGATGCGCTGACGTCATTCCTGACCGAGGGCCACCTCGTTCGCCACGTCCGCAAGATGACGCGGGTTTACGCCGCCCGACGCGCCGCCCTGCTCGCGGCGCTCCAGCGACACTGCGCCGAGCAACTGGAGCCACTGCCTTCCGAGGCGGGCCTGCACATCACGGCACGGTTGCTCGTGCCCGTCGCGGCGTCGCTCGTGCTCACCCGCGCCGCCGAGGCCGGCATCAAAGTGCAGACGGTGAGCGAGTTCACGATCGGCAAGGCGTCGCTCAATGGACTGGGATTCGGCTACGGCGGAATCGCGGACGGCGATGTCGATCCCGGCGTGCAACTGCTGGCGAATGTGATCGCCCGCGCCGCCCGGCGTCGGTAGATCCCGCCAGTCGATCCAGTTCGTAGCCGATATACTCGCGCCTCCCTGGATCACGACTGGTGGATTGCACATGAAAAATTCCGGACCCCTGGCCGCACTCGCTGCCCTGCTCTGGCTCACCGCACCCGTTGCCACGCATGCCGCCGACGAGCCGAAGCCGGCCGAGCAGGACAAGCAGGACAAGAAAGATGAGAAGCCGATCCCCGAGCCGAAGGTCTGGACCTCGAAGCACCAGATCAAGCTCGGCGGCAAAGCGATCGACTACGAGGCGACGACCGGCACGCTGATGATGAAGGACGACAAGGACGAGCCGATCGCGCTGTTCGGTTTCACCGCCTACGTGCGGCAGGGCCAGGACGCGCGCACGCGGCCCATCGTGTTTGCATACAACGGCGGGCCGGGCTCGGCCTCGGCGTGGCTGCACATGGGCATCCTCGGTCCGCGCCGCGCCGTGCTCGAAGACCTCGAGAGCAACACGCGCGGTCCGTTCAAGCTCGTCGACAACGAATACAGCTTCCTCGATCGCGCCGACCTGGTGCTGATCGATCCGGTCGGCACCGGCTTCTCGCGTCCGGTCGGCAAGGCCGAGGGCAAGCAGTTCTGGGGCGTGGACAACGACATCCACTCCGTCTCCGACTTCATCGTGCGCTACCTCGGCGAATACAGCCGCTGGGGCAGTCCGAAGTTCATTCTCGGCGAAAGCTACGGCGGTATCCGCACCGGCGGCGTGACTTACGACCTGCTGACGCGGCACAACGTCGCGCTCAACGGCATCATCCTGGTTTCGCCGTACCTCGACCTCGTCACCGGCACGGCAGGCTCGAACACCGACGCGGGCGATGCCAATTTCCTCTCCACGTATGCAGCAACCGCGTGGTATCACAAGGCGCTCAATCCGCAGCCGCCCGAGCTGGTGCCGTTCCTGCGCGAAGTGGAGCAGTGGGTGGACGCTGCTTATCGACCGGTCCTGTACAAGGGCGCGCGGGCGACGGCTGAGGAACGCAAGGCGGCACTCGACGGCCTCGCGCGCTATACCGGCGTGAGCGCCGCGTACTGGGACGCGGCCAACCTGCGCATGGACGAAAACCATTTCCTGCAGGAGCTGATGCGCACCCAGGGCAAGACGATCGGACGCATCGATTCGCGCTTCGCCTCCGGCATGCCGAGCCGGATCGCGGAAACCACTGCCTTCGATCCTTATGCGAGTGCGGTCGCGCCGGCGATCGTCGCCACGTACAACGACTACGCGCGCCGCGAGCTGGGCGTGGTCTCGGAGTTGAAATACGAGCTCTCGGCGCGGCTCTACAAGGATTGGGATCTCGGCCACGCCCAGCCGGACTCGGATGGCCGCAAGACCCCGTACCCGAACGTGCTCCCCGACATCTCGTATGCCATGACGATGAATCCGAAGATGAAGGTGCTCGTGCAGACGGGCTACTTCGATCTCGCCTGCCCGTACGGCACGGTGATGGATGCCATCGACCATCTCACGATCACGCCGGAGCTGCGCAAGAACATAGAGATCGAGCACTACGAGGCCGGGCACATGATGTACGTGCACCCGGGCTCGATGGGTAAATTCAGCGACACGATCAAGTCGTTCATCGACGCGAACGGGAAGTGACGCAACCGCTCCCCGGAGGCACGAAGCTTCCGGGGAGCGCTCCCTTCACGCCGTGCGCGGATGCAGAAGATCCTGCAGTCCGATTCGCCGCAGCAACTCGGCGCGCACGCGATCCGCAACTGCATTGACGATCTCCGCGCCGTCCTCCGAAGGGTCGATGTGAACGCGGAACGGTCGCTTGCCGAACGGGGCGTCGACCACGTCGACGACTGCCCGCGCCACCGACGCTGCATCGGCATCGGCGGTGAACGCTTCTGCAGGGCCGAACGACATGTGTCCGGCATTGTGGATCACGACGTCGAGCCGACCGCATTCAGCGACGATCCGCTCGCTCGCCGCCTTGACCGACACGATCGGACTCCTCTACTGAGCGGTTGAGTATTTCGTTCAGATGATTCCGCCGTTGGCGCGCAACGTCTGACCGTTGATCCACGCGCCATCGGGGCCGGCGAGAAAGGCGACCGCGGCCGCGATGTCCTCGGGCTTGCCGAGGCGCTCCAGCGGCGCGAGCTTCGCGAGCCGCTCGACCAGCTCGGGCGACTTGCCGTTGAGAAACAGATCGGTCGCCGTGGGTCCGGGCGCGATCGCGTTGACCGTGACGCCGCGCCCGCGCATCTCCTTCGCCAGCACGCTCGTCATCGCTTCGATCGCTGCTTTCGTGGCGGCGTAAACGCCGTACGTCGGCTGCAACAGGCCGACGACACTGGACGAGAAGTTGATGATGCGACCGCCGTCGCGCAGCCGACGCGCTGCTTCGCGCATCGTGTTGAAGCTGCCCTTCAGGTTCACTGCGATGTGGCGATCGAACATCGCGTCGTCGCTCTGCGCGAGCGTCGCCAGCGACATGATGCCGGCGTTGTTCACGAGGACATCGACGCCGCCGAAGGCAGCCTCGGCCGCGTCGAACATCCGCTTCACGGCATCCGGACTCGCAACGTCGCCTTGCGCGGCGAGCGCACGGCCGCCCGCGGCCTCGATCTTGCGGACCAGGGCTTCGGCCGCCGCCTCGTTGCCAGCGTAGTTGACGACGACTGTGAACCCGTCGCGAGCGAGCCGCTCTGCCACGGCAGCGCCGATACCTCGAGAGGCGCCTGTGACGATCGCTACCTTATTGATTTTGCTGGTCATTGGTGTGTCCTCCGGCCTGATGGAGCCAATGCGGGCTCGATGTGGGTACAACTATGACTCTTTTGTTCTCCCGGATAATCCAGCACGATTCGCTAACACTGTTCGCCAATACAGAACAATCCCATGGACCGATTTGGGGAAATGAAGGTGTTCTCGCGCCTGGTCGAGCGGCGCAGCTTCACGTTGA
>DATEML010000032.1:0-8815 GCA_035275585.1 Steroidobacteraceae bacterium | reverse complement strand
CAGGGTGTATGGCGGGCAGCTCACGTGGGCCCGGCCGCTGGAGCTGATGGGTCTGTCGCACGAGCTGGACCTCGGCGTCGAGCTGCGTCGCGACGACATCGGCACCGTCGGTCTATACAAGACGGTCGCGCGCCAGCGCATCGCTACGACGCGCGAGGACAGCGTCACGCAGAGCAGCTACTCGGCGTATTCCAGCTTGAAGACGCACTGGAGCGAGCACGTGCGCACGGAAGTCGGCGTGCGCGCCGACTACTTCGACTTCGATGTGGACAGCAGCCTGGCCGCGAATTCCGGCAGCGCGGACGATTCGATCGCCAGCCCGAAGTTTTCGCTGATCCTCGGCCCGTGGAGCGAGACAGAGTTTTTCGTCAACGTCGGCAAGGGCTTTCACAGCAATGATGCGCGCGGCACGACCATCCGCGTCGATCCCACCGACGGCGTGACGCCGGTCGATCGTGTCGATCCGCTCGTCGACGCGCTGGGTGCGGATGTCGGCGTGCGCAGTGCCGTGTTGCCGAACCTGCAGCTCACCGCGTCCCTGTGGACGCTGAAGCTGGATTCAGAGCTGCTGTTCGTCGGCGATGCCGGCATCACCGAGGCGAGCCGCGAAAGCGAGCGGCGCGGCATCGAAGCCGGCGCGATCTGGAATCCGGTGTCGTGGCTGATTCTCGACGCCGACCTCGCCTGGTCGCGCTCGCGCTTCAGCGAGGGCGATGCCGCTGGCGACCGTATCCCCGGCGCAGTCGAGAACGTGGCGTCCGTCGGTCTCGCGATCGATCATCCCAGCGGCTGGTTTGGCGGCGCGCGCCTGCGGCACTTCGGCGAGGCGCCGCTCATCGAGGACAACAGCGTCAGGTCGGATCCCACTACGCTGGTGAACCTCGAAGCCGGTTACCACATTACGGACAACATCCAGCTCAGCGCGGCGCTGTTCAACGTGTTCGACACCCGCGACAACGACATCACGTATCTGTATGAGTCGCAGCTCCCCGGCGAAGCGCAGCCGGTGAACGACATTCATTTCCATCCCGTGGAGCCGCGCACCTTCCGTCTCACCCTGCGCGCGACCTTCTAAAAGGCTGTAGGTCGGGCTTTAGCCCGACAGGGATCGGTACCGTTCATACACCGGTCATTCCCTGTATTATCCTATATTAGGATATAGGGACGATCCGTCATGACGAAGCAATCGGACGAGCTTGCGTCGGGAAGCGACGTCGCGGCGCTGCGCGAGATCCTCGGCCGCTTCAACGACGCACGCTGCGTGCTCGAATGCGCAGTCCGCTCGCTGGAGCAGTGGCAGAGCCTCGACGAGGACGAAGACGCGCGTCGCTCATGCGATCCGGAGATCGTCTGTCTGCGCCACGCACAGAGGCTGCTCGCGAATGTTTACGACGAGCTCGATAGTGCGATTGCGCGCGTGGCCAGCAGTTCACGCACGAATGACTAGCACTTCGGTGACGAGGGTCTTGCAAAATTCGGTTGGATTCCTAAACTCCGCTCATCCAGCCCCCGGCAGTACGTTCGCAGCTCGCTATCCGACTGCGGATCGAGCCCGGGGGCATTTGTTTGGCGACGCACGGACGCGCCCATGCCAACCGCAATTTTTGTAGATGCAGGTTTCTTTCTCAAACGCTTTCCCAGCGTCTATCCGGACCGCAATGCTGCGGATCCGATTCTCGTTGCGCGGTCCTTGCATGAGATGGCGCTCGACCATCTCAGGCAGCGCGGTGATGCAGATCGACGAGATCTGTATCGCATCTTCGTCTACGACTGTCCGCCCCTGCTGAAGAAGGCGCAGCAGCCAATGACGTGCAGGCCGCTCGACTTCGCCAAGACTGCGACTGCACAGTTCCGCCTCGAGTTTCATCGACAACTCAAGTGTCTGAGAAAAGTTGCGCTGCGTCTTGGCCGGTTACAGGATCGCCGTGGATGGCGCCTGAAGCCCGAACGTGTGCACGCGTTGTTGCGCGGACAAGTTCGGTTCTCGGATCTGACCGACGACGATTTCGTCTACGACGTGAATCAGAAGGGCACGGACATGCGCGTCGGGTTGGACATAGCGTCGGTATCGTACAAGCGGCAAGCCGATCAGATTGTGCTCGTCGCCGGCGACTCCGACTTCGTTCCCGCGGCGAAACTCGCCCGACGCGAGGGAGTCGACTTCATTCTGGATCCGATGTGGGGTCCGATTGCCGATGACCTGCATGAAAACGTCGATGGGCTACGCTCGACCTGCCCGCGTCCTACGAGCGCAAAATTGGTCTTCTGATCATCGCACCGCCCGGCCGCCGCACTGCTTTTGCGCCCGAACGGGATTGCAGACTGTCGTGGTGCCGTCAGGCAGCCGCGCTGAGTATCCGGGGAACCGCGGATCAGGCTGCATGTAATCCGTGGACACATACTGCGCGCCGGAGCCGAGTGCCGCTTCTCTTCGCTCGGTCTTGCCCGAGCGCGCTTCCAGCGTGTCGGCGTCCGCGCGTGTGCGCACGATGAAACCCGCCTCGACGGCGGCGCGAATGCGCTTCGCGTCCTGCAGCGGCTCGTTCAGCGTGATGTACGCTGCGGCGGGCGACGATTCGTCGATGTTGACGAACATGCGACGGCCTTCGAGCGAGCGCCGCTCGCCGCGATAGATCGCCACCTTGTTCGGCGCCTCGTCCAGCGCGAAGAAAACTCGGCCGCGCGCCTCGCCTAGTTTCGGCCAGCCGCCCGCGAGCACCGCTTCGCGCAGCGTCGCGTGCTTGCCTTGCACCTGGTCGGGCGTGATCAGGTCGTCGTCGGCAAATACGCTCGCGACTTCGGCATCGAGCGCGTCGAACGCAGCGGCGTCGAACTTCGCGATCGCGGCGCCGCCCTTGCCGAGCGGGCTGTCGTCCTTGGCGTTGATCAGGATCAGGATCGGAATGTGATCCGGATGCGCGTCGCTCCACGCCTTGACCGTCTGCAGGCAGGCGACGAAGCGGGTGCACGTCGAGCGAAAATCGAAGTCCGGAATGTGCATCACCTTGAAGCCCGGCTTCGCGAACTCCGCGGCGGCGCCATCGTCGAGACGCTGGCCGAGCATGCGCGGACCGAGCGGATCGGCGAAGCGCCCTCCTTGCGGGTCGTAGTAGACGTCGAGCTCGAGCTGGCGCGCGCCGTCGTCGAGCTCTTCGCTCAGAGTCCGGTGCGAGTAGTCCAGAACGGTCGCGGCCCGTGTCGAACGCGCGCGCAGCTGTGCCATCTCGGCGTCCGGGATCGCCGACTTGTAGCTGTTGTGAGTGCCGACGCTCAACAGATCATTGACGTGCAGGTTCTCGTCCATCCACGCTCGCGCGCAGCTCACATCGTCCGGCGCTCGCGCAGCCTTGAGATCGCACGTCGTATCTGCGTGGACCGGCGCAATCAGCAGCAGCAACGTTGCAGCGATTACGTAGCGCATGGCCTCATTCCACGCCGGCCTTCAGATACTTGTCGAGGAACGCGACGTACGCATCCGACGCGGCGATCTTGTTCTCGCGCTTGGTGAAGCCGTGGCCCTCGTCGGGGAACACTTTGTATTCCACCGCGACGCCGTTCTGGCGCACGGCCTCGACGATTTCGTCGCTCTCGACCTTCAGCACGCGCGGATCGTTCGCGCCCTGCACGACCAGCAGCGGCGCGCGGATGTTCTTGGTGTGGAACAGCGGCGAAATCGCACGGTGGCGCTCGCCGTCCGTCGCCGGGTCACCCATCTCGTCGTACAGCGACTCCTTGAACGAGGCCCACCACGGCGGGATGTTGGTCAGCGTGCGCACCCAGTTCATCACGCCGAAGATGTCGATCCCGACGTCGAACGTGTCCGGCGAGAATGCGAGCGCGGCGCCGACCATGTAGCCGCCGTACGAGCCGCCGATGATGCCGATACGCTCGGCGTCGACCCAGTCGAGCCCGGCGAGGTATTGCTTGCCGGCGACGATGTCCTTGAGATCGACGTCGCCGTGCTTGCGGTCGTCCATGTGGTTGAACGTCTTGCCGTAGCCGCTCGAGCCGCGGTTGTTCGCGGCGAGCACCGCGTAGCCGTGATTCACCAGGTGCTGGATCGTGGCCGAGTAGCCGCGCCGGCTCTGACCGCCGGGTCCGCCGTGCACCCAGACCAGCGCCGGCACCTTGTGCGTCGCCGCTGCATTGCGCGGCTTGTAGAGGATCGACGGGATCTTCAGGCCGTCGAAGCTCGGGTAGCGTACGACTTCGGTCCCGACCAGGTCCGTCTCCTTCATCTTCGGATTGAGGGCCCGCGTGAGGCGAGCGCTGCGCGCTGCGCCGAGATCGATCGTGTACACATCGTTGGGCGACGTGTCCGAGCTCACGAGCAAGGCGAGCCGCGCTTCGTCGCGCGAGAAGCGCACCTGCGCGAGATCGCCCGCCGGCAGGTCGGGCAGCGTCACTTCCTTGCCGCTGCTGCTGTCGAGGATGTGCACGACCGTGCGCCCGTCGTCGTTGACGCCCCAGACGCGATAGCGGCCCGACTCCGAATAGAAGACGAACTGGACGTCCCAGTTCTCCTTGATGAGCGGCGCCTTCGCGCCCGTTGCGATGTCGTACGTCCAGGCCTGGTTGAATTCGCCGAATTCGTTGGTCGCGTAGACGACCTGTTTGCTGTCGTGGGTGAAGGCATACACGTCGTGCGTTACGTTGCCTTCGTGCTTGGTGATCAGCTGCGGCGAGTGCTTCTTCGCCGAGAGGTCGACGAGATACACGTCCGAATCCGCGCTGGTGCGCGGCTTGACGAGCGCCAGGTAGCGGTCGTCCGGCGACAGCTTCGAGAGTTGCCAGGCCGCGTCGTTCCTGAAGACGAGCGTGCGCTGATAGTCCTTGATCGCGTAGCGGTACAGATCGAACGCCTGTGCGTTGCGCTCGTTCGTCGTCACGAAGAAATGCTGCTTGTCGGCGGACCAGCCGACGAACTCGGCTTTGACCATCTTGCCGGGCGTCAGGTCGCGCGTCTTGCCGTCCGCTTCGCGCACGTAGAGGTGATTGATCTCGTCGCCGCCGCTGTCCGCGGTGAACAACGCGCGTTGGTCTGCCGGAAACCAGGAGACGGCAAACGTGGAATCGGTGGTCGAGGATGTCAGCGCCTGCTTGCCTTCGCCTGCGGCCGGCAGCCCGTACACGTTATAGATGCCGGTCTCGTCCGAGGTGACGAGCAGCTGCTTGTCGTCGGCAGACCATGCGTAGCCTGGCGGCATGATGTACGACGTCGTAGCGAAGAAAGTTTCGGCGTCGTACTGGGTCGGCGCGGGCAGGGCAGGGGGTGGGGTCGCCGCCGCCGTCGCAGGTGTGCCGGTTTTGGATCCCGAGTCGCAGCCGGCGAGCAGTAGCGAAGCGCCCACAGTGGCGACTAGCGCGCCGAAGGACAGCAGTGCAGTCGGTGTTTTATTCATAAGGCTCCCTCGTTATTCCTCCTATCCTACGCAATTCTTGTTGTCGGCGGCTGCTTGCGCGACCATGACGGACGATGGTCACGGCAACCACCCTGCACAGCGGTCCGATCTCGGTCGTCGATTTCCGTTGCGTCGCCGGCCCGGGCGACCCTGCATTCCCGGAGCGCCACGAGGCGTTCTCCATCTCTTATGTGCGGCACGGAACGTTCGGCTACCGGGTCCGTGGGCGCCAGTTCGAGATGGTCGCGGGCGCGGTGCTGATCGGCTTTCCCGGCGACGAGTTTCTCTGCACTCACGACCATGCCTGCGGCGACGAGTGCCTGTCGTTCCGGCTCGCGCCGGAAGTTGCGGATACGGTTGGCAGTCGGCACCTGGTGTGGAAGCACGGCGCCTTGCCGCCGCTCGCACCGATCATGGTGCTGGGCGAGCTGGGGCAGGCCGCGGCGACGGGCGCGAGCGGAGTCGGGGTCGACGAGGTCGGCATGCTGCTCGCAATGCGTCTTGCCGGGCTGGTCGGCGGAAGGTCGCAACAGTTGCGCCGCGCTTCGCCCCGCGACCGGCGGCGCGCAGTCGAAACCGCGTTGTGGCTGGATGCGAACGCGCATGAGCCAGTCGACCTGGAAAGCGCCGCCAGGCGCGCGGGCCTGAGCCCGTATCACTTCCTGCGGTTGTTCGCCGGCATCCTCGGCGTGACTCCGCATCAATACCTGTTGCGATCGAGGTTGCGGCGCGCTGCACGTGCGCTGGCCGAGGACGATCGCCCGGTCAGCGATATCGCACTCGATGTGGGATTCGCGGACCTGTCGAACTTCGTGCGCACCTTTCATCGCGCCGCCGGGGTCTCGCCGCGCGGCTTCCGCCAGGCTGCGCGCGCAGCCAGTCCGGACGATCGCAAGATTCTCCAAGATCGCCTCGCACGCGCGCTCTAGATTCGACCTCCTGAATACCAGGAGGTCTCATGTACGACCACATCGGTTTGAAGGTGAAGGACATCGACGCCAGCGTGCGCTTCTACGCCGCGGCGCTCGGTGCGCTCGGCCACGAGCTGGCATCGCAGGACGAGTCCGGCGCCGGCCTCGGTCCGCGCGGCGCGCCGTCACTCTGGCTCTACGCAACACCCGGCAAACAGGCGGTGGGCGTGCATGTCGCGTTGCGGGCGACCAGCCGCGCGCAGGTCGATCGGTTTCATGCTGCAGGGTTGCAAGCCGGTGGACGCGACAACGGTAAGCCCGGCCTGCGCACGGACTACAGCCCGAACTACTACGCGGCGTTCCTCATCGATCCGGACGGCAACAACGTCGAGGCCGTCTGGATGGAATGAGGAACCTCCCGCGTCATGGGGGGGTTATGGTTCCATGACGCTGCACGAACCCAACCTCGGAACGACTGAGCGGTGGCTGTCGCTGCTCGGAGGAATCGGGATGCTGCTGACGAGCGCGCGCGGCAGCGGCCTCGGTCGCGTGGCGCGCAGCGCCGTGGGAATTTCGCTGCTGGCGCGAGGCGCGAGCGGCTATTGCGCGGTCAAGGCCGCGCTCGCTGATCGCCACGCCGATGCCATTGCGGACCTTTCGGACAGCGGCCGTCTCGACAGCATGGACGCAATGTACGAGGCTGAGTTGCAGGAGCTGCACAACGCCGAAGGCCAGCTCGCGCAGCTCGCGAACGATCTGGCGCGGACCATGAGCCATTCGGAGCTGGCGTTCCGCATGCAGGAGTATGCGACGGAATTGCAAGCGCGCCGCGTCGACCTGGAAGGGTTGCTGACGCGCATCGGCGCGAACGTGCGCGGGGACACGGACGATGCGATGCAGGCGCTCATCGACGAGACGGAGAAGATGTGGCGCGTCTGCGCGGCGAACGTGCGCGACGCCGCCGTTACTGCGTCGGTTCAGCGCATCATCCACTACAAGATTGCGGGGTACGCAACGATTGCCGCGTATGCGACAGCGCTCGCGCGCGAGGACGAAGCAACGCATTTCGCGCAGCTCGCGGATCGCGACAGGGCAGTTGCCGCCGAGCTGAGCTCGCTGACGAAGGGCACGCTCAATCCCGAAGCGGCCGCGGCTCCGGCCCGCGAGCCCGCGACAGAGAGCGCCCGGACGCACTAGGATTCTTCAGAAAAAGCCGAAGCGCTTCTTCTTCGCGACGTTGCGTCGCTTGACGTAGACGACGTCGTTGATGTCCTTCTCCAGCAGCTTTCCCAACAGCACTTCCATGCCTTCGCTCTGTTTCAGGTCCAGTTCTTCGCGATACAGCGGAATCGCGCTGTAGAAGGCGACGCGCTCGCCGTCGACGTTCAGCTCGTAGAAAGCAATCGGCACGAGCAGCGAGGGCGCGATGATCACCCCGCACAGCTGCGTGTTCGGCGCATACGGCTGCGGTGGCTCACCGTTGCGAATGGTGTGTCCCCAGCCGATCCAACGTTGCGGCTCGCGGGGCACACGACTCAACGATTGCAGCAGGCGAGTCGGCCAGTGCACGCGCTGGTCCGCGAGGTCGCTGTCCGGTTGCCATCCTTCCGGCAATGTCATCATCAATTCGAGCCGATGCGGGGCGCTCACTTCCGGAGGCACGAGCATCGCGGTGGTGCTCATGCCTGCCGTGACCAGCGTGTGATACGGCCGCGAGTCGACCGGGCCTACGTGCAGTACGTCAGCCGTGCCGCTGGCCGGATCGCCCGGAAACACACGGTCGATGCTCCCTATGTGCCGCTCGACGTGCGAGCGAATCTGTTGCAACCAGCGGTCGCTCACGAGCGCGACTCTGATGGAACGGTGCGCACAGCCGCAGCCGGCTGTGCTTCGGACCGCAGGCGGCTCGCAGTGAAGATCATCGCCGCCAGCAGCGGCAAGGTGACCATATTCAAGGCCTTCCAGCCGATCAGCTGCACGGCGAGCCCCGCGAGCAGCGATGCGCACGCTTGCGAGCCGAACACCGTGAAGTCGTTGAGCGCCTGGGCGCGATGACGGCTCGCCGGATCGACGGTGCGCGAGAGTAAGGTCGTGCCGGCGACGAACAAAAGATTCCAGCCGAGGCCGAGTGCGACCAGCCCGAGCCAGTAGTGCATCAGTTGATGACCGAACAGACTGACCCCTGCGCAGGTGGCGAGCAGGGCGCCGCCCCACATCATCACGTTGCGTTCGCCGAACCGGGCGATGACGTGCCCGGTGAACAGCGACGGCAGGTACATCGCGAGCACGTGACTCTGCACGACCCACGTCGTCGCCTCGACGTCGTGATGATCGATGTGATGCATGCTGATCGGGGCTGCAGTCATGACGAAGCTCATGACGGCGTAAGCGCATGCACCGGCAAACACGGCCATGCGGAATTGCGGCGTAGCGAACGGCGTGCGTGGCGCATGGCTGGCAGCAACGGGGCGTGGCACGGACGGGGCCGGGACGTGCAAACGC
>DATEML010000031.1:0-7639 GCA_035275585.1 Steroidobacteraceae bacterium | reverse complement strand
CTGTGAACTGCTTCTCTTTATGTCAACCGTACCGGGGTTCTGTGATAACTGTCACGTCCCGCACCTACCCCCCTTTGCATACTGCAGTCACCGCAAGAACGGGGTCGGCACCGGCCGGCTCTGGCGTTTAGCTTCAACGTGATGAGCACCGTTACGAAAGCGTCAGTTTACTCGAGGTCCGCCGAAGACACGCCCGACACGCCGTCGCTGGCGTCGATCGACCGTTTCCTCGACGCCGTATGGATGGAGCGCGGCCTGTCGCCGAACACGCTCTCGGCGTACCGCGCCGACCTGACGGCACTCGACCGCTGGTTGCAGGGCCGCGGCGGCGCCAGCCTCACGGCCAAGCGCGCCGATGTACTCGCATTCATCGCGCACCGCGTCGAAGGGGGCGCGCGACCGCGCTCGACCGCGCGGCAGCTGTCCAGCTTCCGCCGCTACTACCGTTACCTGATCCGCGAGGGCGCGATCAAGGAAGACCCGACCGCGCAGATCGCGATGCCGAAAATCGGCCGCTCGCTGCCGAAGTCGCTCACCGAGGAGGAAGTCGAGGCGCTGCTGGGCGCGCCTGAGATCGACGACCCGCTCGGCAACCGCGACCGCTCGATGCTCGAAGTGCTGTATGCCACCGGGCTGCGGGTGTCGGAGCTGGTGAACCTCAAGTCGAGCCAGGTCAACATGAACCAGGGCGTGCTGCGCATCGTCGGCAAGGGCGATCGCGAGCGCCTGATCCCGCTCGGCGAGGAAGCCGTCGAGTGGCTGCAGAAGTTCATGAACGGGCCGCGGCTGGAGATCCTGCTCGAGCGGCAGACCGAATATCTGTTTCCGACGCGGCGCGGCGATCGCATGACGCGCCAGGCGTTCTGGCACATCATCAAGCGCTACGCGCAGAAGGCCGGCGTCGCCAAGGCGCTGTCGCCGCATACACTGCGTCATGCATTCGCCACACACCTGCTGAATCATGGCGCCGACCTGCGCGTCGTGCAGATGTTGCTGGGACACAGCGATCTGTCCACGACGCAGATTTATACGCACGTGGCCCGCGAGCGTATGAAAGAGCTCCACGCGCAGCATCACCCGCGCGGCTGAGCCCCGTCTGCTAGACTTCTGAACCGTTCCTCCGCTGCGGCGTCGAACAGGCAGGGGGCGCACCGGCGCCCAAGCGAAAGGCGGTCATGAAAAAGCTCTGTGTTGTTGCGCTGGCGACCGTGTTCGCCGCAATCCTTGGTGGCTCCGTGCTGGCCGCCGATCCGGCTGCGCCCGATCCGCGCGCTGTCATTGCGAAGAAGTTTCCCGAGGTCAAAGTCGAGGACGTGAAGCCCTCGCCCATGCCCGGCGTGTACCAGGTTCCGCTGGGCGCGGACATGGCCTACGTCAGCGCCGACGGCCGCTACATCATCGCCGGCGACCTTTATGAGATCGACACGCGCACCAATATCACCGAGCAGGGCCGCTCGGCCGCGCGCGCCAAGCTGCTTGCCAAGCTCGACGAGCGCGACATGATCGTGTTCTCGCCGCAGGTCGTGAAGCACACGGTCACCGTTTTCACCGACGTCGAATGCGGCTACTGCCGCAAGCTCCACAGCCAGATCGATCAGCTCACCAAGCTCGGCGTGAAGGTGCGCTACGTCGCCTATCCGCGCGCCGGTCCGGGCACTGACGACTGGCACAAGATGGAACAGGTGTGGTGCTCGAAGAATCGCCAGGCCGCGATCACGCAGGCGAAGCTCGGCCAGGAAGTGAAAGCAGAGAGTTGCGGCGCCACGCCGGTCGGCAAGCAGTTCCAGCTCGGCGAAGACCTCGGCGTGCGCGGCACTCCGGCCATCTTCACGCGCAACGGCGACTACATCGGCGGTTACCTGGCGCCGACCGAGCTGGTCAAGCAGCTCGAAGAGTCCGAAGCGAGGCAGAAGAAGGGTTCGTAGCAGTGCTGGGTCAGGCCGCTCTACCGCATCCTGCGCCCGCGCCATTCGCGCATCCCTGCGCAGCAGCTTCAGCCTGACTCTTCACCGCTCCAGCAGCTTCGCCTTCTCCGGCTTGCCTTCCCACTCCTTGGCGTCGGGCGGGGCGGCCTTCTTCTCGGTGATCACCGGCCACGATTTGGCGAGCTCGGCATTGAGCTGACGGAACTGCTCCTGGCCGGCCGGCAACTCCTCCTCGGAGAAGATCGCCTCGACCGGGCATTCCGGCTCGCACAGCGTGCAGTCGATGCACTCGTCCGGGTCGATCACGAGGAAATTCGGACCTTCGTGAAAGCAATCGACCGGACAGACCTCGACACAGTCCGTGTACTTGCACTTGATGCAGTTTTCGGTGACGACGAAGGTCATGCACAGCTCCAAAACGGGGCGTGCATTGTGCCATCAGCCATCGGTGGTCACCAGTTTCCCGTCGCGCCAGTCGATCGTGCGGAAATGCAGCCGCTCGACGCCGCTACGCCGGTCCTCGAGGTAGCGGCGCAGCGCAAACTCGACGCTCAGGAACGCTACCTGCGGCCACGGGATCTCGGACTCCGCGTAGAGCTGCGTTTCCAGGCTTTCCGGGCCGACGCCGAAGTCGGGCCGGTCCGGCTGCAGCCGCGCGCGAAACATGATGTGCACCTGGTGGGCACGCAGCACGCTCACGACCGCCAGGAGCGAGCCGATCTGCACGTGCGCCAGCGCTTCCTCCATCGCCTCGCGCGCCGCGGCCTGCTGCACCGACTCGCCGTTCTCCATGAAGCCGGCCGGCACCGTCCAGAAGCCGTGCCGCGGCTCGATCGCCCGCTTGCACATCAGGATGCGGCCGTCGTCCACCTCGATGACGCAGCCGGCGATGACGCGCGGATTCTCGTAGTGGATCGTCCCGCAGGCGGTGCAGACGTAGCGGGGCAGGTGGTCGCCTTCCGGCACCTTCGACTCGACCGGCTGGCCGCAGACAGAGCAGAACTTCATTGATGGCGCTGAGCTCGCGAATGGCGGTCCATTCGCAAGCTTAAACGCTCACCGCAGTTGCTGCCTCATCTGTATCGCCGCGTGTGCTGCTGCTCGTGCGAGGCAGCGACTCGAGCACTCCCATCACCTCGGCCGCCGTCCGCGTCCACGTGAAGTGCTGCGCGCGCTTCAGGCCGGCAGCGCGCAGGCGCATGCGGAACTGCTCGTCCTCCAGCAAGCGCACGATGCCGGCGGCGATATCGACGACCGACTCCGGGTCGACGAGCAGCGCGGCGTCGTGCGCCAGCTCTCGCGTGCCGTAGCGGTCGGCCGTGAGCGTCGGGCAGCCGCAGGCCATCGCTTCCATGACCGGCATGCCGACCGACTCGTAGAGCGATGGCAGCAACAGGCCTTCGGCGAGCCGATAGACCGCGGGCAGATCGGCATTGTCGAGCCAGCCGATCCAGCGGACCCAGTCGGCGACGTCCCGGCGTTG
Organism: Steroidobacteraceae bacterium; assembly: GCA_035275585.1. Taxonomy (GTDB): domain Bacteria; phylum Pseudomonadota; class Gammaproteobacteria; order Steroidobacterales; family Steroidobacteraceae; genus Steroidobacter. The sequence continues at coordinate 4,231 of DATEML010000031.1, read as the reverse complement.
CGGCTCCAGCAACTCGTGCGCGGACAGGAATCGGTTGCTGCCGCCTGCGATCACGAGCGGCACGCCGCGCGCCGGTCCGACCTTCGCATAGGCCCGGATCAGTCGAGTGAAGTTCTTCGGCGGATAGACGGCGCCGCAGTAGAGCAGGAAGCGCGCCGGCAGGTTGAACCGCCGGCGCGTAGCTTCGAGCTGCGCGTGCTCGATCGGCCGGTGGAAGGCGTCGGTCAATCCCGAATAGATCGTGTGGACCCGCTCGGCGGGCACGTCCAGATACTTCATGACGTGCTCGCGCGTGGTTTCGGAAACGGCAATGACCGCATCGCTCTTCGCCGCGTACTGTGGAATCAGCAGGCGGTGATTCAGCCGGTCGATCCAGCGCGAGGCTTGCGGCATGACGTACCAGTCGAGGCCGTGGCAGACCCAGGCAGTGCGGCAGCGCACGTTGAGCGGGATCGAGTACTTCGGATTGAACAGCACGTCGATGCCCAGCCGGTGTACCGCGCCCGGCACCTTCACCTGGTCCCAGTAGAAGATCGGACCGCCCTCCAGCAGCACCTCGCTGACGCCGTCGATGCCGCTGTAGGTGCCGAGCCGCTTGCGATCGCGGTAGAGCAGGACGATCTCGTGACGGGTGTTGTTGGCGACGATCGCATTCAGCAGCTCGCGCGTGTACACCTTGACGCCGCCTTCGTGCTGGTCGAAATGCCGCAGCATGATGCCCAGGCGCATGGCGCTACCTCGACGCGCAGTACTGCGCGTAGTGCTCGCGATACTCCGCGAGCGACGAGATGTGGAACGCCTCGGCGTAGCCATTGCGCGCATCGAGCAACCCTGCCGACCGATGCGCATTGAGCCCAACGCAGGCGTGCAGGTAGTCGGCCTCCGCCAGCTGACTGACATAGCGGGTCAGCGCCGTTTTCTTGAGCGGCATCGTCCGGTCGATCCGCACCAGGCAATTGGGGAACAGCGGTGTCCAGACTTCGTAGCCGACGCACTGGAACTGAAGATCGGTGGCTGCGACTGCATCCAGCAGGATCTTGCTGACGGCGCGGTGGTCGGCATGCTCTTCGAGATAGAAGGGGAGATAGACGAGGTGCGGCTGGCGCTCGCGCAAGATCGCACGCAGTTGCTGCGCGGCGCCGGCATCTGCCTGCAGAGCGCCGTCCTCCGCGTTGAGACACAGCATTTCTTCGATGCCGAGATCGGCCAGCGCCAGTCGCGCTTCCTGTTTGCGCGTTTCGACCAGCCAGTGCTGCGCCTGATCGCGCTGTTCGCGGGGCAGGGTGGAGAGCTTGCTGCTGCCGTTGCGACCGTCGGTGAGAAACACCACCGTGATTTTCGCGCCGCGCTGTGCGTGCAGAGCGAGCGTGCCGCCGCAGCCGATGGTTTCGTCGTCCATGTGCGGTGCGAGCACCACGACGCGCTCTGCACCCGGCTCCCAGACGAGCGCGGAGCGGTTGTAGACGCCGGAGACCTGCAGCAATCCGGACGACTTCAGATACGGGCGAGCCGCACGGCTCAGCCTCTTCAACATGACTTTCGTGAGCGCGTTCATGGGCGTTGCGCCTCCGGCTGCGTGCCGACGGATAGGTCCGCCGCGGCGAATGAGCGTCGTCGCAATGTGCCGCGCAGACTCGCTGCGTACAGACAGTCCACCAGCACGAATGAAAGAACGACGGCCGCGATGGCCGCCTGGATTCCGAACGCACGCGTCGTCGCCAGCGTGAGCGCCGCGCACACGCACGCGCCGACGCTGGTCCACACGGCGCGCGCCACATTCAAGTTGGCCGACAGCAGCAGCCGGCCGAGCACGATCTCGACGCCCTGTACGAGCACGAGCGCAGACATCGCTGCGACGATCGGCTCGGTTCCCGCGAATCCCGGTCCGAGCATCGGCACGAGCAGCGGCGGAACGGCCACCGCCAAAGCCGCAGCACTGAGCGCCGCGAGGGCGAAGCCGACCCAGAGCGCCTGGCGCGTCATGCGTCTGAACTCCGGTGGATCGCCGAACGCGCGGCTCAAGCCTGGATACGCGGCGCGGCCGAGAAACAGCAAGGGCAGGCACGCGATCTCCACGAGCTTCAGGCCGGCGGCGTACACACCGGCAGCGTGGTCGGTGGCGAGCAGTGCGAGGGCGATCACACCGATGCGTGTGAACACCTGGCTCATCACATCCGCGGCTGCGAATGACCACAACGTCCGGATGTTGGCCCGCAGTGCCGGCATCGCGACGTGCAGGCGTAACGGCAAACCGTGTCCCACGGCCGAGCGTGCGGCCAGGCCCGCCGTCAGTGCACCGGACAGCGCGAACGGCAGCACCGCAACGTGCAGCGGTGCGTGCCAGACGAGAATGAGCGGCGCAGCGATCGCGAGTCCTAGCGCGCGGCCGAGCATGACGACCAGCGACGGCCAGACCATGCGCTGCTCCGCCATCGCAGGCACGAACAATGTGTTCGCGAAAGCTGCGCACAGCTGGTACGTAGCGAGCGCGAGGATGATCGTCAGCGCGGCGATGCCGGGTGACGTTGCGATCAAGTAGACCGCGAGCACGATGAGTGCAATGGCGGCGATGCACGTCTGCGACCCGAGCAGATCGGCGAGCAACGCCGGACGGCGGCTGGCGGGACGCTGCGTGTACTCGCGAATGCCGTATTCGTCGATGCCGAGCGTCGTCGCCGAGTAGACGAAGCCGGCGATTGCGAAGCCGTAGGCATAGACACCCATGCCGGGCGGCCCAAAGCGTCGCGACACGATGAGGAACAGCACGAAGTTCAGCAGATCCGCGCCGATGCGGCAGGCGAGCAGCCAGGAGGCATTGCGACGCAGCCGCGCCGTCGCGGCGACGATGCCGGGCGAGGCGGGTTGACCGACCTCGCGACAGATGTCGAGGTAACGACGCGCGACCTCATCGATGTCGAAGCGGCTGGCAACAGCGCGCCGGGCCGCGGCGCCGATTGCCGGCCATGCACTGCGCCGACTGAGCGCATCATCCAACGCCGCGCGCAATGCCGAAGGATCGCGCACCGGTATGAGCCAGCCTTCGTGCGGAGCGCGGATCACCTCGGGCGCCACGCCGACTGCGGTCGACACGCACGGCAATTGCGCGGCCATCGCTTCGACGAGCGACAGGCCGAAGCCCTCGCTATCGCTGCAGGATACGAACAGGTCGCTGGCGTGCAGGTAGTCGTGCACGTTTTCGACGTGGCCGGTGAACGTGACTCGCGAATCGAGCTGCGCTGCGCGGGCGTACTCACGCAACTCCCGCTCGCAGCCGTCGAACGAACGATCGCCGCTGCCGACGAGCAGCAGATGAGCATCAGCATGCTCGCGCGCGATCTGCGCCCAGGCCTCCAGCAGCATCGGCAGACCTTTGGCTCGCGACAGTCGGCCCGTGTAGATCACGAGCAGTCCGTCGGGCACCGCAAGCCGCCGCCGCAATTGTGAACGGTCTTCGAGGACGTGCCCGTCGCGAAGCTCCAGTCCATTAGGAATGCGCACGACGCGCGTAGCGGCACCGACACGTCGGACGAGCGCAGCCTCGATCTCCGCGGAGATCGCCACAGTCGCGTGCGCTCTGCGCAGCAGCGCATCACGCAGGCGGGCCCAGAGACGCACGATCGTCGCGCCTTCGCGCAGCCTCATCCGCGCGAGGCTTTCTGGCGTGAGTTCCTGCTCGAGCTCTGCGATTGCATCGACCTTCACGATGCAGCGCTTGCGCAGCAGCCAGGTTGCCAGCAGCGTAGGAATCAGCGCCGCCTTGACACCCTGCACGAGGATCACGTCGTAGCTCTCGCGCGTGCGCACGAGTTGCCGCAGCAACAGCACAAGGAAGTACAGAGTCGGCAGTACGGCGCGCCATCCCTTGCCCTTGAGAAGCCCTGTGGGCGCCAGCCGCGAGATGCGGATGCCATCGATGACTTCATTTGCGGCGGACACGGCGAAGTTGCGCCGAGTCGCCACGGTAACGACTGCGCCGTGCGCGCTCATGCGCCGGGCGAGGGCAAATGCTTGTCTTCCCTGGCCGCCCTGATCTTCCGGATGAAAGATCTCGGTGACCAGGCACAGTCGCAACGCCTGCATGTCTCTCCTTCGCGACGGCGACAAACGTCGCCGGGACGCCGTGTCGGAGTGCAGCGCCGATGCCAGCGTTGCGTTTACGACGAGAACTTAATTTTCGTGATCTTCGCGAGAGGCCGCAGCGCCAGATCGGGGGTGCGATTGTCGAAACGGC
>DATEML010000030.1:0-14257 GCA_035275585.1 Steroidobacteraceae bacterium | reverse complement strand
TATCGACAGTTCTATCTCGACCATATCTGGGCGCGCGCATCGTATTACGATCGCCTCGCTACGGAGGTTCTCGAGCGGCCGGTGAAGCACACACTGCTGCTTCATCACAATCTGCTGAACGCATTGTTCCTGCCCGACCTGTTCGCCATGTTCAAGAGCAAGGGATGGAAGCTGATCGATGCGAGCGAGGCTCTGTCCGACCCGGTGTTCTCTGCTACGCCGGACATAGTCCCGGCCGGTGAAAGCATCATCTGGCAGATTGCCAAGGAAACGGGCAGGTTTGACGGCGAGCTGCGCTATCCCGCGGAGGATGCCGTGTACGAGGAGCCGAAGATGAATGAGCTTGGACTGTAGAGAAGCGGCAGCCGGCCGTCCGCTGACTCGTGAGAGCTTTCATGCTGACCTACATGTATTTCGGCACCAACGACCTCGCGCGCGCGATTGCCTTCTACAACGCCACGTTCGGGGCGCTGGGCATGAAGCGCGTCGTGACCAACGATGCAGCGTGGGATCGCGTCGCCGCGGGCTGGGGCACGTACGAGGACGACGGCCTGCGCGAGCTCGCATTCTGGATCGGTAAACCTTTCGATGGTCAGCCGGCGACGGTCGGCAACGGCAGCATGGCCGCGTTTCGCGCGCGTTCGTGGAAGGAAGTGGACGATTTTCACGCCGCCGCGCTCGCTCACGGCGGCAAGTCTGACGGCGCGCCTGGCTTGCGGCCGCACTACAACCCAGACTTCTACGCGGCGTATGTGCGCGACCCGGAAGGCAACAAGATCGCGGCACTCTGCCGCGGGTTCACTGCGCCGCAGTGATCGCTGGGTGCACACGCGCGAGGTCGATGAACAGGGCTCGCGAGGCGGCCGGGTCGCTTTCGCTCAGCGCAGTCGCCATTCTCAGCAGCGGATCGTAGGCAGGCCTGAAATCCGGGCTGATCCGCAGCACGCCGAGCAGCGGTTCACGCACCTGCGCCAGCATCCTCTCGACATCGGATGTCGGTCGGACATCGCGCCCGACTTCGAGGAAGCGATCGCGCGCCGACCAGTACGCGGCCAGACGCGAATTCCAGCTTGCGTCCGTCGATTGAATCACGTCGCCGGGAGCGATCGTTACTTGCCGCAGCAAATCGAGCAGTCGGTCGCGCGGCAGCGAATCCGCGGAGTAGACGAGGCGGGGAGCGCGATAGGCGACGATCGGACGGTCGTCGGTGTTGATTGGTGCGTCGCCCGCGAAGCGTTCGAGCGCGCTCGGGCCGGCGATGAACGTTCCGAGCAGCGCGAGATCGTCGCCGATTGCGAGGCTGGCGGCGTTGCCCGCGACATTTGTGCCGGCCAGTCGCGCGCGAATTTGCTGCAGATCAAATCCCGCGTCGCCGTTGCGCGCAACGAGGCCGATGACGGGCGTCTCCAGGCTGTTGGTCGCGAGAATAGCGTAGGCGCGCGGGTACACGTCGACGAAGCTGCGCACGATGCTCCGCACCGTGTCGAGATCGAGCTGGTGCAGCGGCAGCCACTGACAGAACAACCCGTCGCCCGCGAGTCGCGCATGCACGGCGCTGAAATGCTCGACCGTGTACAGCGAGCCCGAGCCGCTGCGTGCAGGATGGAAGTTGTCGGCGACGATCACATCGTACTGTTCGCGGCTCGCACGCACGAAACGCCGTGCATCGCCGGCCATGACGTGCAGCCGACCGTTCTCCGAGTCCGGTCCGAGTGCCTGCGTGAAGTAAGACGACGCGTCGATGACTTCGGGCAGCAGCTCGACTGCATCGACCGCGAGCATGGGATCGGCACTCGCGGACCTCGCAGTCACCCCGGTGCCCAACCCGAGAAACAGCGCGCGATGCGGGGCAGGGTGCATGAGAATCGGCAGCCAAGCTTGCCTCGAGTCAGCAAACGCGGTTGCGGTGCTGCCTTCCTGCTGTCGATTGTCGATGTGCAGCGTGGCAACGCCTGCGGCGTCCTCGACCACGCTGACAGTTCCCATTGCTCCTTCCGCGTAGCTGACGAGTCGCCCACCTTCCGGCACGTTGACGATGACCAGCGAAGGCGCGGTTGCGACGAACGCTGCTGTTGCGCCGACGGCGATCCAGTGCGTCGGCGCGCGCCATGCATGTCGCGAAGACAGCAGGAGATAGCCGGCAACGATCATCAGCATCGCGAATTTCGCGCCGACGTGAGTGACGAGCAGCACGCCGCAGATGAACGGCGCGACCGCCGCACCGGCCGTGTTGATGCCGATCGCCCGGCCGAAGCTGACGCCGGACGCGGCCGCGCTCGTGCTCAAATGACTGAAGAGCGCGCCCATCACGAAAGTCGGTGGCAGGAATGCGAGCAACGCGAGCATGGCCTCCGCGAACAGCCCTGAGCTCATGCTTGCTCCCATCACATGGAGCATCGCGTTCTTCAGCGGCTCTGCAACGACGAGACTGATCGTGCCGAGCAGGCAGGCGATCGCGAGCGCTCGCAGCAACGCATCAGTGGATCGACCGCGCAGGACGGCGGCGCCGATCGCCGTCCCCACGAGATAGACAACCAGCAGAATCGCGAACGTGTAGACGGTGTTCTCGGCTACCTGACTCAGCACGCGCACGACCAGCACTTCGTAACCGATTCCCAGCAGTCCGGTCGCGGCCAGCACCAGCTGAATGGGACCCGACGCGGGTCGTGCAGCCTCGCGCGACTCGGGCGCCGTTCCGTCGAACAACGCCAGCGCGAGGAGCGCGCAGATGAAATTGAGCACTGCGCACCCAATCGCGGTTCTCACGAGCCCGATCTCCGGCACGAGCCAGAACGCGGCGCCGAGCACGCCGAGGACGGCGCCGAACGTATTGGCCGCGTAGAGCGCGGGAATCGATCCGAAAATCCGTTGCATTGCCGGCAGCGTCGCGCCCATCGACGCAGTCGCCGGCAGCAGCAGCAGGAAGGTCCCGCAGAACGCGACCGACCAATGCCACGCAGCGGACGGCTGCGGACCGATCAGGTTCAGCAGCCATCCCGATACCGGATCGAACGCCAGCGCGAGCACGAGACTCCAGGCGCCGATCGTGCCTTCGCACGCCGCGTACCAGCGAGCGGGTTGGCGACTGCGATGGATGCGCGGACCGAGCAGGAGCGCGCCGAATGCGAGCCCGCCGAAGAAGCCCGCAACTGTGGCCAGAACGCCCGCGGATTCGTGGCCGAGCCACAACGCGCTCTGCTGCGTCCAGACGATCTGGTAGCCGAGCCCGGCGCAGCCGGAAGCCACCATCAGCGCGAGCGCTGGGATTCGCTGGTCGCGCACGTCAGCCGCTGAACGAAATCTTGTAGCCCCAGGAGTCCAGGTGCGTCGGGATCGCGTTGAACGCGAGGCTGATGCGCCGCTCTCCAGGGTTGTTCGGCACGGCGTGCAACAGATAGCTGGGAAACAGCACGACGTCGCCGGGCTCGGGCGGCATGCTGATCCACTTGTCGGCGTTGTACGGCCCGGTCTCGACGCCGGCGTGGTCGTTCTTGAACGAAAAATCCGTTCCGCCCGGCGGCTTCATGAATACCGTGCGCGCTTCCGGATGCGTGCGCGTCAGGTACGCGACGCCGGAAATGAAGCTGTTGGCGTGATTGTGCATCGCCTGGCGACCGCCGGTGTCGAGCACGTTCACCCACATCTCTTTCAACGACCAGCCGAGGCGCTCGCCGAACAACAGCGCCCCGAAATCCGCGAGCAGCGGTGTGATCGATTGCGCGGCCTCGACCAGCAGCGGGCTGTCGCTCGGCTTCAGCATGGAAGTGTGCACGAGGTTGGCAGACGAGTTGTTCGGCTGACCGGCGAGCGCGCTGAAGTGCGCGCACAGCCCGCCGACGAGGTCGCGGTGCAACGCGCGCGGGACACGCATGAAAGGTGTTGGGAAAAGTCCGACGACTTCGGCCATGGTCCGCCGATTTTCGAGCGTGCGTGCTACAGACGTGTGACAGCGGCTGCGCGTCACGCCTCCTTAATTCATCGGTCACATTCGGCCGCTACAAAACGCGGGCGTCGACTTCATCGTCCACCCGACTTCAGCAGAGGTGTCTTCTCCTATGAGCAGCAGATTCAACAAGAGCCACGTCGCCCTGGCCGTCGCGACCGCGCTCAGCGCCGCCACGATGGGCGTAGCGCAAGGCGGAGGGTTGTCCGGAAAAGCGCCGGGAACCTACGTCACCGGCGATTTCCACAACCACACCACCTGCTCCGATGGCTCCATCTCGATGCAGAAGCTGGTGAAGAAGGCGACCGACAAGCAGGACACGCCCTGGGGCCTCGACTGGTTCGTGCAGGCCGGCCATGGGGGCAACGGCAACCGCAACTGCACGCTCGCGGAAGACGAGACGCTGGCGACGCCGGCATTTCCGCTGGTATTCAATCAGGCCGGCACACTGCTGGGCCCGAACACGACCTGGCAGAACAGCAACCCGGCGGTGCAGCCGAAGGGCACCGTGTCCGGCGCCGCGCCGAACCAGAACATGTGGCGCTGGCAGTCGATCCAGGAATTCCAGTATCCGATGCTCGAGTACCTCTCGGCGCTGAAGAGCGACCCGCTGTTCATCGGTGTCGAGTCCGTCGTGGCGGGCCACGAACATACGTCGATGTCCGTCATCACGGGTCAGATGCCCGACAAGATCTTCAAGCAGCGCCTGCCCCGCGATGCCGGCTACTCGCCGCTCGGCAATGCGAACGCGCTGGCCCAATGGGAGTACTGCTTCGATCGCGGCGACACCGACAGGAGCCGCGGCAACACGACCGAGACCAGCGGCGTGGGCAACAACTGGGACTGCTCCGTGAACGGCAGCCTCAACTCCTCGGATCCAAGCTGGGACGCACTGGCGCAGAAGCTCATGCCGCTGTCCGGCGCTGGGGTCGGCGTTCGCGGCCACGCCAAGACCGTCGAAGCGATCAAGTGGATGCGGCAGAATCATCCGGACGAGAGCTATTACGTGCCGGCGCACCTGGAGCGCGCCGGGCCGTTCAATCCGGACGGCAACAACGGGTTCAACATCGAGAGCCTGCGTGACTTCAACAACGCCGGCCCGAAGATCTCGTTCGGCTTCGAGACGCAGCCGGGCCACGGCGCGTCCGACGCCCGCGGCGAGTACACGATCCGCCGCAACAACATCAACGGCGTGAACGTCGACTCGGTCGGTGGCACGACGTACGGCGGCACCGGCGTGTACGGCGCGCAGGTCGGCGGCGTGTGGGACGCGCTGCTCGGTGAAGGCCGCAACTGGTGGTTCTTCGCCAGCTCCGACTGGCACAACCGCGGCATGTTCGGACCGGACGACCGGCGCTCGACGCAGGATTTCTATCCCGGCGAGTACCAGCGCACGTTCGTGATGGTGCACGACGAGAAAGGCCATGGTCATTCCAAGGACAAGGACGTCCTGACACCGCAGGAAATCGTCGACGGTCTGCGCACCGGCAACGCCTTCGCCGCGAGCGGCCAGCTGATCGACCGCCTGGCGTTCGTCGCCTGCGCCGACACGAAGCTCAACGACTTCCTCGGCAACCTGCTGCTGGAAGCCTCGACCTTCCTCGCGGCTTCGAACAACACCGACGTCAACTTCGGCAACTGCGTGACGATGGGCGAGAAGCTCGTGGTCAAGCCCGGTCAGGAAGTCGTGATCGCGATCGCCGTGCGCGATCCGAAGGGCACGAACTACTCGCCCTACACGTTCCCGAATCCGTCGCTCGCGCAGTCCGGCATCAATCAGCCGGTCAACAAGCCGGTGCTCGATCACGTCGACGTGATCAGCGGCAAGGTGACGGGCTACAAGTCGCCGAACTCGCCGGACTACGCGGGCCAGTGGCCGAGCGACTGGATCACGAACCCGAACATGGACAACGTGCCGGCCGGCGCGAAGAACACGACGGCCGCCGTCGTGCGCACCTTCAGCAAGCGCAACTGGAATACCGCCGATGGCGGCGAGTTCAAGATCATGACCTACCGCATCCCGCACGTGAGCGCTTCGCAGTACGTGCGTCTGCGCGGCACGAACATGCCGCCGTCGATTCCGTTCGAGACGGACGGCGACGGCAATCCGTTGCCGGATCTGGCGACCAACGCGGGCCGCGTGAATCCGACGGTCAACGGCGGCACGGACGGCCAGCCGGCGAACGCCAACCTGCGCATTCCCTGCGCGACGGTCGGCTCGACCGACTTCGACGGTTGCCCGGCGCACCTGCCGGTCGTGGGCGGCACGAAGATGGTGGCGTTCGACGTCGCGGCGTGGTCGGACCTGTGGTTCTACAGCAATCCGATCTACATCGAAGTCAAGGGCGGCACTCGTGTCGCGGGAGTGAACTGATACCGCGATGTCCACTCAGCTACTGACTTCCGTCGTTCGACAGTCAGCAGCGTACGGCCGCGCAGCCAGACTCAAATGGCTGCGCGAGCCGTTGCTGCATTTCATCATCCTCGGCGGCGTGCTGTTCGCCGCCGATCACTTCATCGTCGCGCGCAGCGACGACCCGCGCGTCATCATCGTCGATGCCGAGGTCGATGCGCACGCGCGGCAGGTTTTCAAGGAGGCGCGCGGCCGCGAGCCGAACGCCGACGAGCTGTACGCGCTGCGCCGCGTGTGGCTCGACAACGAGGTGCTGTATCGCGAAGGACTCGCGCTGCAGCTGGACAAGGGCGACGACGCGATCCGCGAACGGGTCATCTTCAAGCAGCTGAGCGTCATCGACGCCAACACCAAGCTGCCGCCCTACGACGAAGACGTGCTGCGCAAGTGGTTCGAGGCGAACCGCGCGAAGTACGACGATCCGGCGCGCTACGACTTCCAGGAAGCCGTCCTGGTCGGGGACAAGTCCGAGAACGCCGTGCGCGCGTTCGTCAGCTCGTTGAACGCCGGTTCGCCGGGTGACGCGAAGGCGGACCTGCGCGTATTCACGAAACGACCGCGCGGCAATCTCGTGCAGAGCTACGGCGAGGAATTCGCGAAGGAGCTCGATGCTGTGTCCCCCGGCGAGTGGCGTGCACTGAAGACGAGCAGCGGCTGGCGGGCCATCCGTCTCGAATCGATCGCCAAGCCCGTGCCCGCCGACTTCGAATCGCTGCGCGGCGTCGTGCTGCACGACTGGACTGATGCCACGCTGCAGGAGCAGCGCAGCGCGGCCGTGCGGGCGCTGGCCAAGAAATACACGATCAAGGTCGAGGCGAAGAAGACCAAATGACCCGCACCGTGCGCGTCGTGCTGATGGCGGCGCTCGTCCTGTTGTCGCATGCGGTGTTTGCGCATGAGATGACGATGGCCGAGCTGGAGCTGCGCGAAACCGCTCCCGGTCAGTTCCTGTGGCAGTGGACGGCGGTCGGCAACGTGCCGCCCAGCGATGAGCTGACGCTCGCCTGGCCCGAGGGCTGCAGTTCGGACAAGGCCGCGGTGGAGGCGGGTCCGGTGGACGCCGGTACCGTGCGCTGTGGCCCAGGCGGATTGCGCGGCTCACTCGCTGTGGACGGCGTCGGTCAGACGTACTCGGCCGTGATGGTCAAAGTGTTCTGGCTCGACAACCAGAGCCGCGTCTATACGTTTACGACGGCACAGAAGAGCGCCCAGCTGTACGGCTCGGCCGAAGACAAGCGCGGGATGGGTGAGGTGGCGCGCGCGTACACGGTGCTCGGCGTCGAGCACATCCTGAGCGGCTTCGATCACCTGATGTTCGTGATGGCGCTGCTGTTCCTGGTCGGGTTCAACCGACGACTCCTGTTCACGATCACAGCATTCACGCTCGCTCACAGCCTGACGCTGGCGCTCAGCGCGCTCGGCCTGCTGACTCTACGTTCGCCACCAGTCGAGGCGACCATCGCGCTGTCGATCGTGCTCGTCGCTGCGGAAGCACTGCATGGGGAAGGTACGCTGTCGAGGCGCTGGCCCGCGCTCGTCGCGTTTCTCTTCGGGCTGGTGCACGGTCTCGGCTTTGCAGGCGCACTGCAGGAGATCGGCCTGCCGCAGCAGCATCTGTCGATCGCGCTGCTGACGTTCAACGTCGGCGTCGAGATTGGTCAGCTGCTGGTGGTGGGCCTCGCGTTTGCGCTTTATCGTGCCTGCGCGCGCTGGCCGAGATTTGTCATGGCGCGGACGCCGGCGCTTTACTTCATCGGCACGGTTGCCGCGTACTGGTCGTTCACTCGCGTCGTCGCCATTCTCGCTTAGTCTTCTGGCCAGAAATTCGCACCGGGCTTCTCAGGATCTGATCTAGTCTCGCCGGGGTGCCAAGAGCGCCAAGGAATGGCGAGATGACAGAGGACGAAGTTGGCAGGCTGATCGTTGACGTTGCTGTGCAGATCCATCAAGAGGTGGGGCCCGGCCTGCTGGAGACCGTCTACGAGGTCATCCTTGCGTACGAGCTGCGGCGCAGGGGCTTGGGCGTGGAGCGTCAGATTCCGATTCCGGTCACGTATGAAGGGCTCAAATTCGACGAGGGGTTCCGGGTCGATCTCATTGTCGAAAACAAGGTCATCATTGAACTGAAGTGCGTCGCAAGACTCAATAACGCGCACAGAAAGCAGCTCTTGACCTATCTGCGCCTTGCCGACAAGAAGCTTGGGTACTTGCTCAACTTCGGCGAGTTTCTGATGAAGAACGGGATCGCCAGAATCGCGAATCGTCTGCCCGAGCACGTTGATTGATTGGTTGGCCGTCTACGGAAAAACTCTCGCCAAGAGCGCCAAGGACGCCAAGGGAATCAGTGCTCGGAAGCGCGAATTCTTCTTGGCGATCTTGGCGATCTTGGCGAGAGAATTCTCCGTTCTCGGCCCCCGCACCCTCGAATACATTCAGTAGAACGATATCCCCGGCCGCAGCACCAGTTGGAACGCCAGTAGCAGCGCGGCGACCGCGACCAGTGGGTACGTGATTGATACCTGCAGCTCGCGCGTCGCGCTCACGCCTTTCACGCGCAGCGCAGCCACGTGAATCGCCGTGAGCCCCACGATCGTCACCAGCACCGGCGGCAACAGCACCTCGATCATCTCGCGCGGTACGCGAAAGGCGACGATGAGAGGAATCGACGCCAGTGCCGGCACCGTCGCGATTCTCAACAGGTCAGGCGCGAGTCCGAGCAGATGGCGTGCGAGGCGCGCCGCGATCGGTGCGATTGCTAGCAACGCTGCGACCGCTGCGACCCACTTCGCCGCCGTGGACATGTGGAAATAGTCCATCGCCATCCCGACGTCGTTGCCCGGAATGAACGCGCCCATGACGACCTGCGGCAGCGCCTGGAAGAAACCGTGGTACGCCATCCAGATGAGAAACAACCGCGCGGTCGGCGAACGAATGCGATCGCCACGCAGGAGCAGCAGGCACACGATTCCGCTGATGACTGTCGCAAGTGCGCCGGTCCCCTGGAACAGGCTCGCCAGTGCGTTGTCGCCGTCCCAGGTGTGATTGTTGTGAAACAGAGTCGGGCGCAGGCCGGGCGTGAGCGCCTTCGGCACGACCAGGAACAGCTCCTGGATGAAGAACGTCAGGTTGAACGCGAGCGTGTACAGCAGCGCCGAGCAGATCGGCAGACGCCAGCGCTCTTGCAAAGTCATCAGGTACCCGACAGGTAGCTCAGCGGATCGACCAGCTGCACGCCGGGCTGCTCGCGCAGGCACTGCTGCAGCAGATAGATGTGACCTTGTCCGTAGAAGACGACGACGCGATCGCCGCGCTGCACCTGTTGTAGCAAGCGCGCGCAGATCGCGAAGTTCCGCTCGTACCACGCGGTCAGCAGCTTGACGCCCGGCTGATCGTCGCCGGCGCCCATCGTCAGCATGGGCGGGTAGAAGGAGTAGTTGCGCTCGATCGACTCGCGAGTGTTGAGATCGCGCAGCACGCCGCCGATGGAAGTCTTGTCCTGCAGCGCCGAGATGTGCCCGGTCTCCTTGGCGCCTGCGGCGATCAACGCATCGATCTCGCCTTTGCGTCCATGCTTTTCCGCCCACGCCATGACCGCGTCGAGCGGGAAGTCGCCGTCGACGTCGAGTCCGTACACTGACTTCAGTCCGCGCTCGCGCGCCAGGCGAAAGCCGAGCTGGACGACCTCATTGCTCGATTCCGGCAGCTGGCCCGCGAGGAACTTCGGGTAGCGCTCCTGTACGACCTGCGCCGGCCACTCGACCGCGACTTTGGTCGGTGCGAACTTCGCCAGCGACGCGACGAGCCGGGCGATCTCGCGCTGCCGCTCGGCAGCGAGGACGTCGACTGCCTTGACGTTGTTCACGTCCCGGCCGGGGTTCGAGAAGTGATACGTGCCGACGAGCATGACCTGGGTCTTCGTCGCATCGGCGGCGAACGCGGAGCCGCCGGACAGCAGGGCAATCGCCAAAGCGGCGCTGAAAATCGGGCGCATGAATCACCGCCATATGTCACATATCGTGTCTTTAGTGTGCCATCGCGACGCCGTGCTGCACAAAAAATGCCTACAGGCGCGCCCGCTGTCGGACAAATGTCCCGGTGGCACGGCCTGCAGAACGGTGCATACTCGCAGTCACTCCGCCGGAAGCAACACAACGACTCGACCGCGGTCGTCGCACGATCATGCCTACCCATACACAGTCCACTCCTGCCGACACCACCATCAGCTCGCTCGATCGCACCGACGTGCTGCCGGTTCTCGACGTCGAAGCGTACGAGTCGACGCTGGTCGAGAGTCAGAAGAGCCTGTCGCGCACCGATACGTGGACGGTCGATGCGCTGCAGGACATCGACGAGCTGATCGAGTCGGCGACGCACGAGGCGCCGGTCGAAGTCCACAGCATCAACGTCAAGAGCGAAGCGCCGGCGAGGGAAGCGTTCACGGTCAACGTCGATCGCATCCTGAAGCGCATCGCCGACCTCGAAGCGGACATCGTCAAGGCTCATGATGCGAACTCGGTCTTGTACAAGCGCAACGAGGCATTGCAGGCGGAGCGCGACCAGAATGCGGCGCGCGTCGAGACGCTCGCGGCCGAGCAGGCGCGGCTCGCGGAACATCGCAAGCTCGCCGAAGAGATGGGGCAGCGCTCCGAGAAGCAGCTGCGCGAAGAGGTGGTACGGCTCGAGGCCCGTCTGAAGGAATCGGAGCGAACGCTGGCCACCGAGAAAGCCAGCGCGGCGGAGCTGGCGCGGCGCTTCGCGGCCAAGCTGTCCGAGCACGACAAGCTGATTACGATCATCGAGCAGCACAACCGCACGATCGACGACATCGTCACGGTGCGTGACGAGCTCGATGAGCGGCTGCGGCACGAGCTCGCATCGAGTGCGGAACTCAAAGCAAAGCTCGCCGCGGCCGAAGAGGCTACGAACGCCAACCGTGCGCTGCTGATGGAGCGCGAGAGTGCGCTGGCAGGCGAGGGCAAGAAACAGACTGAGCTTGCGACGCAGATCACCGAGCTGCGCAACTTGCTGCAGACGGCCGAAGGCAGAGTGCAGGATGCGCACCGCGAGGTGACGGTTGCTGCGAAGGCTCGCGGCGACGAAGAGCGGCGCCGCATCGAAGCTGAAACGCAGCTACGCGATGCTCATGGCGAACGCGATTCGATCATCGCCGAGCGTGACGCTGCCCAGGCGCAAATCCTCGCATTGACGAACGAGCGTGATGCGCTGCTTCCGGCTGGGTCGGAGCTTGCAGCGCGTACCACGGAGCTCGAGCGCAGCGCAGGCACGATCGCGAAGCTGCGCGATGAGCTTGCCGGAGCGCGAACGGACGCGCAGGCCAGCGAACAGATGGCGCAGGAGAGGGCGGACGAAATCGTCGCGATGCGCGCAACGCTCGAGGAATACGCCGGCGCCCTGCGTCAGCTCGAGGAAGAACTGCAGGCGCGGGCCCAAGCGGCCGAAGCGGTGCGCGTGCAGCTGCAGACGGCGCACGACGAGTGCGCAATCATGGCGGATCAGCGCGAGAAGGCTCGCGTTCGCGCCAAGCAGCTCACGCAGGAAATCTTCCGCAGGGATCACCAGATCGAGGAGCTGCAGGCCGACCTCGCGGTGCACTCCGAGGCCCTGGCAGCGATCCGACGCGACGTCAATCGCATCGGCGAGAAGGCAGCGCAGCCCGTTGGAGAAGACGTCGAGTGGCTGCTGGAGCCGATCGAGCACGCAGGCGAGATCCTGCGACTGAGCGGCACGATGCTGACCATCGGCCGCACGGCCGAGAACGACATCGCGCTGACGTCGAAGATGGTGAGTCGTCACCACGCGCGTCTGTTGATCGGGCCGACGGGCATCATCGTCGAGGATGCGGGCAGTACGAACGGCTGCTTCGTCAATGGCGAGCAGGTGAAACAGCATCTGATGCACGATGGCGACGTGCTGGAGCTGGGCGACCTGCGCTATCGGCTGCGCCTGCGCGCGGCGCGCGATACGGCAGTCCGCGCCAACGTCGTGTCGCTGTTCGAGCAGAATCCCGAATAACGCGACGGGCAGGTAGAATGCCCGCCCATGCGGGCAATATTTTCAACAGCCGTCCTGACGGGCATCGTCACGTTCGCTGCCCAGGCCGCCGAGGCGCCGGTGCAGCCGGCCGCGCACGCTACCGAGTCGCGCGCGGTCATGACTGGCGACCAGATCGTCGAGATCCTCGACGAGACCGTGGACTGGTATCGCACGCTCGGGGCGCAGCAGCAGGCCGCCACGCAACCTAGCGATCTGCTGATTCTCTATGCAAACCGGCAGACGGCCGACAAGGTCGTGGCCCTGGCATTTGAGATCGCGCGCGCCAATGCGGAGCTCCTCGCCAGCGAGGCTGGTGTGAAAAAAGAGGCGGAGGACGCTGCGTCCTCGCAATCCCTCAGTCGCCTGCGCAAGCGGCTGGATGAGCAGCGCACGTCGATCCAGCGCGAGATCGAGACGACCCGCCGGCAGCTTGCGGGCGCGCCGAAGCCCAAGCACGCGACGCTGCAGTCGCGCATTTCATTGCTGCAAGGACAGCTGGACCTGGTGAACGCCCGGCGCAACATGGTCGGGAACATGTCGCAGTTCGCCAGCGAAACCGACACGACCGGGTTCGGCGCGAACGCGCTGAAGGCGCACATCGATGCGATCGCTGCTTCCATTCCGGCGGCCAGCGGCACGCCTGCACCGGTAAGCTCGTCGACATCGTCGGCAGCGGCGACAGCAGGATCCGACGCAGCCGCCAGCGGCAGCGCGCTGAGCCGGTTCGGCATCTGGGACCTGGCCGCAACGGTATTCAGGCTTTCCGCCAAGGCCCGCACGATCGACCAGATCGATCAGCGCACGGCAGAGCTGGAAGAGACGTTCAAGAAGATCCGCACCCCGCCGCTCGATCAGCTGAAGCGCCTGACAGACCGCGGCGACGCGTTGGCTGCCGAAGCGGAAAGCGGCGCGAACGCAAACCTGCGCGGTGTGCGCGATCAGTACGACACGCTCGCGTGGTTGTTCCAGCAGACGTCGGCAATCGTGACGCCGCTGAGCAAGGCGGGCGTGCTGCTCAGCCAGTACCGTCGCAATCTCAGCAATTGGCGCGCGGCGACGCAGAAGCAGTATCGCGATGCATTCGAAGCGCTGGGTTTGCGCGTCGCCTTGTTCGCCGGGCTGCTGGCGATCGTATTCGGGCTCGGCCATCTGTGGCGTCGTGTGGTGTTTCGCTACGTGCACGAGGCGCGCCGGCGCTCGCGGTTGCTGCTGCTGCAGAAGATCGTCTTGTGGGCGCTGGTGGTGGCGATCGTTGCCTCGACCTTCGTGACCGAGCTCGGCTCGCTCGCGACGTTCGCCGGCCTGATCACGGCCGGTCTCGCCGTCGCGATGCAGAGCGTGCTGGTCTCGATCGTCGGCTACTTCTTCCTGATCGGTAAATACGGCATCCGCGTCGGCGATCGCGTGCAGGTCGGCAGCGTGACCGGCGAAGTGATCGAGATGGGCCTGGTGCGGCTGCACCTGATGGAGCTGTCCGGAGAAGGGCAGATGAGCCCGACCGGCCGCGTCGTGGCGTTCGCGAACTCGATCATCTTCCAATCCTCGGGCGGTCTGTTCAAACAGATTCCCGGCGTCAACCTCGCCTGGCACGAGGTGACGTTCAACCTGCCGACCGGCTCGGACTATGCGGCGCTGAAGGACAAGATGGTGCAGGCGGTGACGCGTGTGATCGCCGACTATCTCGATGACATGGTGCGGCAGACGCGTGAGATCCAGAAGGCGGCCTCCTCGCACGATTCCGGCGACCCGCAACCTTCCGTGCAGCTGCGGTTCTCGGCCGCCAGCGTCGATGCCATCGTGCGCTACCCGGTGCAGCTGTCCCACGCGGCGGAAATCGACGAGCGCGT
>DATEML010000029.1:0-14427 GCA_035275585.1 Steroidobacteraceae bacterium | reverse complement strand
TGCGCAATCTGCCGATGCCGGTCATCGCAGCCGTCAACGGCGTGGCCGCCGGCGCCGGCGCGAACATCGCGCTCTCCTGCGATCTCGTGATCGCGACCCGCTCCGCGAGCTTCATCCAGTCTTTCAGCAAGCTCGGCCTGGTCCCGGACTCGGGCGGCACGTGGCTGCTGCCCCGGCTCCTCGGCAATGCTCGCGCGCTGGGTCTCGCGCTGCTGGCCGACAAACTTTCGGCAGAGCAGGCAGCGCAATGGGGACTGATCTGGCGCTGCGTCGAAGACGCTGAGTTCAAGACGACTGTGGACGCACTCGCGCAACAGCTGGCGCTCGCGCCGACACGCGGACTGGCGCGGACCAAGCAGGCGATCTACGGGTCGTGGGGCACATCGTTCGAGCAGCAGCTCGACCAGGAGCGCGACTTCCAGCGCGAGCTTGGCCGTTCGCAGGATTACGCCGAGGGCGTCGCGGCGTTCACCGAAAAGCGCAACCCGAAGTTTACCGGCCGTTAGTCGTCGCCCGACATGAGCGATCCGCAGGCCGTTGCCGAAGCCTCCGCCGCCGCGATGTACGCGCAGGATCGCGCCTCGCAGGCGCTCGGCATGCAGATCCTGGACATTCGTCCCGGCTGTGCGCGCCTGGCGATGAGCGTGCGCGAGGATATGGTGAACGGTCACAAGATCTGCCATGGCGGCTTGATCTTCACGCTCGCCGACAGCGCGTTCGCCTTCGCGTGCAACACCTATGACCTCGTGACTGTCGCGTCGTCTGGCAGCATCGAGTTCCTGCTGCCGGCGCGGCTTGGCGACGAGCTGACCGCAATCGCCGAGGAGCGCTCACGCTCGAAGCGCACGGGCGTTTACGACGTGGCGGTGCGCAATCAGCGTGGCGAATGCGTCGCGATGTTTCGCGGCCGCTCGCATGAGATCGGCGGTCGCATAGGCGCAGGTTCATGAAACTGGAGCCGATCGAGACGGCAAGCGTGGACGAGCTGCGTGCCTTGCAGCTGCAACGTCTGCAGTGGTCCTTACGGCACGCGTACGAGAACGTGGCTCACTACCGCGAGAGCTTTCGCGCTGCCGGCATGCATCCGGACGATGTGCGCTCGCTCGAGGATCTCGCCAAGTTTCCGTTCACGGTGAAGGACGACCTGCGCGCGAACTATCCGTTCGGGATGTTCGCGGTGCCGCGTGAGAAGGTCGTCCGCGTCCATGCATCGAGCGGCACCACCGGCAAGCCGACAGTCGTCGGTTACACCGCACAGGACATCGACACATGGGCGCTGCTGATGGCGCGCTCCATCCGCGCGTCCGGCGGCCGGCCCGGCGACATCGTGCACGTGGCCTATGGTTACGGCCTGTTCACAGGCGGTCTCGGTGCGCACTATGGCGCCGAGCGTCTCGGCTGCATGGTCGTGCCGATGTCCGGAGGACAGACGCCGAAGCAGGTGCAGCTCATCTGCGACTTCAAGCCCGACATCATCATGGTGACGCCGTCGTATCTGCTCGCGATCGCCGAGGAGTTCGTGCGGCAAGGGCTCGACCCGGCAGCGTGCTCGCTGCGCGTCGGCATTCTCGGCGCGGAGCCGTGGACCCAGGCGATGCGCGGGCAGATCGAAACGGCGATGGGGCTGGACGCGATCGAGATCTACGGCCTGTCGGAAGTGATCGGTCCCGGCGTGGCGAACGAGTGCATCGAGACGAAGGACGGACCGGTACTGTGGGAAGACCATTTCTATCCCGAGATCGTCGATCCACAGACTGGCGCCGTGCTGGACGACGGCGAGCCGGGCGAGCTCGTGCTGACGTCGCTGACCAAGCAGGCGCTGCCGGTGATTCGCTATCGCACCCGCGACCTGACGCGGTTGTTACCGCCGACGGCGCGGCCGATGCGCAGGATCGAGAAGATCCTGGGCCGCTGCGACGACATGCTCATCGTGCGCGGCGTGAACGTGTTCCCGACGCAGATCGAAGAGTTGATCCTGCGGACGCCGTCGCTTGCGCCGCACTACGTGCTGGAGCTGACGCGCGAAGGGCCGCTCGATGCGCTCGCCGTGCACGTCGAGGCGGCCGACGCCGCAGCATTCGCGGCCGGGTCACGAGCCGCGGACGCACTGGTGCAGCAAGTCAAATCCATGATCGGGATCAGCGTGCGCGTCGAAGTGCGCGAGCCCGGTTCGATCGAACGTTCCATCGGCAAAGCGAAGCGCGTCATCGACAAGCGTGCGCCGCGTGCCGGCTGAGGAGTATCCGATGCAACTGAAGAGTTACGTGCAAGGTCGCTGGCATGCTGGAGAGCGTGACGCCCAGGTGCTGCGCGACGCAACGACCGGACAAGTGGTCGCCGAGGCTTCCTCCAGTGGCATCGATTTCGCAGGCGCGCTGCAGCACGCGCGACGCAGCGGCGGGCCCGCGCTGCGCCGCCTCACATTCCACGAGCGCGCCGCGCTGCTCAAGCGCGTTGCGAAGATGCTCACCGACCACAAGGACGAGTTCTACGCGCTTTCTTATGCGACAGGCGCGACGAAGGCCGATTCCTGGATCGACATCGATGGCGGCATCGGCACGCTGTTCGCATACGCGTCGCGAGGCGTGCGCGAGCTGCCGAACAGTCGCGTGTACGTCGATGGCGAAGTCGAGGCGCTGTCGAAGACCGGAACGTTCATCGGCCAGCACATCTGCGTGCCGCTGGAAGGCGCGGCGATTCACATCAATGCGTTCAACTTCCCGGTGTGGGGAATGCTGGAGAAGCTGTCGCCGACGCTGCTCGCCGGCATGCCTGCGATCGTCAAGCCTGCGACGGCGACCGCCTATCTCACCGAGCTCGTCGTCCGCCGCATCGTCGAGTCGGGCATCCTGCCGGAAGGCGCGCTGCAGCTGGTGTGCGGCAGCCTCGGCGATGCGTTCGACCATCTCACCTGTCAGGACGTGGTGTCGTTCACCGGCTCGGCTAGCACGGCGCACAAGCTGCGCACGCACCCGACGATCGTCGCCAACTCGGTGCGGTTCGTCAGTGAGACGGACTCGATCAATTCCTGCGTGCTCGGCCCGGATGCCGCGCCCGGGCAGCCCGAGTTCGACGCGTTCGTGCGCGAAGTCATGCGCGAGATGACGGCCAAGGCGGGGCAGAAGTGCACCGCGATTCGCAAGGCGATCGTTCCGGCCGCGCACGCCGAGGCGGCGGCGCAGGCGATCAAGGCTGCACTCGCCAAGGTCGTCGTCGGCGATCCGCGGCTCGAGCAGGTGCGCATGGGCCCGCTCGCCGCGCTCGGCCAGCGACGCGAAGTGCTTGGGCGCGTCGCCGAGCTGCGGCGCGAGGCCGAATTGCTCACCGGCGACGGCGACACGCTGGAGCTGGCAGGCGCTGATCGCGAGAAGGGCGCGTTCGTCGCGCCGGCGCTGTTGTTCTGCCGCGAGCCGGCGAAGGCTCGTGCCGTTCACACGGTGGAGGCGTTCGGTCCGGTGTGCACCGTCATGCCGTATGCATCGGTGAGTGATGCAATCGCCTACGCGCGCAGCGGCGAGGGCAGTCTCGTCGGCTCGGTCTTCACGGCCGACGATGATGCTGCGGTCGAATTCGCGCTCGGGCTGGCGCCGCTGCATGGGCGGCTGCTGATCGTCAACCGCGAGTGCGCCAAGGAGTCCACCGGGCACGGCTCGCCGCTGCCCGGACTCGTGCACGGCGGTCCGGGCCGCGCGGGCGGCGGCGAAGAAATGGGGGGCATCCGCGGCCTCATGCACTACATGCAGCGCACCGCGATTCAGGGCAGCCCGCAGACGGTTGCGCGGATCACGGGGCGCTGGACGCGCGGCGCGGTGCAGAAGGCGCCCGGAGTTCATCCATTCCGCAAGTCATTCCACGAGCTGCAGGTCGGCGACACGCTGAACACTGCCGAGCGCGAAGTGACGCTCGCCGACATCGAGAGCTTCGCGGCGTTGTCCGGCGACACGTTTTACGCGCACATGGACGAGGAAGCGGCGCGGCGCAATCCGCTGTTCGGCGGGCGCGTCGCGCACGGCTACTTCCTGATCTCGGCTGCGGCCGGGTTGTTCGTCGATCCGCCGTACGGCCCGGTGCTCGCGAACTATGGGCTCGATCACTTGCGCTTCGTGAAGCCGGTGAAGCCGGGCGACCGCATCAAGGTGCGGCTCACCTGCAAGTCCAAATCCCTGCGCGCCGAGAAGGGCTACGGCGAAGTCGCGTGGGACACGGAGATCAGCAACCAGAACGGCGAAATCGTCGCGAGCTACGACGTGCTGACCATGGTGAGCGAGCAGCCGGTCAGCTGACGCATCGTCGCGTGCATACATATATATAGTCTGCGAGCAAGGTCGTATGGCCGCGCGCGGCCCGGCGCAGCAAAGTCCATGGGCATCGAGAGCTGCCCCGCACTCACCAGCAATACGTACATGTTATGTCGTCGCCGGCTTGCGGCATGCGGGAGTCTGCTGCACTCTTCCAGTGTCTCGAGGGAATGAACTATAAGCCGTGCGCCCGCAGGCAAGAATGCGCTGGAGGCAGGGAATCAGGGCAAGGAGCACCCTTGTCGGCGCGCTTGCCTGTCTCATCCTGGTCGTCGCGTCGAGCGCCCGCGCACAGGACTCCGGCAAAAAATATCCGTTCGACATTCCGCGCCAGCCGCTGACGCTCGCTCTCGAGCAGTTCTTCGCTCAGGTCGACGTCTCCTACGGCTACAGCCCCGACACGCGCGAGCAGGAAGAGATGCAGGTCGGTCCGCTGCGCGGCGAATATACGATCGATGAGGCGCTGACCGAGCTGTTGCGTTCGACCGGTCTGACGTTCTCGCGGATCGGTCCCAGAAACATTGCCATCGTTCCAGCGCCGCCGCCGCCGAAGGCTGCGACACCGCCGCCCAAGCCGCCGCGCGCGGCGCGCCGCGTGACGGCCGCGACCCCGCGCCAGCAAAAGGTAGACGACACAACCCTCGAGGAAGTCATCATCCAGGCTTCGCGAGTGCGCAATCTCCCTGTGCCGACAGCTCCCGGCTTCGTGTTGGACCGCAAGGCGATCGCGCAGACGGGCGTCGCGACGATCATGGATCTGCTGAAACTCATTCCGCAGCAGCCGTTCCTGCGCCCGGACGGGTTCCGCAGCAACGGCGCGCAGTATGCGGAGCTGCGCGGCCTCGGGCCGGATACCACGCTGGTGCTGATCAACGGCCTTCCGGCTTTCGCCAGTGCGGCGAGTTTCACCGTGAACGCGTTCGACCTGAACCAGCTGCCGCTCAGCGCGGTGGAGCGGGTCGAAGTGCAGCTCGACTCGATCTCTGTACGACACGGCGCCAATGCGATCGGCGGCATCATCAACATCGTCCTGCGCGACGACATCGACCATCCCAGCATCGAGGCTCGCTACGGCGACGCCGCTGGCGGTGGCCGGCAGCGCCAGGCGGCAATCAGCGCGGGCCTCGGTGACGAAGACGCCCGTGCCGCCGTGGTTCTGGACTACCGCGACGTAGCGCCGCTGTTTGGCGCGGAGCGCGACCTGTGGCGCAACCAGGATTATCGGCGCTTCGGCAGCACCGACTTGCGCTCGACGATCAGCAGTCCCGGAAATGTCATGGCGCTCGACGGGAGCCTGGACCGGCTCGGAGCGCCCTTTGCAGCGATACCCCAGCACAGTGCGGGATCGGTCACCGGACTCAGCGAGTTCCTGCCGTTCCAGCTCAACCGCGAGAGTCTGCTGCAATACGCCCCGATCGTCGCGGAGGACCGTCGAGCCAGCGTCGTCGCGAGTGCACAAGCGCACGTCACGGCGGATCTGGTCGCCGCTGCGGATCTCATGTTCGTCGACCGCCACATCACCTTCGACTCGTTCCCGCCGCTGGTGAGTGCGATGGTTCCGGCGACGAATCCATACAACCTGTTCGGCGAGCCCGTGCTGGTGACCGAGTTGCTCGAAGGCGTCGATGCTTTGCGGGTGACCACCGACTCGCGATTGATCCGCGGCGCAGGCTCGTTGCGCGGCAGAGTGCAGAGCTGGGACTGGGAATTGTCGCTGCTGCGCAGCGAAGAGGACGCGCAACAGCGGATCGACAACGTGCTCGTCGACCTGCCACAACTCGCGCTCGTCCTCGCCGATCCCGATCCGGATCGGACGCTCAATCTGTTCGGGCCCGGGCCTGCCGCGAGCCCGGAAGTCCTCGCGAGCGTGCTCAAGCCGCCGGACATCGACACCTTCGCGACCGATGCCACGCAGTTGCTGGCGGTTGTCAGCGGCGACTTGTTCAGCGTGCCGGCGGGACAGGTGTCCACCGTCCTCGGCACGGAGTGGCGCAAGGAAACGGTGCAGTTCGATTCGCTCCTCGGCGCCTTCACGCGTGAAATCGCTGGGGGTTTTGCGGAGCTGGAGCTGCCGCTGCTCGACGAGCGCATGCAACTCCCGGGGGCGCGCGACTTGACCGTGACGATCGCCGGGCGCTTCGACGACTACACCGACTTCGGCGAGATATTCAGTCCGCAGTACGGACTGGTGTGGCACCCGTTCCGGGAAGTCGCGATCCGCGCGACCTATGGGCGCAGTTTCCGGCCACCTGCGCTGTACGAGTTGTACCTGCCGCGCACGCTGAGTCCGACGCTGGTTGTGGATCCGCGGCGCAACGGCGAGTCGTACCTTGCGATGCAGTTGGCGGGTGGGACGCGCGAGCTGGAAGCAACGCGCGGCGAATCGTTTGCGGCAGGCATCGATTTCACTCCGCAAGCATTCGAGCCGCTCAAGCTGTCCGCCACCTATTGGCACGTCATGATGGACGAGCGCGTCATCGCGCTGAATCCACTCTTCGCAGTCACGCATGAATCACAGGTTGCCGACCGGGTGCTGCGCGCCGCACCGACGGCAGCCGACCTGGCCGCGGGCCTTCCCGGGAGGGTTTTGCAAATCGACGTGACGCGCATGAACTTCGGACGGCTCACCACGAGCGGGATCGACGTCGGCGCCAGCTACGCATTCGACAGCGCCGCCGCCGGTCACTTCGTCGCGGACGCGAAGGCGACGTGGATCGACGAGTACGAGGCGCTCGACTTGCCGGGCGTGCCTGCCGCGGATCGCGTCAACGTCGCCAATTCATTCGGGACGATTGCGAAGTGGCGCGGGGTCGCGAGTCTCGATTGGCACCGCGGTGCGCTCGGTGCGGCCACCTACTTGCGCTATATCCCCGGCTACGACGACACGCGCGACGGTGTGCGCAACGGCCGGACGATCCCGTCGCAGACCTTCCTCGACCTGCAGCTCTCCGTGGATCTCGGCAAGCTCATGGGCGGCGCGGCACTACTGCGCGGTGTGGAGTTCACGGCGGGCGCAATCAACGCGCTCAACCAGGAGCCGCACTTTGCGGAAGTCAACGGCATACAGGGGTACGATACTTCCCAGGGCGACCTCAAGGGACGCTTCTGGTATCTGCGGCTCGGCAAGACGTTCTGAGCGCAGGCGCAACTTCGGTCGCCTCGGACTCGATGTCAACGAAGGAGGGCCGCCACCATGGGTCGTCCGAGATTGCCCGAAGTGGGCGCGTTGGATCCGGAGCTGAGAAATTCCCCGATCGCACAGGAGCTCGACGAGGACGTCGACACGCTGAGGCAGCAGGTGCCCGGCGAGCCCGTGTGCTATTTCAACGGCCGCTCGTTCGCGAACGGGCGCTACGTCAGCAGCGGTGGCCAGGTGCTGCGCTGCCGCTTCGGTGTGTGGATCGACGCCGGCTCGGCCGATCCTGACAACCCGTAGTCAGAATCGATAGACGAGCTGCGCGCTCACGATGTCGATGTCCGAGTGCTGGCTCCCGTCGAGCAGCGCGGACGTCGCAGCGTTGCCGGCATCCTGATGCAGCGGCACCGTGTCGCTGAACAGGTGCGCGTAACCGAAGTCCATCAGCAGCGAAGGCGATGGTTGCCAGCGTGCGCCCAGCGCGACCCAGGTCCGGTCCGTATCGGGCAGTCGCGGCGTTCGCGTCTCGTCCGGCACTGGCGTCTCGTCGAACGCAACGCCGGCACGCAGCGTCAAGGCGTCGTTCATCGCGTACGTTGCGCCGAGCGCGTAGCGCCACGTGTCCTTCCAGTGCTCGGGAGTCACCGACACGGTCGTTCCGGAATCGCGCACGATGCGCAGCTCCTGGATCGAGCTCCAGCCGGTCCAGGCCACGTCTGCAAGCAGCGCGTACTTTTCTCCGAAGCGATGCTCGAGCGATGCCGTCGCGGAATCCGGCAGTTCCAGATCGACCCGCACTGGACTCGACGCTAGCGGCGCTCCCGGCGCCGAAGCGGCTGCGATGATGCCGTTCGCTATTGGGTCCGCGCCGGTGGGCGCAGTGAAGGCAATCGTGGCGTTGACCGTGTAGTCGATCGACGATCGGTACGACAGACCGATGCGCGTCTGGTCCGACAGCTCGAACAGCGCGCCGAAGTTGAATCCCCACGCGTCGTCGTCGCCGCGCACGCGCGCGTGGCCCTCGAGCCCCGCGTTCCCTGCGACGACTGCAGCACCGGTCGCGGGTGGCAGCTGACCTGCGCCGACGAGCTGCTGCACGCCTTGTGCTACGACGGCCGAGTAGTTGACGTCGTTGGTCAGCTCCGCGTCGAGCCGCTGAAAGTCGATGCCCGCGCCGAGTGAGACCCGGCCGATCCGATACGCGACCGACGGATTGATGTTCAGGGTCGAGATTTCCGAGCGCAGCGCCTGGAAGCGGCCGATCCAGTCGTCGTCATACACGAGCTTCAGGCCGAACGGCGCATTGACGCCGATGCCGAAGGCGAGATCGTCGCCGACAGGCAGCGCGAAATACGCAGCCGGCACGAAATTCCAGTCGCCCGCATCGCCGCCGTTGCCGCCGAGCGGCTGCGCGAAGGCCGGCATGGAGCTGTCGTTGCGAAACTCCGAGCCGATATCGATGCCGCTCGTGCTGATGACGCCCTCCGGCTGGCTCAGCGCGGTCATGCCGGCGGGGTTGAAGAAGACCGTGGTCGCGTCGTCCGCGGCGGCGGCGGTTCCCGCGAAAGCTGTGCCCAGACGGCTCGCGCTCTGCTCGAGCAGCGCGAAGCCGGATGCGCTTGCCGCGGCGGGAATCAATGCCAATGACGCTGTCGCCGGCACGAGCCAGCTGCGCTTGTCGTAGTCCTGCATCGCGCACACTCCGTTAATTCGACACAGCGACAAGGCTCAGGTGGGGGCGACAGTTCCACCGGCACGTGCGTCGTCGCACTGCGTGCACACTCCAGGCGGATGCAGGAAGACTGTCTCGTTCTCGCGCAAATGATCGAGAGCCGTGGCGACGACGTCGCGTGCACCGATCAGCCGCGCCGGCGCGCCAGCGACGAAGCCGCGCTGCTGATGTCCACGCGCTTCCAGCCAGCAGTCGAGCAGTGCGAAGTTCGCGCAGCAGTGATCGATTTCGTAGTAGTGATGACGGACCAGCTCCCCGCCGCGCATCTCGGTCACGTACTTCGGCACCTTGTAACGGACGCCGGCGAGATTCTCAGCGAGGTGCACGGTGGTGTTCGCGTCGTGACCGACGCCGAGCAACAGGATTTCCGCGTCCAGCTCATGCGTACGCCCGATCGGGCTGTCCGGGCCATGCGGCACGTCGATGGGATGCGGCGCCGCGATTTCCGCTGCACGCGGGCCGATCGCGGCGAAAGAATGCGGGCTGTCGCTGCGGCTCACGCCTGGGATGCGCCAGAACGTGTCGGCGACGATTCCCATCCCGATGCACGGCGTGCGCTGCCGGTCGAAAGGATGCTCGTCGTCGTCGCTCATGCTGGGCATGACGACGGTGCCGCGCGCACCGGCCGCCATGCGCAGCGCCGCGATCAGATTCGCAGGCGCGCCCGCACGTCCGCCGAAGCCGGAGAAAGCAGTGTGTACGACGAGTACACCGTCGCCGCTGACCCCGAGCTCTACGAGCTCGTCGGCGATCGATTCCGCGAGAGTCATGTGAGAGTCCAACACTCCTTATAATATAGCGCCGGCCCCAGGCCCCCGCGCATGCCTATCTTCGCCCTCAATTGCGGCAGTTCGTCGATCAGGAGCGCCATCATCGACAGCGCGCGGCGCCGCCGCCTGTTCGACGTCCATGTAGAGAATGCAGATGCGTCGGGTTTCAGCGCGGCCATCGCGCAAGTTCTACAGGAACTGCGCTCACGCAGCGCCGATCATCAGCCGGACGCCATCGCACACCGCATCGTGCATGGGGGCGAACGCTTTCTGCGCGCGACGCAAATCGACGACAAAGTGCTCGAGGAAATCGAGCAGCTGAGTGACCTGGCGCCGCTGCACAATCCGCCGGCGCTCGCGGCCGTCCGCCAAGCGCGCGATGCGTACCCACGAACACCCCACATCGCAATATTCGACACTGCGTATCACGCGACGTTGCCCCGCCACGCACGCGAATATGCGCTCCCGCGGGATCTCTGCGAGCGCCTCGGTCTCCGCCGTTACGGCTTCCATGGCATCAGCCACGCACACGTGATGGATAGCGTCGCTGCGTATCTCGGCGTTACGTCCGATAAATTGCGGATCGTCTCGTGTCATCTCGGCAACGGCGCGAGCGCAGCCGCCATCGAGCGCGGCCGCAGCGTCGATACGAGCATGGGCATGACGCCGCTCGAAGGACTCGTCATGGGGACGCGTGGCGGCGATCTGGATCCCGGCATCCTGTTGCACCTGTTGCATTCCGGCGCAGTCGACGCAAATGGGCTGGACGCGGTGCTCAACAAGAAATCGGGTATGGCGGGACTGACCGGCACGAACGACGTGCGCGAGATCGAGCGCCGCGCAGCCGCCGGGGACGAGGAATGTCGGGTGGCACTCGCTATCTACGCATACCGCGTGCGCAAGTACATCGGTGCCTACGCGGCGGTCATGGGTGGCGTAGACGCGATCGCGTTCACCGGCGGAGTGGGGGAGAACAGCGCGGCGATCCGCAGCGCCTGCCTGCAGCGACTGGAGTTTCTCGGCGCGGAGCTGGATGACGGCAGGAATCGCGACGCGCGCCTTGACGGAGCGACCGGCTGCAGCGAGATATCGCGGACTGGCTCGCGCACGCGCTTGCTGGTCGTGCGCGCCGACGAGGAGCTTGCGATGGCGCTGGAAGCAGCGGCGTTGCTCAGTGCCACTTCCAGTTCCTGATCTCCGGCAGGTCCTCGCCGTGGCGGGTGACGTACTCGCGATGCTCGACCAGCTTGTCGCGCACGCGCTGGCGCAAATGCGCAGAGTGAGCTCCTAGTCCGGGGACGCGATCGATCACGCTTTCGACGAGATGAAACCGGTCGAGCTCGTTCAGCACCGTCATGTCGAACGGCGTCGTCGTGGTGCCTTCTTCCTTGTAGCCGCGTACGTGCAGGTTGTCGTGGCCATGCCTGCGATAGGTGAGCCGATGGATCAGCCACGGATAGCCGTGAAATGCGAACAGGATCGGCCTGTCGGTCGTGAAGATGGAATCGAACTCCGAGTCGGAGAGTCCGTGCGGATGCTCGCTCGGCGGCTGCAGCGTCATCAGGTCGACGACGTTGACCACGCGGATCCTGAGTGAGGGCAGCCACTCGCGCAGCAGCGTGACTGCCGCGAGCGTTTCCAGCGTCGGCACGTCGCCGGCGCAGGCCAGCACGACGTCGGGCACGCCATCCTGGTCGTTGCTCGCCCAGGGCCAGATGCCGACGCCGACGCTGCAATGCTTGATCGCCTCGTCCATCGACAGCCACTGGTGCTCAGGTTGTTTGCCGGCGACGATCACGTTGACGAAGTTGCGGCTGCGCAGGCAGTGATCGGTCACCGACAGCAACGTATTCGCGTCCGGCGGCAGGTAGATACGAATGATCTCCGGCTTCTTGTTGACGACGTGATCGATGAAGCCCGGGTCCTGGTGGCTGAAGCCGTTGTGATCCTGGCGCCAGACGTGCGAGCTCAGCAGGTAGTTCAGCGAGGAGATCGGCCGGCGCCACGGGATGTGGTTGCAGGTCTTCAGCCACTTGGCGTGCTGGTTGAACATCGAGTCGACGATGTGCACGAAGGCCTCGTAGCAGCTGAAGAACCCATGCCGGCCGGTCAGCAGGTAGCCTTCGAGCCAGCCCTGGCACTGGTGCTCGCTCAGCATCTCCAGCACGCGCCCGTCGTTCGCGACGTGCGAATCGTCCGGGCGGATCTCGGCGACCGACAGGCGTGCGGTCACGTCGAGCACGTCGTTCCAGCGATTGGACGTCAGCTCGTCGGGGCTGAAGATGCGGAAGTTCTGCGTGGGCAGGTTGAGCTTCATCACGTCCCGGAGGAAGGCGCCCTGGACGCGCGTCGCTTCCGCGATCACGCCGCCGGGCTTTTTCACCTCGACGGCGTATTCGCGGAAGTCCGGCAAGCGCAGATTGCGTAACAGGATGCCGCCGTTGGCGTGCGGATTGTCGCCCATGCGCCGCTTGCCCTTCGGCGCAAGCTCGCGCAACTCGGGTCGAAGCTGGCCCTCGCTCGTGAACAACTCCTCGGGACGATAGCCGCGCATCCATTCTTCGAGCAGGCGCAGATGCCCGCGCTTTTGCGCAAGCTCGGCGAACGGCACCTGGTGCGAGCGCCAGTTGCCTTCGACCTGAACTCCATCGACCTCGCGCGGACCGGTCCAGCCCTTCGGCGTGTGCAGAACGAGCGCCGGCCAGCGCGGCCGCGCGCGAAATCCGTTGCTGCGCGCATCCTGCTGAATCTCGTGAATGCGCATGACGATGCGGTCGAGCGTATGCGCCATCGAAAGATGCGTCGCCTCGATGCTCGCTTCCTGGTCTACGTAGAACGGCTCGTAGCCGTAGCCACTGAGCAGCTGCGTCAGCTCTTCACGGGGGATGCGCGCCAGCACCGTCGGGCCGGCGATCTTGTAGCCGTTCAGATGCAGGATCGGCAGCACCGCGCCGTCGCGCACCGGATTGAGAAACTTGTTCGAGTGCCAGCTGGTCGCGAGCGGTCCGGTCTCGGCTTCGCCGTCGCCGATCACGCAGGCGACGATGAGATCGGGATTGTCGAACGCCGCGCCGTACGCGTGCGACAGCGAATAGCCGAGCTCGCCGCCTTCGTTGATCGAGCCGGGCGTCTCCGGCGCGACGTGGCTCGGGATGCCGCCCGGGAACGAGAACTGCTTGAAAAGCCGGCGCAGCCCGTGGACGTCTTCCGACACGTTCGAGTAGTACTCGCTGTAAGTGCCCTCGAGATACGTGTTCGCTACCAGCGCCGGCCCGCCGTGTCCGGGTCCCGCTACATAGATCATGTCCAGGTCGTACTTGTTGATGACGCGGTTCAGGTGCGCGTAGACGAAGTTCAACCCGGGGGTCGTGCCCCAGTGGCCGAGCAGGCGCGGCTTGATGTGCTCGATCGCCAGCGGCTCCCGCAGCAGCGGATTGTCGAGCAGATAGATCTGACCCACCGACAGGTAGTTGGCGGCGCGCCAGTAGGCGTCGAGGCGCGTCAGGTACTCGGCGGTGAGCGTGGGGTCGGAGTCGGTGTGTTGCGGCATGGCGGGCCTCGGACGATCCGGATGCGACCCGACTACAACGTCAGCGGACGGCGTTAAGTTCTCGATGGCACCAGCGCGTTGACGTGAATCCTGGGCTGGATGCGCGTGTCGGAGCCGCCGCCGCAGTTCAGGCCGCTCGAAACCAGGCGTATGCGCAACCGCGGGAACACCTGATCGCGCATCACACGCAGCAGGTCGCAATCGGCGGGACCCAGCGACAGCGGCGGACTGCGCGTCAGCGCGACGGTGCGCCAGCTCGCGGGAAAGCGTTCGATGTCGTTGGCGCTCGGCAGTTCTGTCTGCCGCAGGCGGGCGACGAGCTCGTCGCGCGTGTCGAAGTCGGTTGCGGCCCGCACATTTTCTTCCGTCGCCTCGACCGGGACCGCGAGCGTGACGTGTGCGCCCGCATGTCGCACCAGCTCGCCGTTCGCGCAGGTGAGCTCCACGCCGACTCGCGCGTGCGCGCCGACCGCATGCAGGATCGCGGCGATCCGTCGCTGCAGGGCGCCGCACTCGTAGCGGACGGTCGTGCTTTGATATGCGAAGTCGATGCGCTCGATGTGCCAGATCGCTTCGACGGTCTCGCTCGGCGGCGGCGCGTCGTCGTCATCCGCGGCGCGCACGGGAGCCGCGGCAAGCAGCGCGCAGGCCAGTGCGGTGCAAGCGAATCTTCCGGTGCGGCTCGATCGGTTCATGGTACAGACCGACAATTCTTATCGCCGACTCACCGGAACAGGCTGGCGAGTTCCGGTGAGCGCATGCTAGCGTGCCGGCGCCGCCATAACCACAATTCTCATTCGGGGGTTTTCCGTGACGGACGAGCAGAGAAACGCGCGGTATGCGTTGGCGGTGCTGTTCGGCATCAACCTCATGAATTTCTTCGACCGGCAGATCGCCGGCGCGCTGCTCGAGCCGATCCGCATCGAGTTCGGCATGTCGGA
>DATEML010000028.1:0-5945 GCA_035275585.1 Steroidobacteraceae bacterium | reverse complement strand
CAACACCAGCTCATCCCTGAGTAACCGCCCTGAACGGGCGGCTCAGGACCGTTCAGTTCGGCGTTGCCGGGCGTTCCGCATCGGGCTTCAGGCGCGTCAGGAACACACCTTTCATCCCGCTGAGGTCCGCTGCGATTTCCGCCGTCTCCGAAAGCACGGCATCCGGCGGCTCGGCGCCATTGAGATCGGTCAGTGAGTTCAAAGGTTTCAGCCCGCGTGCGGTGCGCCGCTCGTTTTCACGAGCCATGCGTTCTTTTTCCAGGGTTTCACGCTCGGCAATGCGCGTCTTGAGGTTGAGCGACAGCGTCTTCTGCGTGCGCACCTTCTCGAAGGAGTCGAGATCGGCGAGCAGCAGCCGGAAGTCCGGATCGGCGGCGATGCGCTCCTCGTGCGAGTGCTCGAGTGTCGGCACCGCCTGGGAAAGCTGCGACTCGCGGCCGAACTCGACCGGGCGGATGCGATCCCAAGGCAGCGCGCTCTCGCGGGTGCTCTCGCCGACTTCCTCAGTGCTGATCGCGGTCGGCATGGAGATGTCAGGCTGCACGCCGCGGTGCTGGGTGCTCTCGCCCGTGACGCGGTAGTACTTGCCGATCGTGACGGTGAGCTGGCCGAAGCCCGGGTCCGGGCCCAGCGCATAGCGATCGAGCGGATACAGGTTCTGCACCGAGCCCTTGCCGTAGGTCTGCTGACCGACGATCAGGCCGCGGCCGTAGTCCTGGATCGCGCCGGCGAAGATTTCCGAAGCCGAGGCGCTGAAGCGGTCGACCAGCACGATCAGCGGGCCGTCCCACGCGATGGTCGGCTCGGGGTCATCGAGCACTTCGACGCGGCCGCCGGTCTCGCGCAGCTGCACGATCGGGCCGCCGGGAATGAACAGACCTGAGAGCGCGGTGGCCTCGGTGAGATGGCCGCCGCCGTTGCCGCGCAGATCCATGACCAGCGACTCGATGTGGTCGTTCTTCTGCAGCTCTTCGATGAGCTTGCGGACGTCGCGCGTGGTGCTGCGGTAATCCTTGGCGCCGGACGACTTCGCTTCGAAGTCCTGGTAGAAGCTCGGCACGTTGATGACGCCGATCGCAACCTCGTGGTCGCCGCGCTTCACCTTGCGCACTTCTTTCTGCGCAGCCTGCGCCTCGAGCGTGACCTTGCTGCGTACCAGCGCCAGCTCTTTCTCGGACGAGCCTGGCGCTGCGCCACCGGGCAGGATTTGCAGCCGCACGGTCGTGCCCACTTTGCCGCGGATGATCTGCACCACGTCGTCGAGGCGCCAGCCAACCACGTCCACGAACTTGCCGGTCTTGCCTTCGCCGACCGCGAGAATGCGATCGTTGGCATTCAGGCTGCCGTCCACCGCCGCGGCGCCGCCGGGCAGGATGTTCAGCACCGTGACGTAGTCGTCGACGAGCTGCAGCGAGGCGCCGATGCCCTCGTACGACAGGCTCATCTGGATGCGGTATTCCTCGGAATTGCGCGGCGAGAAGTAGCTCGAATGCGGGTCGAACACGTGCGCGAACGCGTTCATGAACACTTCGAAGATGTCGTCGCTGGTGACTTGCTCGGTGCGCTTCAGCACGCGCTCGTAGCGCTTCTGCAGAACGTCGCGCGCTTCCGGCCACGTCTTCTCGGTCAGCATCAGCGACAGAGCGTCGTTCTTGACGCGCTTGCGCCAGATCTCGTTCAGCTCGTCGGGTGTCTTCGCCCACGGCGCCTTGGCGCGGTCGAACTCGAATGTCTCGTCGACGGTGAAGTCGGGCTCGGTCTTCAGCAGCTGCAGCGCGTACGCGACGCGCTCGCGGTTGCGGACCTGAAAGCGGTTGAACATCGTGAACACGGGCTCGAGCTGACCGGCGACGACAGCGTCGTCGAGCTGATAGCGGAAGCGCTCGAAGTCGGCGATGTCGCTGGCCAGGAAGTAGCTGCGCGCACCGTCGAGCTGTTCGATGAAGCGATCCAGCACCAGCGCAGACACGGGATCGTTGATCGGTGACTGACGGTAGTGCGAGCGCTCGATCACGTTGCTGACGAGCTTGCTGACGCGCCGCTGACGCTCAGTGGGGGAGAGGTCCTGGGTATCGGCAGTCGCGACTGCCTTGGCGACCGGCGCCTGCGCCGTACCGGCGAGCAGACCGCAGACGACCAGCAGGGCCGGCAGACTGAACAGGAGCGTGGCGCGGCGCGAGCGGACCGGCTTGCGGGCGGGTTCGGGCAGGGGCGACTGATACACTGTTTCACATCCTCATCTGACAGGCCGATGCGTCACCGACGTCGATATACAGATTTCGGTGCAGGCCGGCGGGTTCCCGAATTCAGCGTCGAACCATTCTATGGGCAAGGCTAGAGACAGGGTGAGCTTCGATCAAGTACGCCGCGGCGGCCGCGTCGGAGGCAGGTCTGCCCCGCGGACCGTTTGGCGCCGGAGTCGGGCATGCGTCCGCTCGCGGTCCTGAACGCAATCGTCTTTGGTTCGGCCACCGCCATCACCTTCGGCCTGGTCGGCGTCCTCGTGATCTTCCTGATATTGCAGGGGCAGTATCCGCAGATGCGCGCTGAATTTCCTGTCCTGGTTCGCAGCAGCGCGTTGTTCGCCCTCCTGGCGGCCGTCGCGGGCGCCAGCCTGCTGGGCATGCTCAAAGGCCGGCGCTGGCGCTGGCTGGCGCATGCCGCCATGTGGCTGGTGGTCGCGGGCATAACTGCTTTTTACTGGCCGCGATGAGCGGCCGGACATGGGGGAAACCCCCAAAAGCCCGTACGGCTGGCAGCTAACGCAGCCCGATCGGTCGCTGGTGTCAGCGCTTGCTGACGCGTTCCCAGGCGTTGCGCTTCTCGAACGACCCGCTGTTGTACGGATCGAAGCCGTTGCCGCTCGAAGCCTTCTTCTTGCGGATCATCGTTGCGGACTCTTGAGGGGCCGGAGTCGGTGGCGCCGCGAAACGCGCGGGCTCGTCAGTCTCCTCGGCCTCCTCCTTACGCCCGCCAAACCATTTGGCGAACCACATGACCTTGCTTCCCGAAATACAATCAAATCAACAGGATCGTTTCTTCTTGTGACCTGCAGGATTACACGCGCGCGCGCGGGGGGAAACACCCAATCGCGGGAATTGCGAGGTCGATCACACTACAGCGCGGCCAATCGTGTTCCGCGGTCAGTCCGTGCTTACGCGCGGCTCGACTCGCCGGCTGTCTTCGGAGGTGCGGCGCGGCGATGCAGCGCGCGCTTCTTGCGGCTTTTCCGGGCCGCGGCCGGCGCCCGCGAATACCAGACGCAGGATCGAGATCAGCACGAGCGGTCCCAACGCGATCGCCCAGGCGCGCACTGAGGGCTCGGCGAGGTCGCCGAAGAAATCGCCGTAGAAGCGGCCGAGCCCGCCGTTGTCGCCGTACGGCCCGAGCAGCGCACCGCCGACAGCGAAGATCGTCGCCGGCAGCGCGAACAATCCGACCGCGAGCCAGATGCTCGCGAAGATGAGCTCGAAGCGCGCGCGCCGGCGATAGCGGCTGCCCGTGACGACCTCATCAGCGTCCGTGTGTGCGGCGGGCGGTTCGGCGGCGGGTCGATTCATGAATTGAGGATATCATCGCGCAGCACGCAAACGAGGACCCGGAGCACAGATGACAGCAGCGCCTGACGCACGAGCTCCAACGCGCACGGCAGTGATTGGCGTGGGCTACCTGGGACGCTTTCACGCGCAGAAGTACGCGCAGCTGCCGCAGTCGAAGCTCGTCGCGGTGGTCGATGCGAACGCCGAGGCCGCGTCCAAGGTGGCCGCGGAACTGGGCGTGCAGGCGGTGCGCGACTATCGAGAGATCCTCGAGACGGTGGACGCGGTGAGTCTCGCAGTGCCGACGCCGCTGCATCATCCGATCGGTCGTGCGCTGCTCGAGCATGGCATTCACGTGCTCGTCGAGAAGCCGATCGCCACGACTGTCGCCGAAGCGCGCGAGCTCATCGACGTGGCGCGTGCGCACGGTTGTACGCTGCAGGTCGGTCATCTCGAGCGCTTCAATCCCGCGATCCTCGCCGCCGCCGGCCGGTTGAAGCAGCTGCGATTCGTCGAATCGCACCGGCTCGCGCCATTCAAGCTGCGCGGCACCGACGTGAGCGTGGTGCTGGATCTGATGATTCACGACATCGACCTGATCCAGGAGCTCGTCGGCGCGCCGATCGAGAGCATCGACGCGGTCGGCGCTAGCGTGTTTTCCGGCGAAATCGACATCGTCAACGCGCGCATCCGCTTCGAGGGTGGCTGCGTCGCCAACACGACTGCCAGCCGTATCAGCATGAAGCAGGAGCGCAAGCTGCGCATCTTCCAGGACGATGCCTACCTGTCGATCGACCTGCAGCAGAAGATCCTGACCGTGATCCGCAAGAAGGACGCAGCGCCGGTGGAATCGCCGGCGCAGGTGTCGATCGAGGAAGATTCGTTCGATCAGGGCGATGCGCTGCTGGCGGAGATCGAGGCGTTCCTCCGCTCGGTGCGCGATGGGAGTCCGCCGGTCGTGAGCGGCGAGGACGGCCTGCGCGCGCTCGAGACGGCGATGCAAATCACCCGTCTCGTCCAGCAATCGGCTTAGAGAGCTGCTCGCGCTCGAGCGAGTGCAGCGGGCGGCCGGCGACTTCCTGCGCGGCTTTTTGCAGGCGCACCAGACTCACCGTGCCGCGCTCGCTTGCGAGCTTGCGAGCGACGTCATCGAGACTTGCTTTGCCGCCCGTGGCGCTACGGATCTCCGCGTCAGCGGCGCGCATCGCAAGCACCGCGCGCGCCGTCGTCGCACCGTTCGAATGCGAGCCGAATAGCGTCGTCGATCGCTTCGCCCAGCGCGCCAGGCGCTGCAGCGCCTCCTTGTAGCGCTGCGCACTGATGCTGCCCGAGCGGCGCAGCGTTTCGATCGAATAGAACTCGGCGAGTCCCTCCACGATCCAATCGCTTTCCTCGTCGCCGCGGATGCCGAGCGCGATGTGCACGAGCTCGTGCAGTAGCGTGCTGGTGCGGTTCTCACTGACGAGCGGACGGTCGGAGTGCAGGAACATCGAGGCGGGCCCCGACAGACCGCCGCGCCACATGGGGTCACCGGCCGA
The DNA here is from genome assembly GCA_035275585.1 of Steroidobacteraceae bacterium. Taxonomy (GTDB): domain Bacteria; phylum Pseudomonadota; class Gammaproteobacteria; order Steroidobacterales; family Steroidobacteraceae; genus Steroidobacter. Next base: position 868 of record DATEML010000028.1, on the reverse strand, counting down.
GACGATCAACAGCCGCGGCGGCCAGTGCGGAAAGACTTCCTGCAGCCGCGGGAGCGTGAACTTCAGGAACGTCAGCGTGTCCTGGCGGCGCGCGCTGTCGCCTGTCGGAGCCGCGACGACGACGCGCACGTCGCCGATCTTCTCGTTGCGACTGCCGATCTTGCCGGCGAGCATCCAGCCTTCGGGTTGATCGAAGCGGCGCTGCGGATCATCGACGGAGTAGCGCAACTCGCCGACCGAACCGTACGGCGTCGCCACCGCCCATCCCTGCGGCACTTCGAATTCGAGCGTGGCACGCGAGTGCAGGCTGCGCCGCGCCGTGACGCTCGCACGCGGCACCATCTTCTCGGCACGGAAGATCGCCGAGTCGGCGGTCATGCGCGAATCGTAGTGTTGCGGCGCTCGCTCGTGATCGACGACGAACTGGTAGCGCAGGCGCGAGGCGTGCCCATGCGGCTGCCACGTGACGTGCGACGGCTCGATCTGCAGCGGATCCGTGGAAGTGAATTGCTTGTGCCGGCGTGAGTCGACGTGCAACACCACGCGGCTCGGCAGACGCTCGCCGCTCAGCGCGATTTCCACGTCGACGACGCCGGCCTCCGGACGGAAGTGCGCCCGGTAGGCGACGTCGTAGTACTTCGGCGCGGCGGCAGCCGCGGTCCCGGACACCATCAGCGGCATCAGCAGGAGCAGGGGAGCAAGGCGCAAGCGCATCGTTGCGCCAGTCTACCTTGAAATAAAAACGGCCCGCCCTATGTATCGGCTACAAGTTTCACATTCATGGAGTTTGCACCGATGACACTCATTCGTTATGAGCCGTGGAGCGTGCTGAATCAGCTGCATGGGCAGATCAACCGTCTGTTCGACG
>DATEML010000027.1:0-7145 GCA_035275585.1 Steroidobacteraceae bacterium | reverse complement strand
GGCGTGACGTTCGACGTGAACTCGCATCGCCGGCTCGCAACAGAAAGCGACAATTGGCCGCTCACATGGTCGGACGACGACAACCAGTACGCGGTCTGGGGCGATGGCGGAGGTTTTGGCAGCGACGGGCTCGAGGGCCGCGTCGAGTTCGGAGTCGCGCGCGTCAGCGGCGATCACGACAACTACGAAGGTTTCAACCGCTTTGGCGGCATAAACGCAGAATGCCCCGGGGGCATCCGCGGCAAAGGGCACGGCGCTCCGATAAGCATCGGCGGAGTCCTGTATGTCTGGTTCACGCCAAGCGCGAGCACGATGGGCTTCGACACCTTCATCCTCTTTCGAAGTCGCGACAAGGGTTGCACGTGGACGTTGCTGGACACGGCGTTCACGCGCGAGCAGGACAGCGTCGCCTTCGGGAGCTTCGTGCAGTTCGGCAAGGACAACGGCCTCGCTCGCGATGCTTACGTGTACACCGTCGCCGTCGCAGTTACGGATAGGCTGCAACTCAACATCGTGCAGCGTCCCGGCAAGATCATGCTGCTGCGCGTGCCCAGGCTCGCGATCGAAGATCGCGGCGCTTACGAGTTCTATGCGGGTCTGGACAGCACCGGGCAGCCCAAGTGGTCGACCAACCAGGCAGACAAAGTGCCGATCTATGAAGATGCGCTCGGCGTGGGTCCGTATCCGCAGATGAGCTTCGTGCCGGGCCTGCAGCGGCTGGTGTACACGAACCAGCACGGCGACGGCTTTGTCTCGTCCACGGGTATCTCGGGTTACAGATCGCTGCTGACGATGGCGGAAGGGCCGCAACCCTGGGGACCCTGGACCGTCTTTTACAAGGACGTGTTCGTCCCGCAGATCGACCGGAGCGTCTTCCAATGGAATTTCGCGCCGAAGTGGTTCCGCAACGGCGGGCGCGACTTCACGCTCACCTTCTCCGGCGTTCGCACCAACGACTCCTGGAACACGATCGACGGAACCTTCACTGTCGAGCAGTGAGCAGTGCCGTCCCGGCGCAAGGTCCTACGCCTCGAGCAGCGCTGCATTCACCGAAAACTGAATCAGCTGATCGATGTTCTCCCTCGCCACGCCCAGTTCAGTCGCAAGCTGCTCCCGCGTGCGAGTGCCATCGAGCAGCTGGATAAACGTCGCTGTGTCGCATCGACCGGAATACTCGCGTCCCGCTGATTAATCAGGACCTGGTCCTGCGCGGCGAGATAGTGCGCGACGAGGCTCGCGCGCGGTTTGTCGCTCGGCGCCTGCGCCAGCACACCCGGCGGCTCCACGTATAGCTCCAACATTCCGTTCATCCAAATGCACAGCGTTCCGTGCGGTCGACGGACATCGCCAGTTGGGGTAGCCCGGAGGGGCACCAGAAGATGTCGGTGAGAGGACAGCTGCGGGCAGGTGGCAATCCTGCCCAGTCAGAAGACTGGCAGACACGAATCATCGAGTCCGACTGATAGATATCGATCGAAATGTGATCGAGACGACGCTATTCGATTGCGGGTAGCCTCGTTGCTTGCCCGCGGGCGAGTCTGCTGGCAGTGTGCCGCTCGAATCAGCGGGAGGCAGTATGAGCCGGGCGGTACTCTCTCATCCTATCTTGCGCCTGCTCTGGTGCATCGTGGCACTCGGCGCAGCAACCGCCGCCGCGGCGGACGATCCCAAGGCTCCGAACATGGAGGCCGTCGGCGCGCAGCTCGCCACGATCTTCAACGAGCGCAAAGCTGACGCCCTCGTCGCCATGCTCGACATGGGCGCGCTCGGCGCTCGCGTGGCCGCGAACGTCTTCGATAGCGAGAGAGGCCGCAGTGAGTTCGCGCGCGGCTTTGCGAAGACGGCGCAGGCCAAGACACTGGTCAGTGATATCTTCGGGCAGCTCGATCGCTCTCCCGGCAGTGCCACCAAGTTCATGAGGGTCGTCACTCGCGGCGCTGAGCAGCGGCCGCTGCTGCGCTTCGACTACGGCGACAGCGGCTTCGAGTACATCGAATTCGTCGTTCAGCGGGATGCGAACGGTGGCGTGAGAATCGTCGACTGGGCGCCGCTCAGCGGCGGCGAGCTCTACAGCGAAGTCATCGGCCGAATGGCGCGCATCCTCAGCGATCCGGCGCCGGGCCTCGTCCAGACACTGCTGGGTATACCGAAGATCGACGAGGCCACCGCCAAGCGCATGAAGGCGATCGCCGAGTTGCGCCGCAAGGGCGACCCGCGGGGCGCGTACGAGGAAATGGAAAAGCTGCCGGCGGCGATCGCGGATTCGCGGGTGATGCTCTCGCAGCGCGCTTCGCTCGCCAGCGAAGCCGGCGACGACGACGCTTACCGCAAGGTGCTCGCGCGCCTGGAACAGCTGCACGGCAAAGATCCGGCCGCGGCTTTCATGCTGCTCGATCACTACTACTACACCCAGGATCTCGACAAGGTCCTGCAGGGGATCACCGCGATCGAGAGCCGCGTCGGCGTCGACGGCATGACGGAGATGCTGCGCGCGAACATCTACATGATGCTCGGCAAGCACACCGAGGCGGTCACGTACGCGCGCAAGGCGATCGAAGTCGAGCCTGACATGAACAAAGCGTATTTCACGCTCGCCCAGTCGCACGTCGCGCTTGGCCAGTTCGCCGAGGCCGTCAAGGTTTACACCACGCTGCAGAAAGACTTCGGCTACCAGTTCACGAAGGAGAACTTCGCCCAGGATGCGACGTTCACGAAGTTCATCGACTCCCCGCAGTTCAAGAAGTGGCTGCACGAGTGAAGGTGACGTGGGCAGTACGGCCTAGGGGTTGTCCCTAGTCCCACGGTCCAGTTCGCGTGCCGCGCCGCTGTGGGCATTCTGGCTACGGACCGCGCCCCGTGTCGCAAAGTCGCGGGCACCCCTCCCGGTAGTGACGCGTGCGCTCGCGGCCCGGGGTGCGGTTCATTCCGCCGCCGCATGAAAAAGGCAGGCCGACGGTTGCGCCGGCCTGCCTCGACGAGATCTCAGAATCCGGCCGAGAGTCGCAGCGCGACCGACGCGTCCACGAAACCGAACCCCGAGTCGAAATCGAATCCCTTCGAATGCGGAATTGCGATCGGCCCGGTCACGCGACCGGCGCGAGCGCGAATGTCCTGTCGCGCCGCAGACAGCCGCAGCGCTACATACATCACGTCGGGACGCAACTGCTGCGGACCGATGAAGTGCTTGCCCGCCGCGATGTCACGCTTGCGTTGATCGAGCATGAGCGCACCGATCGCAGCGACATGGGGCGCCGAAGCCGAAGTGCCGAAGAAGTTCGGGAAACCATCCGGCTCCGTCGTACCGGGGATTGCCGCCGCAAGGTCTGCGATGAAGAACGTCGTGTTGCCGCCGTCCGGTCCCGTGAGCCCCGGCTTGATGCGCACCAGCGGGAACGGCAAGCGCCGTCCGCTCTTGTCGAAGAGTATCGGCACCCCGCCGGCCGACGAGAACAACTCGAGGCACGCCGGCGCGCACTCCGGCTTGTTCAGCGGGAACGCCGCGGTGTTGTACCAGGGCGCCGCGCCGACAGCCTCCGCGCCAGCGGCATTTGCGTGACCGTACAACGTGCCGCTCTGCGTGTCGTGTTCCTCGACGGTCAGCAGGCCGGCGCCGAGATCGAACCACACGTACTTCATGCGATGCGGTGCAGGACCGGAGAACAGCTCGATCGCAATGTTCGCGTGAACGTCCGCGTCGCTGTCGTTCACCAGTACCGGCACTTCGACGGCATCGGCGCCTTCGTTGCGGTCGACGCCGGGGAACTGACACACCAGCGCGTCGGGATCGTCGTCGCACAGCGTGATCGGAGTGCCGTTGTCGTCGACGAAGTAGATGTCGACGTCGCTCGCCGAGCCCTTGCCGTTCACCGAGAACCACGGCTGATCCCACTGGAATGACAAGAGCGAAGTGCTGCCGGCTCCGGCGGTGATGCCTTGCAGGACATCGACATCTTTGCCGCCCTTGCCTTTGCCCTTCTTGCCTTTGCCGTCATTGAAGTCGTGCAGCGGTCCGCCGCCCGCCCCTTCCGTACGGGACCTGCGGAACTCGGACTCATAGGATTGCCGCGCCTGGTTGCCCGCCGATGAGAAGTAAGCGACGCCGCGCGCTTTCACGCTGTCAGCTGCCTGCGCGATCGGCCCGTCCAGGAACATCGGTTCCGCGAAGTAGATGACGTCGTCGACGATGACATTCGACCCGGCGTTCGCCAGCGCAACGATACCGGCCGCGAAATCCTCCGGACTCTCGAACGCCGTGTAGAACGCAAGCGACGTGCTCGGAGCGACGTCGTGGATCAACTGCATCATGCCGCGGCCTTCGTCACTACAGTCCAGCGACGGCGTCGGCGACAGATCCTTCAGCACCAGCACGTCCTGCGGCAGGTCGTTGCTCGCCTTATCCTGCGGCGCCGTCGTGAACGGCTCGCCGGCAACCAACGCTCCCTCCGAGCAGTTGTAGCTGTCGGACATCACGCCGACCCGCACTCCGCTGCCGTCGACGTGGAATCGCTGGCGCGCGATGTCGCTGCGCTGTGCATGATCGCCCTGAGTCGTGGTCAGGCCGATCTGCGTCTTCGCCATCGAAGGACGCATGAATCGTAGTGTCGGGATCGTGCTCATGTCGGACAGCGCGTCGATCGGCACACGACCTGATACGGCGTTGCCATGCACGGCCGCATTGAGCATGCCCTTCGCGACCAACTCGGTGCGCAATGCGTTGACGTCGCCGTCGGCGTAGGCACTGACTGCAACGTAACGGTCGCGGATCGTCAATGCCGGCAGCCTGCTCGCGACGCGCGACGTGCCGCTACGCGCGCTAAGTTGAGCCTGCGAGCCGGCGGTGCGCGCGAGCGACTGCAGGTGTCCGCCGAGCTTGGCAGATGTGCCTGCCTTTACTGCTCTCGCGTGGTTCGCGAACGCTTCGCGCGCCTGATCCTGTTGCTGCGGCGGGGTTGCGGCCAAGACCGCGGCGGTCGCGGAAGCGAGCGCCAGGCCGCCAAGAAAACGGTGAATTCCACGAGTCATCGACCTTCCCTCCAGTTCGGCGTTATTCCAACTTCATCCCTCCGCGTTGTTGAGTTCGTTGTTGCGCGGCTCGCGGCACTCTACTCCGCTGCACGCAATTTCTTGATTACGGATTCGTAGGAAATGCGGCATCCGCAGCGATTTTCGCGCGAGCTGCGCAGCGCTGTGGTGACTTCGCGCACGTAAGAAATGCAGAGCGCGTGCACTTGCTCGAGCGAAGTTGCAGCAATACTCGCAGAGCTTTGCGCAGTAGGAATATCCGCGACCGCGCAAGCACTAATATCGAGTTGAGGGCTCGGAAATTCCGTTACAAGCCTGCGTCTCAGAGGCGTGCGTGAAGCCGCGCAACTCATGAGCCAGCTGATCGACGATCTGCTCGCGTTCTCGCGCATCGGCCGTACAGCCATGCGCAAGGTACCCGTCGATCTCAACGCGCTGCTCGGCGTGTTCCAGCGCTTGCACAGCGCCACGGATTTCGCAGGCACGAGCGTCGGCCTCGCGAATGTCCGCCGTATCGTGCAGCGCCACTGCGGCCGGACCTGGGCCGACTCCGTGCTGAACATAGCTGGCACTTCGCGACCGATGAGCCGAGAATGCGTCACCAGGAGCTGGTGACGCGCAAGCCGTCGGGGGTCACGTGAACATCAAGCAGCTTCAGCAAGGGCTCGATTACTGCGGGCGGGTCGAGGCCGTGCGCCAGACCTATCACGTCTTCCAGGCCAAAGGCGCGTACCTGATCTTGTCCTTCGCGCGGTCGAAGGATCGCAAGGGCTCCGGCTATTTCAATCTCATCGACGAAGCCGCCGTCGATTACGTGCAGGGTCGGATGGGTGGACACAGCGGTGTCACGGCGAAAGACATCGTGCAGGCGGGCCGGCGCACCAAGCACATCACGGGTCGGCTGCAGGCGCTGAATATTCTCTACGTGCTGGTGGCGCTGAATCAGGCCTCGATCCAGAAGGCCGGTGAAAATCGGCAGCTGTTCTTTTCCGTGCGCAAGCAGCGCCGCGCGGCCGCCTAGCTCGCGCCGCCGGGCTCGCGGCTGGAAAGACGTGCGTAGAGCATGCGAACTCTGTCGCCCGCAGCTGTCTGACACAGGAACGGAAACAGGCCGTGCAGCAGCGCGGCGACGGTCCCGACGGCCATCGTCGCCCCGAAGCTCCACGCGAAGCGCATGTGTTCGAAGTAGCCCTGCCCCGCGCTGCGCGGGTGCGCGAGGAACAGGCGGTCGATGAAGCCGGCGGACGTCATTGGAGGTGCCCCATGTTCAAGAAGGTAGCGTTCACCATGTACCCGATTACGGATGTGGCCCGTGCCCGCCGATTCTACGAGGAAACGCTCGGCCTGAAGCGCGGCTCGATGGGCAACCAGGGCGACAACTACTGGATCGAGTACGACCTGCCGGAAGGCGGCTGCCTGGCACTCACCAACTTCGTCCAAGAGAAGCCGAGCGACTCGGCAGGCGGCACGATCGCGCTCGAGGTCGAGGACCTCGACAAGCTGATCGCCGATCTGAAGTCGAAGGGCGTGACGTTCAAGAGCGACATCATTCACAGCCCGGTGTGCCGCATGGCCGTATGCTTGGATTCCGAGGGGAACTCGATCCTGCTGCACCAGTTGAAGCCGAAGGCGAAGTGATGACGCCAGGAATTGCTGCCATTTTCGTGCTGACCGCGGCTACCGCGACGGCCGCCCCGCCGATCGACGAAAGCGCGATGAAGGCGGCGCTGCAGAAAGGCGCGGTCAAAGTCGTCAGCCTCGAGCGTCACCTTGGACCGCCCAAGGTGCCCGACGGCCCGTTCGCACGAGCCTGCGAGAGCTGGAATCTGACCGGCGCCCAGGTGCTGAACTTCTTCGCGCACGCAGACGCGATCCTGCCCGAGGAGCTGCACTCGACCTATGCCGTCGTGCCGTGCCAGTACTCGGGATCGATATCGATCGACGGTACTGTCTACGAGTTCTCGATCAACGCCGGCGCTTTCGGCGTGATTCGCGGCACGCCGCCGGATCGCGTGGCGTTATTCGGATGCAAAGCCGCCTGCAAGGAATTGTTCCGGCTCAATCCGGACGCGGAGTGATCAGCGGCGACGCGTGTACTCGTATTCCACGGCGGGCCACTGACG
>DATEML010000026.1:0-5718 GCA_035275585.1 Steroidobacteraceae bacterium | reverse complement strand
CCTCAGTCGCGCAACGGCGCTATCGCCGACGATCGTACCGACAGCGTCGAGATGCGGCGTGACGAGCATGTAATCGAGCGGATTCTCATCGACGAAGCGGTCGCGGCTGACATCGCCTGGCGCAATGAACAAGGCCTGGTTGGCGGTGAGCAGGGAGTGCGACGCGCCGCGCTCGTACACGAACGCACCGCGCAGCGTCAGCACGATCTGCAATTCCGGCGTCAGCGCCTCGGGCGTCCGGCAGTCGCGTTCGGCGCGAGCGGCCGCGCCCTCGATGCGCACCGCCGGGTGGTCGAAGAAACGACGGCGAATTTCCTGATAGGGCCTGGGCACACGCGGATCCTATAATGGAAAGTATGCAGCAAGAGTTAGACCTCGGCGCGTACTTCGAGCGCATCGGCTACGGCGGGCCGGCCGTGCCGCGACTCGACACCCTGCGCGAAATCCATCGCCTGCATCCGCAGGAGATCGCCTTCGAGAACCTGAATCCGCTGATGCACTGGCCGGTGCTGCTCGACATCCCGTCGTTGCAGCGCAAGCTCGTCACCGAGCGCCGTGGCGGCTATTGCTACGAGCACAACCTGCTGCTCAAGCACGCGCTCGAGCGCATCGGCTTCCGCGTCGCCGGGCTCGCCGCGCGCGTGTTGATGAACCAGCCCGAGGATGCGATCCGGCCGCGCACGCACATGCTACTGCAGGTCGATATCGAGGACGAGATCTGGATCGCCGACGTCGGTTTCGGGGGAATGACGCTGACTGCACCGTTGCGATTGCTCGAGCATGTCCCGCAGGTCACACCGCACGAGCCGTTTCGCCTGACGCGGCTCGGCGGCGACTACGCGCTGCAGGCGCAGGTGCGCAGCGAGTGGCGCACATTGTATCGATTCGATCTGCAGAAGCAGGTGCTACCCGACTACGAGCTTGCCAACTGGTACCTGTCGAATCATCCCGAATCGCACTTCGTACGCAGCCTGATCGCTGCACGCATGCAGCCGCAGCGACGCTACGCGCTGCGCAACAACGAGCTGGCGATTCACGAGCTCAACGGCGAAACCGTCAGGCGCAAATTGACGAGCGCAGCGGCGCTGCGCGAAGCGTTGAGCGAGACGTTGAAGATTGCCCTGCCGGAGAGTGCCGACCTGGATAGGAAGCTGGCGCAGATCGCCGGTCACGCTGAAACCTGATCCACAGCCTCGACACGATTCTTTGCACGGAATTCCCGCGCCGGCGATGGACTTGGATCCGGACGGCATCGCAGACTCCGCGCATCCGAATCGGCGGGAATGCAACTGTATGAACCAGCGTTCGAAACTCGTCGTGGCCGCTGCGGCGTTCTGCGCAGCGAGATTCGCCTTCGCCCTGAGCCCGGGCGAGACCGTCGACAACTTCCGGCTGCTCGACCACGAGGGCGGCTCGCGCGAGCTCTATTACCTCTCGGACATGAAAGCCGTCGTGCTCATGGCCGAGGGAACTGGCTGCGAAACCTCGCACCAGGCCATCCCCGGACTGAAGGCGCTGCGCGATCAGTACCGCCCGCAGGGCGTCGAATTCCTGCTGATCGATTCCAACCTGCCCGATACGAGCGCGGCGATCGTCAAGGAAGCGAAGGATCAGGGCATCGACCTGCCGGTCCTGCTCGACGACACGCAGCTGATCGGCGAGGCGCTGGACCTGCGCCGCAACGGCGAAGTGCTCGTGATCAATCCGCAGGGCTGGAAGCTCGCGTATCGCGGTCCGGTGGCGAACGCCGGCGATGCGGTCCAATCGCTCGTGCAAGGACAGCCCGTCAAGACCGCGAAGGTCGAGATGAAAGGTTGCGCCATCGCCATGCCCGAGCGTGACAAGAAGCAGGCGCACGCGAAGATCTCGTACTCGAAGACGATCGCGCCGATGCTCATCGACAACTGCGTCACGTGCCATCGCCAGGGCGGTATCGGTCCGTGGCAGATGACGAGCTACGACATGATCAAAGGCTTCGCGCCGATGATCCGCGAAGTCGTACGCACGCAGCGCATGCCGCCGTGGCACGCCGATCCGCACTACCAGGCGTTCTCGAACGACCGCGCGCTGTCGAAGGACGAGGTCAAGACGCTGGTGCACTGGATCGAGGCCGGCGCGCCGCGCGGCGCAGGCGGCGATCCGCTCGCAGAATTGAAGCGCACCTGGCCCGAGTGGCAACTCGGCGAGCCCGACCTGATCGTCGAGATCCCGGCGTTCGATGTGCCGGCGGCCGGCACGATTCCGTATCAGATGCCGAGCGTGGCGAATCCGCTCGATCACGACGTGCGGGTGCGCGCGGTGGACTTCCTGCCTGGCGATCGCACAGTGCTCCATCACATCATCGCGACGATGGGCGTCGACGGCGCGGGCATTCGCGACGGCGGCAGCCTCGGCGGCTACGTGCCCGGCGCCGGTCCGATGGTGCTGCCGCAGGAAACCGGCGTGCTGATGAAGAAGGGCGCGAAGTTCTTCTTCCAGATGCACTACACCGCGACCGGCAAGCCGGCGCGCGACGTGAGCCGCATGGGCCTGTACTTCCGCAAGGACGCGCCGCCCTATCAGTTCCGCAGCGCCGTGATGGCGAAGCCTTCCTTGAAGATTCCGGCGAACACCAAGGCGCACACCGAGTCCGCCTCGCGCACGTTCGATCGCGACGTGATCGTCTACAGCCTGCTGCCGCACTCGCATTTCCGCGGCAAGGCGTCGAACTTCGTCGCGACGTATCCGGACGGCACGCAGGAAGTGCTGCTGTCGGTGCCGAACTACGACTTCAACTGGCAGACGACGTACGAGCTGACGACGCCGAAGCGGCTGCCGGCCGGCACGAAGGTCACGCACAGCACGACGTGGGACAACTCGACCCAGAACAAGGCCAATCCCGATCCGAACCGCGAAGTGCCGTGGGGCCAGCAGACGTGGGACGAGATGCTGTACGGCGTGGTGCGTTTCCGCTACGTCGATGAAGCTACGGCGCCGACCGAGACCGTCTCGCGCACCCGCGAGTAGACGTCACTTGCGCTCGTAGGTACCGATCAGCACGCCCTTGGCGAGGACGTGTCCCTTGATCTTGTCGAGCAGCTCCGTGCGTCCCGGGCGGGACTCGAAGCGCGGCACGGTGTCGAGCGCGAAGACCTGGAACGCGTAGCGATGCGGGCCGTGTCCGGGCGGCGGATCCGGCGGCAAATAGGTTGCCGATAGCGACGCGCCCGCCGGACACGTGCACGGCAACGCGCCTTCCGGCAACGACGTGTCGCTGCCCGGCAAGTCCCACACGATGGCGTTCGCCGGCGAGCGAGCGGCGCCGTCGGCCTCTTCGATCACGAGCACGACCGCGTCGGCGTTCATCGGCACGCCGCGCCACTCGAGCGGCGGCGACAGTCCCTCGCCGTCGGCCGTGTACTCCGGCGGGATCGGTTCGTCCGGACCGAATGCCGGACTGCTCACTGCGATCGATGCGTTCACACCCTTCAGCTCGGACTCTGCGATCGACATCGGGGCAGTCGCCATGGGGCCTCCGCGTGCGGGTTCCATGGCTGAGCAACCGGAACGGGCCGACACAAGTTCCCGGCCAGTTGTAATCGGCGTCGGGCGCAGCAAATAATTCGCAGCGTGCAAGTCCTGATCGTCGACGACAGCGCTGACGCAGCCGCCAGCCTCACCATGTTGCTGGAGCTGGAAGACATTGCCGCGCAGAGCGTCGGCGACGCGGAGGCGGCGCTGCAATTCGTCGAGCGCACCACGCCGCTCCTGCTGCTCATCGACATCGGACTGCCCGGAATGAACGGCTACGAGCTGGCACAGCGGCTGCGACAGCTGCCGCAGCTGAATGGCGCGACACTGATCGCGCTGACCGGCCGCGAAGCAGCGTCGCCGCAGGAACTCGCGCTGTTCGATCAGTTCTGGACGAAGCCGTTCGACCCGTTACGGCTGATCGAGGAAGTGAAGGGCGTCATCCGCCGGGCGGCGGATCGCTCGCCCGCGTAAAGGTCATCGACAGCGCGCCTTCGCTCGCCGCCGCGATCGCGCCCCCTGCAGTCTCGACGATCGCCTGCAATTCCTCTGTGCGCAGCGGACTTGCGCGCGCGGCTTCGTCCGCGGCGCCAGCCTGGAACGCCAGATCGAACGCGACCGTGCCGTTTGCCGGCCGCACGGAAATCGTGACTGCCAATGCGGCATGGTTGAGACAACTGTGCAGCAGCACGTGGCAGAGGCGCATGCGATCCGCGCGAATCGCGAGCGTCGGCGGATCGGGCAACGCAGCGGTCACCTGCAACCGCCGCTTCGCTGCGCGCAGCAACGTCGTCACTTCCGCCAGCAGCTCGTCGAGCGGAACGGTGTGCGTTTCAGGCATCGCCGCGGGGGCCAGGTACCTCGAGAGGCGCTCACTGTTCGCGACCAGACTCCCGACGGCCGCTTCCGCCGGATCTATGTAAAGTGAAGCGCGCTCCATCAGCTTCTCGACATCGCCATTCCGCCGGGCGAGCCGGCCGAACAGCTCCATGCTGATGCGGATCGAATGCACGGGATTGCGCAGGTCGTGCAGCAGCTTGCCAACGATTTGTCGTTGATTGTCCTGCTGGACCCTGTTCAGGACCGCCGCGTCCGGTGGCGTGGCCCGGGCCGGAAAGCTCGCTTCCAGATTCCTTGCTCCGTTGGTGCCTGTGCGGGAACTATCGCCTGGGCTGGGGAGTTCCCCGACAGCTTGAAAAAATTACCAGCCGTGGGTCCAGCCCGAAGCGGCGCCAACGGTATGGGAAAAAGTCGCGGGTTCACGCCAGTACATGCTCTATTGCGTCGCCATAAGCGCCTGTTTATGTTCGGCCGGCTTGCTGCCTGCCCAACCTGAGAGCGCGCACTCGCGCCGCCCCGTCCAACTGAAGTTGCGGAGTCCCTGTCGATGGAAACTCAAGAACGAGTGCGCAACCGTACGTCACGGGCACTCGGCCGCAAGAACGGCAGCCGCCGCACGGTTGCGAAGACCGACGCCGACATCGATCTGAAGAAGCTGCTGCGCGCGCTGCAAGCTGTGCGCGACGGCGACTTCTCGGTGCGCCTGCCGAGCGACCGCACCGGCATCGGCGGCAAGATCGCCGATACGTTCAACGAGATCATCGCCTCCAACCAGCGCGTCGCGCGCGAGCTGGAGCGCGCCGGCCAGATGGTCGGCAAGGAAGGCAAGACCCGCCATCGCATCACCGTCGATCGCCGTTCCGGCGCGTGGGGCGCGATGGAAAGCTCGATGAACACGCTCATCGACGATCTGCTGTGGCCGACCACCGAGGTGACGCGCGCGATCAGCGCCGTCGCGAAGGGCGACCTCTCGCAGAACGTGCCGCTGGAAGTGGAAGGCAAGCCGCTGCGCGGCGAGTTCCTGCGCTCCGCGACGATCGTCAACGCGATGATCGAGCAGATGGGTGCGTTCACCTCCGAAGTGACGCGCGTGGCGCGCGAGGTCGGCACCGAAGGCAAGCTCGGCGGCCAGGCCGATCTGAAGAACGTCAGCGGCATCTGGAAGGACCTCACCGACAACGTCAACTCGATGGCCTCGAACCTCACGGGCCAGGTGCGCAACATCTCCGAGGTGACGATCGCGGTCGCGAACGGCGACCTGTCGCGCAAGATCACGGTCGACGTGCGCGGCGAAATCCTGCAGCTGAAGGAAGCCATCAATACGATGGTCGACCAGCTGCGGTCCTTCGCATCCGAAGTGACGCGCGT
>DATEML010000025.1:0-16890 GCA_035275585.1 Steroidobacteraceae bacterium | reverse complement strand
GCATCAGCGACGTCGCTCGTACTCCGGTGCGAGGCCGCGCATGATGTTCACGAGACGCTTGTAGCTCTCGTAGCGCCGCGGCGGAAGCCGGTTGGCAGCAACCGCTTCCGTCACGGCGCAGCCGGGTTCGCGCAAATGCAGGCAGTTGTTGAAGCGGCACTGCGGCGCGAGCGCGAGGATCTCCGGCCAGCCCACCTGCACGTTGGCGTCTTCCACCGGCGGCGGTGCGTAGTCGCGCACGCCGGGTGAATCGATCAGCTCGCCGCCGCCGGGAATGCGGAACAGGGCAGTCGACACCGTCGTGTGACGACCTTCACCGGTCGATTCCGAGATCGTGCGCGTCGGCCGCAACGATTCCGGCACGAGCGTATTGGTCAGCGTCGATTTGCCGACGCCCGATTGGCCGACGAACATCGCGACGCTGCCGGCCAACCGAGCCTTGAGCGGCGCGATGCTCTCGGCGCGATGCGCTGACAGCCGCAGGACGTCGTACTTCGCCGCCTCGTACTCGCGCACCACGGCTTCGAACTGCGCTTCGGCCGCGCTCGGCAGCTCCGACTTGTTGACGACGACGATCCCCGTGACGCCCGCCAGCGCCGCACCGGCGAGATAGCGATCGGCGATGTACGGATCGGTCTGCGGCTCGGGCGCAATGATGACGGCGAGGAGCGAGAGATTGGCTGCCAGCGGTTCCGCGCGGCCGCGGCTGTCGGTGCGCGCGAACGACGTGCGGCGCGGCGCTATCGTGATGACCTTCGCGACGTCGCCGCTGCTCTGCGAAGGCAAGCGGATCGTGACTTCGTCACCGCACACGCAGCTGATGCGTTTGCCGAAGAGCTCCGCGGGCATCGTCGTACCGTCGCGCGTCGCGACGGTTACGCGGCGGCCGAAGGACTCGATGACACGTGCCGGGACCCCGGCAACGTCGTCGTCGCTCATGTCCGTGCAGCTAGCTGTTGCAGCCGCGAGATCCGGACCAGCGCCGGCGGATGGGAATCGTAGAAGGCGGAATGCAGGCTGTCCGGAGTGAGCGTCGTGGCGTTGTCGCGATACAGCTTGACGAGCGCCTCGGCGAGCTGACGTGCGTCGGCGAACTTCGCGGCGAACTCGTCCGCTTCGAATTCGTGCTTGCGCGACCACCAGGCGGCGAGCGGAGTCGTGAAGTACGTGAACGCCGGCAGCACGAACACGAACAAGAGCAGCGCCGCGTGCGGCGAGGCCGCGATACCGAACGCGCTGTAGAAATCGGGCCAGCGCGCGAGGACGCCGAGCACGGCGAGACCGACCAGCCCGAAGACCAACGACAGCAGCAGGCGCGAGCGCACGTGATGCAGGCGGAAATGGCCGAGCTCGTGCGCTAGCACGGCTTCCACCTCGGCGATCTGCAGGCGTTCCAGCAGTGTGTCGAAAAATACGATGCGCTTGCTGCGCCCGACGCCGGTGAAATAGGCGTTGCCATGCACGGAGCGCCGCGAGCCGTCCATCACGAAGACGCCGCGCGACGAGAACCCGCAGCGCTCCAGCAGGGCTTCGGTTCGCTGCTTGAGCGCCGCATCGCTGAGCGGCGTGAACTTGTTGAACAGCGGCGCGATCAGCGTCGGGTAGGCCCAGGTGATCAGGACAGTGAACGCAACCCACACGACCCACGCGTACAGCCACCACAGCGAGCCGGCGCGCTGCATCAGGAACAGGATCACGAACACGAGCGGCCCGCCGAGCAGCAGGCCGAGCAGCAGGCCCTTGAAGAGATCCGCGATGAACAGGCCAACCGTCGTGCGATTGAAGCCGAAGCGCGCTTCCACTCCGAAAGTGCGCCAGACGGACAGCGGCAGGCCGATAACGGAAAGGAGCAGGAACGTGGAGAGCACGACAACCGTGCCGTGCCACACTGCGGGCAGATGCACAGCCTGCCACCAGCGATCGATAGCGCTGAGTCCGCCGCCGAGGGTCAACAGCAGCGCCAGCGCGGCATCCAGCAGCGTGTCCCAGCGGCTGACGCGCGCGCTGGCGACGGTGTAATCGGCGGCCTTCTGGTGGGAAGCGAGGTCGATCTGCGCGCGAAACGCTTCCGGAACCTCGTTGCGGTGGCGCAGGACGGCCGCGACCTGGCGCTGGTTCAACCAGCTGCGAGTCAGCGTGGCCGCTACGAGCAGCAGCACGAACAGTCCTGCGAACCAGTGCATTGGCATGTCCGCGGCACTTTAGCGTCTGCTGGTATGATGCCGCAATGAGCGATAGAGATCCGTTGCGCTTGATCTGGATCGACCTGGAGATGACGGGGCTGAAGCCCGACAGCGATCACATCATCGAGATCGCCACCATCGTCACGGACAAGCATCTGAACACTCTGGCCGAGGGGCCGGTTCTCGCAATCCACCAGTCGGACGCGGTGCTCGATGCGATGGACGACTGGAACCGGCGCCAGCACGGCACATCGGGCCTCGCAGCGCGCGTGCGCGCCAGCACGGTGACCGCCGCGCAGGCGGAGCGGGCGACGCTGGACTTCCTGGCGTCCTGGATCGAGCCGGGCGTGTCGCCGATGTGCGGCAACAGCATCTGCCAGGACCGGCGCTTTCTGGCGCGCGAGATGCCGGAGCTGGAGCGCTACTTCCATTACCGCAATCTCGACGTGAGCACGCTCAAGGAGCTGGCGCGTCGCTGGGCGCCCGAGGCGTTCGCCGGATTCCAGAAGAGCTCGACTCACCTGGCGCTGGACGACATCCGCGACTCGATTCGCGAGATGGCGCATTACCGCACGACCTTCCTGCGCGTCCCGTGAAGCCGCATTCCGAGGCTTGCGAGCGCAATCGCGAGCCGATCCTCCAGGCATTGCGCCAGTGGTTCGTGCAGCCCGGGACCGCGCTGGAGATCGGCTCGGGCACGGGGCAGCACGCGGTGCATTTCGCCGCGCACTTGCCGCATCTGCAGTGGCAACCGACGGATTGCGAAGCGAACCTCGCGGGCATCGGCCTGTGGGTGAGCGAAGCGGCGCTGCCGAACCTGCGTGCACCGCTCAAGCTGGATGTGCGCGACAGCACCTGGCCCGTCGAGACAGTCGACTACGTCTTCAGCGCGAACACCTCGCACATCATGAGCTGGCCGGAAGTCGAGCTGATGTTCGCCGGCATCGCTCGCGTGCTGCGCCCGGGCGGGAGGTTCTGCCTGTACGGCCCGTTCAATCGCGACGGGCGCTTCACCAGCGAGTCGAACCAGGCGTTCGACGCGTCACTGCGCGAGCGCGATCCGAAGATGGGTCTGCGCGACGACCAGGCGCTGAAGACGCTCGGTCGCCAGCATGGCCTGGTATTCACGGCCGAGCACGGGATGCCTGCGAACAATCGCGTGCTGGTCTGGAGGCGGTAGCTACTCGACCTTGCTGCCGGCGAGGAACAGCCAGGTCTCGACGACTGTATCCGGATTGAGCGACATGCTCTCGATGCCCTGCTCGAGCAGCCAGCGCGCGAAGTCCGGGTGATCCGACGGGCCCTGGCCGCAGATGCCGATGTACTTGCCGTGCTTGCGGCACGCATCGATCGCCATCTTGAGCAGCGCCTTGACCGCGTCGTCGCGCTCGTCGAACAGCTTGGCGATGATCGCCGAATCGCGATCCAGGCCGAGCGTGAGCTGCGTCATGTCGTTCGAGCCGATCGACATGCCGTCGAAGTATTCGAGGTAGCGCTCGGCGAGCAGCGCGTTGGTGGGCAGCTCGCACATCATGATGATCTTGAGATCGTGCTCACCGCGTTTCAGGCCGTTCGCCGCCAGCAGCTGCGTGACCTGCTCGGCCTCCCGCACGCTGCGCACGAACGGCACCATGATCTGCACGTTCTTCAGCCCCATCTGCTCGCGCACGCGCTTGAGCGCGCGGCACTCCAGCTCGAAGCACGGCCGGAACGCCTCGTCGACGTAGCGCGAAGCACCGCGGAAGCCGAGCATCGGATTCTCTTCGTGCGGCTCGTACTGCCGGCCGCCGATCAGGTTCGCGTACTCGTTCGACTTGAAGTCCGAGAGCCGCACGATCACCGGCTCCGGCGCGAACGCGGCGGCGATCGTGCCGACGCCCTCGCACAGCTTCTCGATGTAGAACGACACCGGGTCGCTGTAGCCGCTCATCTGCCGGCGAATCGTCTGCTGCAGGTCCGACGGCAGCTGGTCGAACTCCAGCAGCGCGCGCGGGTGCACGCCGATCATGCGGTTGATGATGAACTCCAGGCGCGCGAGGCCGACGCCCCGGTGCGGAATACCGGCGAAGTCGAACGCGCGGTCCGGGTTGCCGACGTTCATCATGATCTTCGTCGGGATCGGCGGCAGAGCGTCGAGCTCCAGCACCTTCTGCTCGAAGGGCAGCGCACCTTCGTAGATGAAGCCGGTGTCGCCCTCGGCGCAGGACACCGTGATCTCGGCGCCTTCGCGGATCGTTTCGGTGGCGTCGCCGCAGCCGACCACCGCGGGAATACCGAGCTCGCGCGCGATGATCGCGGCGTGACAGGTGCGGCCGCCGCGATTGGTGACGATGGCAGCCGCGCGCTTCATCACCGGTTCCCAATCCGGATCGGTCATGTCGGCGACCAGCACGTCGCCGCTCTGCACGCGCGTCATCTCCTTGACGTCACGGATGATGCGCGCCGGTCCGGCGCCGATGCGCTGGCCGATCGAGCGGCCGCTCGCGAGCACCTTGGATTTCTTCTTGAGCGCAAACCGCTGCACCGTGCGGCCGACGCGGCTCTGCACCGTCTCGGGACGCGCCTGCAGAATGTAGATCTTGCCGGTCTCGCCGTCCTTGCCCCACTCGATGTCCATCGGGCAACCGTAGTGCTCTTCGATGATGAGCGCCTGCTTCGCGAGCTCGACGAGGTCCTGGTCGGTGATCGAGAAGCGCCGGCGATCCTCGGGCGCTACGTCGACCGTCGTGACGCGCGCCGTGGCGCCTGGCGCGCCGTAGACCATCTTGATCGCCTTCGCACCGAGCGTGCGGCGGAGGATCGGCGCGTGACCTGAGCGCAGTGCCGCCTTGTAGACGTAGAACTCGTCGGGGTTCACGGCGCCCTGCACGACCGTCTCGCCGAGACCGTACGAGGAGGTGATGAAGACGACGTTGCGGAAGCCGGAGTCGGTGTCGAGCGTGAACATCACGCCGCTCGCGCCGAGGTCGGAGCGGACCATGTACTGAATGCCCGCCGACAGCGCGACCTGATCGTGGGCGAAGCCCTGATGCACGCGGTAGGCGATCGCGCGGTCGTTGAACAGCGACGCGAACACTTCGTGCACGCACTTGAGCAACGCATCGCGGCCGCGCACGTTGAGAAACGTTTCCTGCTGGCCGGCGAACGACGCGTCGGGCAGATCTTCCGCGGTCGCCGAGGAGCGCACCGCGACGGCGATCTCGCGGCCGGCGCTCATGCGCTCGAACGACTCGAGGATCTCGCGCTCCAGCCGCGGCGGAAACGGCGTCGCGAGAA
This sequence comes from Steroidobacteraceae bacterium, assembly GCA_035275585.1. Classification (GTDB taxonomy): domain Bacteria; phylum Pseudomonadota; class Gammaproteobacteria; order Steroidobacterales; family Steroidobacteraceae; genus Steroidobacter. The sequence goes on along the minus strand of DATEML010000025.1, from coordinate 11,431 downwards.
TCCACTGGCGGATGCGGGCGCCGACGCTCGCGAGCTTTTCGACGTCGTCGACGTCGAGCGTCGCCAGCTCCTGCGAGATGCGCGCGGCGAGTCCCTCGTGCTGCAGGAAATCGCGGTACGCCTGCGCGGTCGTCGCGAAGCCGTCGGGGACCGTGACCCCGGCCTTCGCGAGGTGGCTGATCATCTCGCCGAGCGAGGAGTTCTTGCCGCCGACGGTCTCGACGTCGTGACGGCCGAGCTGGGCGAAGGGCAGGGTGTACGCGCTCAAAATCGTGCTCTTAAGGATCGAACCTGCGATCAACTCTCGAGGTCGTGCTCTTGATCCGGTCGGCGGTCAGGTGAGACAGTCCGGGGATGGACAGACGAACGGTTTTTTTCGTATCCGACCAGACCGGCGTGACTGCGGAGACGATGGGTCACAGTCTGCTGACGCAATTCGACGGAGGAGCGTTCAGACAAGTGACTTTGCCATTTATCTCCACCGTTGACAAGGCGGAGGAAGCGGTGCGCAGGATCAACGCGACCGCTGCCGCCGAGGGTGTGCGGCCAGTGATCTTCAGTACGCTGGTGCAGGAGGACATGCGTGAGATCATCAAGCGCGCGAACGGACTGTTCCTCGACTTCTTCGACGCGTTTCTCGGGCCGCTCGAGCAGGAGCTGAAGGTGAAGTCGTCGCGCGCGCAGGGCAAGGCGCACGGCATGCAGGACATCGGCGCGTACACGCTGCGCATCAATGCGACCAACTTCGCGTTGGCGAACGACGACGGTGCCATCACGCGCGACTACGACCGCGCGGACCTCGTGCTGGTCGGCGTGTCGCGCTCCGGCAAGACGCCGACGTGCCTGTACATGGCCCTGCAATACGGCATTTTTGCCGCGAATTTCCCGTTCGCCGATGAGGAGTTCGAAACCGGCGCGCTGCCGGCGTCGCTGGCGAAGGTCCAGCGCAAGCTGTACGGATTGACGATTGCGCCGGAGCGCCTGCAACAGATCCGCAACGAACGGCGCCCGAACAGCAAGTATTCCTCGTCGTCGCAAGTCGAATTCGAAGTACGCACGGCCGAGGCGATCTTCAAACGCTACGACATTCCGTGCATCAACACAACCGAGTGCTCGATCGAAGAGATCGCCAGTCGCATTCTCGATAAAACAGGGCTCGAACGCCGCCTACGACCATGATGTGACCGTGACGCAAGTCTCATGCCGCTGGCAGCACGCGAAAATCGCTGTGCTATATTCGGCTCATGTTGGCAACGCTGGAACACGACACGAATTGCGCAGTCAGCTGGCGCGCCCGGCCGGGTAGTTTCGTCAGCCTGATGTCGCTTTACGAGAGCAACTACATTCGCCTTGCATGGCTCGTGCCGGAATTGCATGGCGTCGAGGGCTCGCACGTTTCGCGCGTCGCCGGAGACTGCGCACTGCATCTCGCGGTCGACGAGCGCGCGCGATACACGACGACGTTGCGGCTGACGTATGTGTTCGACGACGCCGGCGTGCCGCTCGCGGACCCTGACTTGCAGATTCGTGTTTATCACGACGCACGCCTCGCGGAAGTGCAGGGCTGCGCGCGCTGGCATCGTCACTCGATGCTGGAAGCGCTGCGCTCGCAGCTGGCGCGCGAGCTCGGCGATCGCTGGCTGCGCAACGTCATGCTGAACAAGTGGCTCGACTACTGCGTCGAGCGCGGTCACCGCTTCCCGGGCTCGTCGCACCGCTGAACCACGCTCGCCATCGCGCACTCGCGTTCGTGACATGGCCATCTCCGATCGACTGAGCAACATCCGCCAGCTCCTGCCGGGCGCGAGCCAGCCCGACCAGGAAGAGCGGCTGCTGCAGTTGTACTGGAATCGCGCGGAGCTCAAGAAGGAGCTGACGCGGCTGCAGGACGAGCGCATCAAGCTGCTCGAGCAGCTGCGCAACCAGGAGACGGCGACTGCACGTGCGAAAGAGCAGGTGCAGGTGCTCGAAGAGTACCTGGGCAATCCCGAGATCGCGGTGCACGCGCTCGTCTACTTCCAGCTGCGTGCGTTGTGGCGCGCGGGCGGTGCGCGTCTGGCCCGCTTCGCGGGGCAGCTGAAACAGCAGCAGACGGATCGCGAGCATCGCCGGCAGCTGATCGAGTTCGACCAGACGCGTCGCCGCGAGCTGTCGGATTTCGATCGGCGCATCCACGACGCGCGCTCGCGGGCCGACATGCTGGAAGCGCAGCTCAAGCTGATGGATGCGAAGCTGGCGGCGATGCGCGGCTTCTGGAACTACTTCCGCCGCCGGCGGCTGGCGGAGGAGATCGAGACCGAGCGCACGCAATGGGACCAGGCGATGATGCTGGTGACGGATCTGTCCGACGATCGCACCGACCTCGAAGAGACGCCGCCGCCGGAGTTCGCCGGCATCTCCATCGATGGCCGCCGCGTCGTCAATACTGCCGTGATCGCCTACGCGCAGCAGCTGGTCGCGTCGCTCGCGTCGAGCGGGCTGGCAATGCTCGCCAAGGAGACGATGTCGAAGCGCTTGTTCGACGTGCGCTATGGCAGTCCGGCGGAGTGTGCGCGGCTGATGACGCAGCTGCGCGATTCGCTGGCGATGCTCAAGGACGAGAACGAGGATCTCAGCGGTCTGAAGGAGCAGACCGATGGCGTACGGGCGAGCGCCAGCTACCGCAGCGACGCAGACACCGTGCCGCTCACTGATTCGATCGGTACGCTGCCGGTGCCGACGGCGCCCGTGTCCGGCCTCGAAACCGCGAACCGCGCCGGCGTCAACGTGCTGGTTGACGATTACTGGGACCTGTATCAGTCGCTGTTGCAATGACGCTTGCGGGCGAGGGTAGGGAGACGGCGCCCGCGGCCGCGCCCACCCGCTGTGTCCAGCGAACGGCGTTATCCAGCCACACGTACATCGACGGCACGATCAGCAGCGACACGATCGTCGAGAACCCGAGCCCGCCGATGATTGCGCGCGCCATTGGATAGTACGCCGGCCCGCCGTTGCTGCCGCCGCCGACCTGCGCATCGCCGATAGCAAGCGGCAGCATCGCGAGCAGCGTCGTGAGCGTCGTCATCAGGATCGGGCGCAATCGATCGCGCCCGGCCTGGACGATCGCGTCCGTGCGCTCCATTCCGGCAGCACGCAGTTGCGCGATGTGCGCGACCAGGACGATGCCGTTGTTCACGACGACGCCCATCAGGATCAGGATGCCGATCATGGCCATGAACGTCATCGGCGTCAGCGTTGCGAACAGGAACCAGAAGACCCCGACGATCGCGAACAGGATCGAGCTGAGGATCGAGACCGGCAGGAGCGTGGACTCGAACAGTGCGGCCATGACCAGGTAGATCATCACGAACGCGAGCCCGATGTTGACGAGCATCGTCTGCACGGTCTCGTCGTTCTGCTCGGCGCCGCGCCCGAACTTCCAGGTGTAGCCCGGCGGCAGCGGGAAGCCCTTCATGATCGGCTCGACGACCTTCTTGATCTCATCGAGCGTCGTGCCGGTCGTGAGGTTGCCGGCGATCACGACCGACGTGAGCCGGTTGATGCGCTCGATCGCGCGATCGCCCGGCTCGACCCGGAATGTTGCGATGGAGCCGAGTCCGACCGTCGAGCCGTCGGGCAGGGTGATCGGCAGCGAGGCGAGATCTTCGATTGCCTGGCGGTCGGACGCGCGGAACAGCAGCCGCATCGTGACTTCGCGCTCGGCTGTGCGCAGCTCACGCAGGCGATCGCCGCGCATGGCGGCCGCGACGGTGGCGGCGATCATCTCGGACGTGACGTTCAGCTGTGCCGCGCGATCGCGATCGACGACGATGTGCACCTGCTCGTCGCCGCTGCGCGCTTCGGAATGCACGCCTTCCAGGCCTGGCAGCGCGGCGAGCTGCCGCGAAACTTCGAACGACAGGTCGTAGAGCCGCTCGGTCGAGTCGCCGGAGAGCTGCAGGCTGAAGCCCTTGCCGGGGCCTCCCTGATCGAACTGGAAACTCGGCTCGCCGATGAGGATCTCCGGCATCTCGTCGGCGACCCACTGCATTACGTCCTTGGAGCGCACGCGTGCCGCATCCTTCGACGTCAGTTGCAGCAGCGTCTGCGCACTCACCGTGTCGTAGCGCGAGTAGACGCTCTGGATGTCGAAGCGCTCGCGGTTGGCGAGCAGAAACGCTTCGACGCGGTTTACCGCCTGTTCGACCTGCGCGAGCGGGTGCGAGCCCTTGATGTGATAGTCGAGGAACAGGCCGCGCCCGGCGTCCTGCGGGAACGGATCGACCTTCAATGCCTTGGTGGCGAACAGCGCGACCGGCGAGGCGATGATCACGAGCAGCGCCACGCCGGTCTTACGCGGATTGGCGAGCACCCATTGCAAGGCGGCGGCATAGCGGTCCTGCAGGCGGCCGACGAATGAGCCTCTCGCGATCGTGAGCGGCGCGGCGATGCGCACACTGAGCATCGGGATGATCGTCTGCGCGACCAGTAGCGAGGCGAGCATCGCGATCACGATCGGGATTGCGACGTGCTTCATCAGGATCGTGATCTCGCTCGGCGAGCCGAACACCAGCGGCACGAACACGATGATCGTGGCGAGCGTACCGGCGAGCGTCGCGACGCCGACCTCGCTTACGCCGCGCAAGGTTGCGCCGCGTGGATCGGTGGGGTCGAGCTGGCGGTGCCGGAACACGCTTTCGGTGATCACGACGGCATTGTCGACCAGCATGCCGATCGCCAGCATCATGCCCATCATCGAGAAGATATTGAGCGTCAGCCCGAGGAAGTACATCGCGGCGAGCGTGATCAGCAACGAGCCGGGCACCGCGAGCGCGACGATCGCAGTCATCGGCCAATCGCGCAGGAAGAAGAACAGCACGCCAATCGCCAGCACCAGGCCGATCAGGCCGGCATCGCGCAGGTCGCCGAGCGAGTTGCGAATGCTCTCGGCCTGGTTGCCGATCACGATGATGCTGATGCCTTGCAGCTGCGGCAGCGTCTTGGCGCGCTCAATCTCCTTCAGCACTGCGTCGACCGTTTCGACTACATTCGCCTGCGTCGTCTTGAACACGTCGAGACCGACGGCCGGGCGAGCGTCGAGATGCCGGCCCATTTCCAGCTCGGGCGCGACGAGCGCGACGTCGGCGATATCGGCAAGCCGCACCGCGGAGGTGACGCGCAGGTTCCTGATGTCGTCGAGCGAGCGGAATTCGCCGATCGGACGGATGCTGAAGCGCTGGCCCTGCTCGGTGATCTCGCCGGCGCTGACCGAGAAATTGCTCTTCTGCAGCAGCGTGGCGAGTCGCTGCACATCGATGTTGTGCGCGGCCATGCGTCCCGCGTTGATCAGGATGCGAACCTCGCGCGGCACGACACCTTGCAGCTCGACGCGCGCCACGCCCGGCACGCGCTCCAGCGGTCGCTTGAGGTAACGCTCGAGCGAGTCGTACTGATCCGTGAGGTCCTGGTCGGCCGAGATGCGCACCACGACGACCGGCTGATCGGAGGCGTTGAACGAGAACGCGAGGATCCGGTCGGCGCCGGCGGGCAGCTCCGAGCGGATCGCGTCCAGCTTGGTGCGCACGTCGAAGGCCGCGGCGTCGATGTCGCGGCCCCAGTCGAACTGGATCTGGAAAGTCGCCTGCTCCGCCTCGGAGCGCGAGCGCAGCTCCTCGATGCCCGCGAGCGTCGAGAGCGCTTCCTCGACCGGCCGCGTGATGAGCTGCTCGACCTCCTCGGGCGTCGAGCCGGGGTAGGGAATGATCACCTGCATGCCGGGGAACGTGACGTCCGGAAACTCTTCGAGGCGCAGCAGGTGCAGCGAGATCATGCCGACGACGATCAGCGCAATGAAGGTCATCGCGGTCGTCACCGGGCGCTTCAGGGCCGTGCTCGTGTGGAGCATGCGTCAGCTTCCGCTCGAGGCTGGTGCTGCGGCAGTCGCGGGTGCGTAGACCTTGCGGTCCATCACCGAGTACACGACGGGGATGACGAGCAGCGTCAGGAACGTCGTGAGCGTCACGCCGCCAATCACGGTGATCGCCATCGGCGCGCGCAACTCCGCGCCTTCGCCGACACCGATCGCCATCGGCACGAGGCCGAGGATCGTCGTCAGCTTGGTGATCAGGATCGGGCGCAGTCGCGCGCGGCCGGCGGCGACGATCGCCTCGACCTTGTCCAGCCCGCGCGCCCGCGCCTGGTTCACCGCGTCGATCAGCACGATCGACTGATTGACGACGATACCGGCGAGCATGATCAGGCCGATGTAGGCAACGACGTTCACAGTCGTACCGGTGAGCCAGAGCGCCCAGACGGCGCCGATCACGGCGAGCGGAATCGTGAGCAGGATCACGAAGGGATGGACCAGCGACTCGAACTGCGAAGCCATCACGAGGTAGACGAGGAACACCGCGAGCACCAGCGTGAGCTGCAGCGATGCGAACGAGTCGCGCATCTCTTCGCTCTGGCCGGAGATGTAGGCGGTCACGCCCGCGGGCAAGGTCGTCGCTTGCAGGATCCGCTGCAGTTCCGCGACGCCGGTGCCGAGGTCGGCGCCGACCACGTCAGCGGAGACGATCGCGACCCGCTCCTGCCCGATACGGCGGATCTCCGCCGGACCGCTCGCGAGCGTAACGTCGGCGACCGCAATCAGCGGCACCGGGCGCTCGCTGCCCGGATTGACGATCAGGCGGCGAATCTCCTCGATCGAGGCGGAGTGCGTGTCGACGCTGCGCACCAGCACGTCGATCTTCTTGTCGTTGAGCCGGTAGCGCGTCGCGACTTCGCCGCGCACGCTCTGCACGACGCGGTCGGCGATGTCGCGAACCGCCAGCCCGAGCTGCGTCGCGCGTTCCTGGTCGAACACGATCTGGATCTCGGGATTGCCGGCTTCGACCGTCGACCGCACGTCGCGGAACAGCGGTGTGCCGAGCATGCGCGTGTGGACGCCTTCCGCGGCTTGCGCGAGGCGTTCCAGGTCATAGCCGGTGATGACGACTTCGAGCGGCGTCGAGAGCGCGAAAAGGCTGGGACGGCTGAATTGATGCTGCACGCCGGGCATCTGCTGCAGTGAGTTGCGCAGTTGGGCGATCGCGCGTTCTTCGTCTTCGCGAGTCGCGCCAGACCCAAGCGTGATGCTCACGCGGCCGGTGTTTTCGCCGGCATCCACCGGGTTCGCGTCGAGGCGGTTGCCGGTGCCGGCGACGGCGTAGGAGAGGGCGAGGTTCGGTAATTGCTCGCTCGACATCTGCACTCGTGAGACGGCCTGATCGGTGACCTCCAGCGGCGTTCCAGCGGCCAGGCGCAGATCGATGTTGAACTCGCCCTGCGAGATCTGTGGGACGAGCTCGCTGCCGAGCTGCGGCACGAGCAGCATCGTAAGCAGGAACAGCGCGAGCGCGCCGCCCAGCACCTTGATTCGATGCGTGAGCGCCCAGCGAATCGCGGGTGGATACAGCCGCTCGCACAACAGATAGAGCGACTGGGTGGCGTTCACTGCGGGGCGCAGCAACCGCTCCATTGTGTGCGAGATCAATCCGGCAAAGCGCTGGACCGCAGCGACGGCCGTGGACATTCCTCGGGATACCACGCCGAGCGGTTTGCGCTCCTCGGTCTTTTGCTCGCCTGGCTCCTCCGACTTGCCGCCGGCGGCAAGCATGGGCACCAAAGTGAGCGCGACCGCGAGCGACAGCAGCAGCGAGTACGTCACCGTCAGCGCCTGATCCTTGAACAGCTGTCCGGCGATGCCGGAGATGAACACCATCGGGAAGAACACCGCGACGGAAGTCAGCGTCGCGGCCGTCACCGCAGTCGAAACCTCGCGCGTGCCGAGCTGTGCCGCCGCGACGCGTGAGTGACCGTGCTCGCGCTTGCGCACGATCGCTTCCAGCACGACCACCGCGTTGTCGACCAGCATGCCGACCGCAAGCGCCAGGCCGCCGAGCGACATGATGTTCAGCGACAGGTCGGACATGTACATCAGCATGAACGTGCCGACGACCGAAACCGGGATGGCGACGCTGGTGATGAACGTCGTGCGCGCGTCGCGCAGGAACAGATACAGCACGACGATCGCGAGCAGGCCGCCGAGCATCGCGGCGAACTTGACCTCGCCGATCGCGGCGCCGATGAAGCGCGACTGATCGTAAACCGTGACGATTTCGGCGTGCGCGGGAAACGCCTTTTCGATCTCGCTCAGCTTGGCGCGAACCCCACCCGCCAGCTGTACGGTATTCGCATCGCCTTCCTTGTAGACGGCGAGCTCGATGCACTCGCGACCGTTGACGCGTGTGATCGCCTCGCGGTCCTTGTGACCGTGCGCGACGCGCGCGACGTCTCGCAGGTAGACCGGCCGTCCGCCGACCGTGGCAATGATGGCGTTCGCCATCTGGTCGATCGACTGGAACTCGTTCAGCGTGCGGACCAGGAAGCGCTGCGTGCCTTGTTCGAGCCGGCCGCCGGACAGGTTGACGTTCTCGGCGCGCACGCGGCGCGTGACGGCGTCGATCGACAGGCCGAGCTGCGCGAGCTTCTGCTGGTCGACGTGAATCTGGATCTCGTCCTCGTAGCCGCCGCTCACCTTGACGGCGGCCGAGCCCTCTACCGACTCCAGCTCGGGCTTGAGACGGTCCTCGGCGAAGCGGCGCAGATCGAGCAGGCGGGCCTGCGCTGCGTCCGCGGAACCGGCGTTCGCTTTGTCGGCCAGTGCCAGTCGCATCACCGGCTCGCTGGCCGGGTCGAAGCGCAGCAGCAGCGGACGCTTCGCTTCCAGCGGCAGCTGCAGCAGGTCGAGCTTCTCGCGCACGTCGATGCCGGCGAGATCCATGTCCGTGCCCCACGCGAATTCGAGCGTCACGTCCGATTGGCCGGAGCGCGACACCGAGCGCACGTGACGCACGTTGCGGATGATGCCGACCGCTTCCTCGACCGGCCGCGTGATGAGGTTCTCGACCTCGAGCGGCGCCGAGCCGGGCAGCTCGGTGCGCACGGTCAGCGTGGGGTAGGAGAGGTCGGGCAGCAGGTCGACCTTGAGGCGCAGCAGCGAGACGACGCCGAACAGCAGCAGCGCCACCGTCAGCATCAGGATCGTTACGCGCCGACGGATGGCGAACTCGACGATGTTCATCGGAGCTCCGGGGCTTCCCGCGGGACTGGCAGCGTCAGCTCGCTTCGGACTTGCGCTCGGTCACCGCGGCGCGCGCCGGCTCCTCGATCAGGCGGATCGAGCTGCCGGACTTCAGGCCGTTCTGGCCCACGACCACGATGCGCTCATCGCCGCTCAGGCCGTCGATGACCTCGATCAGGCCGGCGTTCGTCAGACCGGTCTTGATACTGCGCTGCTCGGCCTTGTCGCCGTTGGCGACGAACACGGTCGGCGCGCCTTCCGCTTCGACGATCGCACCGCGCGGGATGCGCAGCGCGGCGCTGCGACGCTCGAGCACGATGCCGACGCGGGCGAACATGCCGGGCTTGAGCTCGCGCTTCGGATCGATCACCTCGATCGTGGCCTTGAACGTGCCGGTCGCCGCATCGAGCGTCGGGCTGATGCGCTGGACGCGGCCGACGAAGCTCGCGCCGGCGAGCGCGTCGACGATGATCGTCGCGGCCTGCTCGGGCCGCAGCTTCGCGAACTCGCGCTCCGGCACGTGGACCTCGGCGATGAGGGGATCGAGGTCCGTGACCTGGAAAGTGCGGTCGTTGACGTTGATCGTGTTGCCCACCTTGATGTGGCGGGCGGAGACCACGCCGGCGATCGGCGCGCGAATCTCCGTGTAGCCGAGATTGAGCTGCGCCAGGTCGCGCGCGGCCTTCAACCACTCCATTTCGGAGCGCGCATTGTCGACGGCGGAAGCGGCGACGAGCTTGCGGTTGAGCAGCTCGACCGTGCGCTTGTACTCGCGCTCGAGCTTGGCCAGGTTGACTTCGGTCTGCTGCAGCTCGAAGCGCAGCCGATCGCCATCGAGGCGAGCGAGCACCTGGCCGGCCTTCACGCGGTCGCCTTCTTCGACGAGGATCTCGCGGACCTCTCCGCCGACCTTGGCGACGACCGTGGCTTCCTGGTCCGCCTGCAGCGGCGCTGTGCCCGCGTACACGGAGAGCATTTCTCCGCGCGAGGGCCGATCGACCTGCACGGGAATCGCGGCTGTGGCCGTATCTGCAGCCTCCTTGGCGTCACCCTTGCCGCAGCCATTCAAGGCGAGGGCTGAAACGGCGATCAGTAGCGAAACAGCCGCCAGTCGGCCGCTAAAGCGCGGGAACCGCGCCGAATTGGTTATGTTCAACATTGACGTGCCAGGCCAGATGCGTGCAGCCATCCCGCTGCGAGGTGGCCGCATAGTAGGAGTGTTTGGTGTTGTAGTCAACTACAACACCAGCTCATCACTGAGTCAACCGCCCTGGACGGGCGGCTCAGGACCGCTCAGGGCGTCGCCGCTCGCTCCCCGTCCGACTTGAGGCGCGAAAGGAATACACCTTTCATGCCGCTGAGGTCGGCTGCGATCTCCGCCGTCTCGGAAAGCACGGCGTCGGGAGGCTCGGCGCCATTGAGATCGGCAAGTGAGGTCAAAGGTTTCAGTCCGCGCGCCGTGCGCCGCTCGTTTTCGCGAGCCATGCGTTCCTTCTCCATCTGCTCGCGCTCGGCGATGCGGGTCTTGAGGTTGAGCGACAGCTTCTTCTGCGTACGCACCTTCTCGAACGAATCGAGATCGGCGAGCAGCAGGCGGAAGTCCGGATCGCTGGCGATGCGCTCCTCGTGCGAGTGCTCGAGCGTCGGGACGGCCTGGCTCAGCTGCGTCTCGCGGCCGAACTCCACCGGGCGGATGCGATCCCAGGGCAGGGCGCTCTCGCGCGTGCTCTCGCCGACTTCCTCGGTGCTGATCGCCGTCGGCATCGCGATGTCGGGCTGCACGCCGCGATGCTGCGTGCTCTCGCCCGTGACCCGGTAGTACTTGCCGATCGTCACCGTCAGCTGGCCGAAGCCCGGATCCGGGCCGAGCGCGTAGCGATCGAGCGGATACAGGTTCTGCACCGAGCCCTTGCCGTACGTCTGCTGGCCGACGACCAGGCCGCGACCGTAGTCCTGGATCGCCGCCGCGAAGATCTCCGACGCGGAAGCGCTGAAGCGGTCGACCAGCACGATCAGCGGGCCGTCCCACGCGATGGTCGGTTCCGGATCGTCGAGCACTTCGACGCGGCCGCCGGTCTCGCGCAGCTGCACGATCGGGCCGCCGGGAATGAACAGGCCGGACAGAGCCGTCGCCTCGGTGAGGTGGCCGCCGCCGTTGCCGCGCAGATCCATGATCAGCGAATCGACGTGGTCTTTCTCGCGCAGCTCCTCGATGAGCTTGCGCACGTCTCGTGTGGTGCTGCGATAGTCCTTGGCACCGGACGATTTCGCTTCGAAGTCCTGGTAGAAGCTGGGCACGTTGATCACGCCGACCGCGAGATCGTGGTC